>NZ_CP180556.1:2765489-3130978 GCF_047778125.1 Neptuniibacter sp. QD29_5
ATCACAGGCTGACTCATTACATCAGCCATGCATAAAGAGGAGATCGAATGATCATCAAGCATTAAACGAATGGCATCTTTCTCGGTAAAGATACCTACAGGCTTAGCAGAATCACCGACAGCGACAATGCTACTGATCGAATGCTGCTGCATTAACGCAAGCACCGTTTTTAAGGGCACATCCGGTGAAACAGTTATAACACTAGGTGTAAGTATCGCCTTTAACGGTGCCGCCTCTATTTCAATAGCATTCAAATTCATACATCAACCAATTCGAATAAGATCAAGCAATCATGGGATGCTACCTAGATCAACTGGCAAAAACATTGATATCAGTACCTATATCAATCGATCTAAATACAAGAAGATATGATGTATCTTAAAAATATCTTTTATATAATTACGTTTACCAATCTAGTTTAGGTACAAAAATTAGTATCTGACTAATAGAAAGCGCTTATTTTTTCAGTAAAAACAAAACATTAGATAGTGCTTAATAAAACTTTATACTGAGACTACGGTCATTTATGAAGTACTGGTGAGGTAAATACGACTTGGAGCAAACAAAATTTTTCCAATATAGGTATAATCGTCGGCCTCTCTCGAACCCAAACTAATTTATGCGGGCAACACTCGATGAAGAAACAGATTCTTTTAGCTACAAGTCTAATGCTGAGCATTGGTACAACAAACCTAATGGCAGCCGATCTAGGCAAAGGCTCTTTAGCCTTTGACAAGCAAGACTACGCAACAGCCCTTGAAGAGCTGAAGCCACTGGCAAAAGAAGGCGATCCAGATGCACTCAACATGCTTGGCCAGATGTATGAGAATGGCTGGGGCGTTGAGGTAGACGAAGCTAAAGCACGCCGTTACTACAAGCGCGGTGCTTCTCAAGGCCATATGGCTAACGTAAACAGCCTGCGTGCTCTGAAAGACAAAGAATACAAAGTTGAACTAAAAACCGTTCAACCTGCCGCTGAATCTGGTGATGCTCAAGCACAAAACCGTTTGGGTGAAATGGCAGAGTTCGGTTACGGCATGTCACGTAACGCTGATATGGCAATCGAATGGTACCTAAAATCCGCTGATCAAGGCTATGTCGCTGCACAGCACAACATCGGCCGCTGCTACAACTTCGGCACAGGTGTTGAGCAAAACTTCGAAGAAGCAGAACGTTGGTACCGTAAAGCGGCTAACCAAGGTCACACTGACGCGATGTTCTTCTTGGGTACGCTATACTCTAACAACCACGGTTCTCAGAAAGATCAGGATACAAACATCCTAGCTTACGCTTGGATGCACAATGCTGCTGAATTGGGTAACAAAACTGCACAAGCTATTGAAAAACGTTTGGTAATGAAGCTAAACCCAAGCGAGCTTGAAGAAGCTAAAGCATTAGCTGCTGAGTACCGTAAAACGTACATTGCAGAATAAGCGTCTCAATATTTTAAAAAGGCGATCAGATGATCGCCTTTTTTATTGCCTGAAACCAAGTCGGTGGCAGAGCACAACCATTTCCATGTAAAATCTACGCCTAGATAGATAACTTTTAGCGGGCAATTTTCGCAAACCAGCAAGTAACGCCCAGTCTTAAACTCGACCCTATACGTGTATTAATAAAATGAGCCGAGCCTTTAAAGAAACTTATGCCGATATCAAAATCGCCAGCCCACTTAAACGCTTAGGCGCTTTTGTTTATGACTTAATGTTAGTTGCAGCCTTATTAATGGTCTCTACCGGTGTACTTATGACCATCAACGGCGGCGAAGCCCTAGATACCAGCCCTTACTTTGCCGTGTATCAGTCAGCTCTATTTATCATTGTTTACCTATTCCTATCCTTCTTCTGGATGCGCAACGGTCAAACCCTCGGCATGCTCGCTTGGCGTTTACGTGTACAAACCTCTGAAGGCTACCGCCTTAACTTCACTCAATCCCTAATACGTTACATTGTAGGCATCATCTCCCTATCGGCATTCGGCGTAGGCTTCCTGTGGATGTTTATCAACAAACAGAAGATGACATGGCATGACCTAGCGTCAGGCACACATGTGGTAGAACTACCGAAGAATGCGAAGATTTTAGAATAAAGGCAGATAAAACCAGCTTAATACCGCTAAAAACGGGCGAAGGCAGCGAAAGGCAATACATTAATCCCCACATTGCTGGATTAATGTATTGATCATTTTCTTAATGTAAAACAGCTCCGCTGACCACTTTTCAGCCAAACTAGGCTCAACAAACCCTACTTGGCAGCCAATAAGTATTTGAGTACGTAACTCAGCAGCTGATCCTCGAGCATAGAAAAGGAATTTTCTCTTTTCTTTCACTGAACCTCGCTCAAAACCCTCTGCAATATTACTGGGGATAGATAAACCACTTCGGGTAATCTGATCTTTAAACCCCAAATCCCTACAATTAGCAAAATGCTGATAAAGCTCACAACTCAAATTACAAGCTTTCTTCCAGACGTGAAGTGTTTCAAAGCTCATAACAACCTCCTTGTTGTTAATGACTATTAAAAATTCCCAAACTATTTCAATCGCTGTTTAGGATGCTTCTTCCCTTAGCTTATACTGTTTTTCACTGACTTTAGCAGGGTTTAGCCGCGCTTCGCTCGCCTTATCTAGCCCTATTAAGCAACCAGAAACCAAACCCCGCACAAATCAGAATTGGGATGATCACCGCAACAAACGGTGCGAACCCAAATACGGCGCTGGTAGGACCGAGGATGTCTTGAGTGAGTTTAAATGCGAGGCCTACGATGATGCCGGTGATCAAGCGCTGCCCGAGGGTTACGCTTCGCAATGGGCCAAAGATAAAAGAAACAGCAACCAATACTAAAGCGAATACAGCTAGCGGTAAGAGGAGCTTGCTCCAGAAAGCCACACGGTATTGGGAGGATGCTAGGCCCTGCTCATTGAGATATTCGCTGTAAGATAGCAAGCCACTCATCGATAGGTTAGTCGGTTGAACCATTACAACTTTTAAGAGTTCAGGCGTTAAACCGCTTTCCCAAACTTCGGATTCTAAGGTACTCGTAGTCACAGAAGATGTCGCTGGTGTCGCTCGATCTTCTGCCGATGGAAAACGAGTTTCACGAACATTCGTAAGTACCCACTTGCCCTCTTCGTAACGCCCTACTTTGGCAAAACTAGAGCGGGCAAGAGTGAGATCTTCATTGAACTCATAACGACTTACGCCGCGAACAGAGCCATCAGGAATTACAGCATTGATATGTAGGAATGTACGCTCATCTCGGTGCCAAACACGGCTGGCATCATTAATCGCTCGGCTACCCGTTTGAGCTACTTGGCGGTGACTCTGCGCCTGCTGCTCTGTATGCGGAACTACAAATTCACCAAGACCTAATGCAAACGCAATAATCAGCAATACCGGTTTCATAACAGACAAGATAATCCCTAAAGTCGAGATACCTGCTGCACGCATAACCGTAAGTTCAGAACTCGATGCAAGGATACCCAAACCTAACAAGCAGCCGATCAAGCTTGAGAGAGGAATAAACTCATAAATACGGCGCGGCAAGGTTAGCAGAGAATACTCAACCGCAGCAGCGAAGGTATAACTACCTTCAACATTTTTAAGTTCCTCAACTAGAGCAAACAACATATCTAGCCCTGCAACCACCAGCAGAACCACCAAGAAGCCACCTAAGACATGACGCGCAATATACAGATCTAATAGCTTCATGACGTTTTCTTACTCCATGGCATACGCAAAGTCGGCATAGGAATTTGGTTAAATACCCGACTCCAGAAACGGCCAAAAACAATCATATTGAGCGCAAACAAAGCAAAGACAAAATGCACCATCCAGATAGCAATCGGCGCAGCTTCATCGTCACTCACTTTACTGGTCATATTGCTCAAAATCGTGAGGTATAAAAGATAGATAATAATCGACGGAACTAGGCGCGCAAAACGCCCTTGGCGTGGATTAACACGGCTTAAAGGCACCGCCAACAGGGTAACTACGATCGCCAGTACAGGTAGAGATAAACGCCAGTTCAGTTGGGCGCGATGCTTAGGTTCATCCGAATCCCAAAGTACAGACGTAGGAAGCGCCTCTACTTTGTCATAACGTATCTCTTGGTTTTTACGCTCAACCTCTGAGCCGTATCGCTTAAATCCAAGCTCAGTGTAATCCGCTTTGCCCGGAACACCTTCATAACGGAAGCCATCTTCTAGCACTAAGAAACGCTGATCTCGTTCAGTATCAGTCAACATACTTCCGGATTCAGCTAAGGTAATCTGCAAACGCTTAGTGCTTTGATTGCGGTCAGCCATAAAGACCAAACCGAGCTCACCATTTTCATTTACTGAATCGGTATAGGTCACCCGCGCACTGTTCTGATTCTTCTGAAAGCGCCCCGGCACAAGGCTTTCTAGCTCGCTGCGACTTTCTTGCTCATCAAAGATTTTATTTGTTTCAGAAGCGCCATAAGGAGAAACAAAAACAGATAAAACGCCCACAGCAACAGCCACCAACAAAGCGGGACCCATGGAATAAGCCACTAATCGTTTCTGGCTCATACCGCAGGCTTCGAGTACCGTCATCTCACTCTCAAGATAGAGTCGACCATAACCCAGCAAGAAGCCTAGAAATAAACCTAAGGGAAGAATCAGTTCAAGGAATCCCGGTAAGCGATACCCCATAATAGCAAACAATACACTCGGATCTAATTCACCGGCCGCCGCCTTGGAAAGGTATCTAACAAAACGTCCACTCATAATGATGACGAGTAAAACCGAACTCACCGCCAACATGCTGAGTAGCACTTCTCGAGATAAATAACGAAAAACGATCACTCTATGTCCCTACGAAACTGTTACCGACACAAAAATGGTTTATATTATGGGCCTTTACAGCGGAAATTATCTGTCAAAGCCTAGGTACTGAGTTTTAAAGTATCGGCATTATCCTTTAATCCGCACCTAATGTCTTGTTTAGACGGCTGCTGGCCGTGAGTTTGGAGCTAACATGGATTTTGAAATTGTAAATGGTGAGATTCAGTCACTAGAAACAGAATGTCTAGTCATCGCAGTTGAAGCTGATGGCAACCTATCCCCTGCAGCGAAAGCAGTCGACAGCGCCAGCTCTGGATACATTAGCGAAATCATCAACCAAGGTGATATCAGCGGCAAAACAGCACAAACACTTCTACTTCACAAAGTACCGGGCGTAACTGCTAAGCGCGTATTGCTGGTTGGTTTCGGTAAAGAAGAAGACCGTAACAACCGTAACCTACGTAAAGCCGTAACCGCTGTTATGGGCATCGTTAAAGGCACTGGCGTAAGCAGCGTAACATTTGCGCTAGATTGCAAGCTAAGCGACGACGCTGATCAATACCGTCAACTTCGTCATGTTGTTGAATGGGCAGGCGCTGAGCTTTACGTATACGACGAAACTAAGAGCAAAAAAGCAGATCCTCTAAAACTGGAACAAATTGCGCTAGTTGTTAACGATGGCGATGCAGAAGTTGCAGAAACAGCCCTTCTAGACGGTACAGCTATCGTCAACGGCATGAGCATTGCTCGCGACCTAGGCAACCTACCAGGCAACATCTGTACGCCGACTTACCTAGCTGAGCAAGCACTAGAACTAGACGACGAATTTGAAAGCCTAACAGCAACCATCGTTGATGAAGACGAGATGGCTGAACTGGGCATGCACTGCCTACTTTCTGTAGGCAATGGTTCTGAGCAGCCTTCCAAGCTAATCGTTATGGAATACAAAGGCGGCGAAGAAGGCGATAAGCCACACGTACTTGTAGGTAAAGGCATTACCTTCGATACCGGCGGCATCTCCTTGAAGCCAGGCGCTGGTATGGACGAGATGAAGTACGACATGTGTGGTGCAGCAAGCGTATTCGGTGCAATGACTGCGCTATGTGAAATGGAGCTACCGATCAACGTTGTTGGTATCGTTGCTGCAGCTGAAAACATGCCAAGCGGCCATGCAACTAAGCCAGGCGACATCGTAACGACTATGTCTGGTCAAACTGTTGAAATCCTAAACACTGACGCTGAAGGCCGTTTGGTTCTTTGCGATGCCCTAACTTACGCAGGCAAATTTGAGCCAGCATCAGTTGTAGATATCGCAACGCTAACTGGCGCTTGCATCATCGCACTAGGTCACCACGCTACTGGCGTACTATCTAACAATGACGATCTTGCTCAAGAGCTAATGCAAGCGGGTAACCAAGCAGCAGATAAAGCTTGGCAGCTACCTCTATGGGATGAGTTCCAAGAGCAGCTAGATTCTAACTTTGCTGATATCGCAAATATCGGTGGTCGCCCAGGCGGCACGATCACAGCAGCGTGCTTCCTATCTCGCTTCACTAAAGAGTACCGTTGGGCTCACTTGGATATTGCAGGTGTTGCTTGGCATAGCGGTGGTAAAAACAAAGGCGCTACAGGCCGCTGTGTACCGCTACTAACTCAGTACCTGCTAAACCAATCAGCAGACGAGGAATAAGCCTCAGGCTTAGTAACCGATGACCAGTAAAGCTGATTTCTATGTACTACCTTCTAGCGACCCGGATGCCCGCGGTCGCTTCCTTTGCCGTTTAGTCGAAAAGATCCGTGCGCTAGGGCACCAACTTTACATCCAAACCGCAAATGAAAGTGAAGCCAAACATATTGATCAGCTTCTCTGGGAATACCGCCCCGAAGCGTTTATCCCACACCAACTGGTAGGCGAAGACTTACAAGCCGGTGTACAAATCGGCTGGGATCAACAACGCCCGCAACATAAAGACGTATTCGTAAATCTGAATTTAGATATTCCAGAAGACGCGCTAGGATTCGACCGAATCTTAGAAGTCGTCGTGCAAACAGAAGATGTCCTTGCCTCAACCCGCAAAAACTACAAGCTCTATCAATCTAATGGCATTCAGATTGATATGCATGATATGCGTAAACGCTAGTGGCTAGTGGCTAGTGGCTAGTGGCTAGTGGCTAGTGGCTAGTGGCTAGCAAGCGTAGCGTTCTATAGGCGCAGCCGTCCTAGCAACTAATTCAAGCCACAACCGTCCCTTTCCCGCCGGACTTTTTATGCCCGCGGGTTTCTTCAATCAGGAATTTAAGCCAGCGCATGTATGGTGTACCACCGGTGCCTTGCTGATCATTACAACGCCGTGCGATGTATTTAATCGCCCAGTGATAGTGCACTTCACGAAAGCAAGCCATCAGTTCTAACACCGCATCAAACTTATCGGAATTCGCCACAGTTTTAACATCAGGCATAGCACGTACTTGTTCCAACATAACTCGATGATCAACCGGCATGTACTGACGCATATCGTACAAATGTCGGGTTAAGCGATTGTCTTGGTGAGGGATTTTCATAAACTCTGTGAGTAACGGCATGATGGAGCTCTGTGCGCCGGTTTCACCTCGGTAGCTGATCGGATCAATATTCACACCTTCATACACCACATCTTGGAATTGGCCAATGTAGGGGCGGAATTTAGAGAAATACAGCTCATCAGACATACGCTCAGGTATTCGTTGCAATACCTGAATAATCGACGTCATTGCCATAGCGATCTTATCGAGTGCAGCATCAACGTCTCTGGGCTGAACTTCACCTTGCAGACTTAGAACGGCATCTAAGATATCCGCAGCCAGAGCCTCTATTTCGATATGGACCAAGATAAACCAATGCTCATCGTAGAGATGAACAAAGTTCTGAATCGTATCGATATTACCCAGTTGAACAGGCTTACGAATATCAAACCGTCGCCAGTTAAACAGCGCATAACCGTCGTAACTCAAGATGGGTGGTCGCTGCATCAGGTCAGCAATTTTGCATAAAGGCCGGGCTAGGTTAGCCGGTAAAGAATGACAACTTGGTTGCCCTATTTGATTGATATAACCCGACGCGATAAAACCCAACCTGACATAGTAAAGGCACGCTTGCGGCCAAAGGTCATCAGGGATATTGATATAGGGCCAATCGGGAACAAACACTCGACGCAGATAGTTTCGAGCATCCTTTTCTAGTAACAAACTCGGTAACGAATTACCCACCGTATCCAGTACTGCATAAGGCTCCCCCAAAACCAATTCAGTCGCCGGATCCTGACAAGGTAAAAAACCGCGTGTGGCATAACATTGTTTCATGTTCGTACCTCCGCAATAACTTTGATACTTACAAGTATAGAAGCAGGACAACGCTGTGTAGCTGCCAGTTACTAGAACACGACTTCGTCGTTGCTAGTGGCTAGAGATTTTTCTAGCCACTAGCAAGCAAAGCGTCTAGCTACTAACCCCTTATACCCTGTATAATGTTGGACTTTATGCGTGCTGCCCACGGCAACTCTCGGGCAGCCTAATTCGACAGATTTTCAGAAGACTCAGAGCGCAATGGATACGACTTACCAGCCGCACGAAATCGAGAAATCCTGGTACAAAACCTGGGAAGACAACAACTACTTCGCACCTCAAGGCGAAGGTGACTCTTACTGCATCATGATTCCGCCACCGAACGTCACCGGTAGCCTGCACATGGGTCACGCTTTCCAGCACACCATCATGGATGCTCTAACTCGTTACAAGCGTATGCAGGGTAAAAATACTCTGTGGCAGGTTGGTACAGACCACGCGGGTATCGCAACGCAGATGGTTGTTGAGCGTAAGCTAGCGGCTGAGAAGCAACAGACTCGTCACGATCTAGGTCGTGATGCCTTTATCGAAAAGATTTGGGAATGGAAAGAAGAGTCCGGCGGTACAATTACTCGCCAGATGCGTCGCCTAGGTAACTCTGTAGATTGGGCGAACGAGCGTTTCACAATGGACTCTGGTTTCTACCACGCGGTTCAAGAAGTATTTATCCGTCTATACGACGAAGGCTTGGTTTACCGCGGCAAGCGCCTAGTAAACTGGGACCCTAAACTTCACACTGCGATCTCAGATCTGGAAGTTGAGAACAAAGAAACCAAAGGCAAGATGTGGTACCTACGTTACCCACTAGCTGATGGTGTAAAAACAGCGGCTGGCGAAGACCACATCGTTGTAGGTACGACTCGTCCGGAAACAATGCTAGGTGATACCGGTGTTGCAATTAACCCTGAAGATGAGCGCTACAACGATCTGATCGGTAAAGAGATCGTTCTTCCGCTTGTTGGCCGTCGTATTCCAATTGTTGGCGACGAACATGCTGACATGGAAAAAGGCACAGGTTGCGTAAAAATCACACCTGCACACGACTTCAACGATAACGAAGTTGGTAAGCGTTGCAATCTGCCAATGATCAACGTCCTAACCTACAACGCTGATATCCGCGAAGAAGGTGAAGGCTTTAACACTGACGGTACGCCAAACAACGACATCGACACTAACATCCCGGAGAAATACCGTGGCATGGAACGTTTCGCGGCACGTCGTGAAATCGTTGCCGATTTCGAAGCAGCAGGCCTGCTAGTTAAAACTGAAGAAAACGACATGACGGTTCCTTACGGCGACCGTGGTGGCGTAGTTATCGAGCCAATGCTAACTGACCAGTGGTTTGCTGATGCTAAAACGCTAGCAAAACCAGCAGTTGAAGCAGTAGAACAAGGCGATATCAAATTTGTACCACAGCAGTACGAGAACATGTACAACGCTTGGATGCGCGACATTCAAGACTGGTGTATCTCTCGTCAGCTTTGGTGGGGCCACCGTATCCCAGCCTTCTACGATAACGAAGGCAATGTATATGTAGCGAACGACAAAGAAGCTGCACGCGAAAAATACGGTCTAGATCCAGAAGTTGAACTACGTCAGGACGATGACGTTCTAGATACATGGTTCAGTTCGGCACTATGGACATTCGGCACACTTGGTTGGCCTGAAAACACTCAGCGCCTACAGACATTCCACCCGACTGATGTGCTAGTAACTGGTTTCGACATTATCTTCTTCTGGGTAGCACGCATGATCATGATGACCATGCACTTCATGAAAGATGAAGACGGCAACCCACAAGTACCATTCAAAACTGTTTACGTTACCGGCCTAATCCGTGACGAAAACGGCGACAAGATGTCCAAGTCTAAGGGTAACGTACTGGACCCATTGGATATGATCGACGGTATCGAGCTAGATACGCTTCTAGAAAAACGTACCGGCAATATGATGCAGCCGCAACAGGCAGCTAAAATTGGCAAACGTACAGAGAAAGAGTTCCCAGAAGGTATTCAGGCACACGGTACCGACGCGCTACGTTTCACCCTTGCTGCACTGGCTTCAACTGGCCGTGACATCAACTGGGACATGAAGCGCCTAGAAGGTTACCGTAACTTCTGTAACAAGATCTGGAACGCTGCACGTTACGTGCAAATGAACACTGAAGGCGAAGACTGTGGTCAGAACGGCGGTGATATCGAACTGTCACTGGCAGATCGCTGGATCGCAAGCCGCCTACAAGCGGTAGAAGCAGAAGTAGTTAAACACTTCGACGAATACCGTTTCGACATGGCGTCTAAGTCACTATACGACTTCATCTGGAACGACTACTGTGCATGGTACCTAGAGCTTTCTAAGCCAGTACTATGGGACGAAGATGCTTCCGCAGCCGCTAAGCGTGGCACTCGCCGCACCCTAGTTCGCGTATTGGAAACGATCCTACGTCTTGCTCACCCAATCATGCCGTACATCACTGAAGAGATCTGGCAGCAGGTTAAAGGTCTAGCCGGTGTTGAAGGCGATACGATCATGACTCAGGCTTACCCTGTGCCAAGCACTGACAAGATCGATAGCGATGCAGAAGCTGAGATCGAATGGCTACAAGGCGTTATCACAGGTGTTCGTAACATCCGTGGTGAGATGGGCATCTCCCCTGCTAAAGAGCTAGACGTACTGTTCCAGAACGGTGGCGACCTAGACAAACAACGTCTAGAAGCTAACCGTACCTTCCTATCTAAACTAGCATCGCTAAGCAGCATCACATGGCTAAATTCCGGTGATGAAGCACCAATGGCAGCAACTCAGCTAGTGGGCGATATGGAAGTATTGGTACCTATGGCCGGCCTAATCAACAAAGATGCTGAACTTGCTCGTCTACAGAAAGAGTTAGACAAGCTACAGAAAGAGATCAGCCGTGTTGAAGGTAAGCTAGGTAACGAGAAGTTCGTATCCAATGCACCAGAAGCGGTTATCGCTAAAGAGCGTGAGAAGCTTGCAGGCTCTCAAGCAGCATTCGATAAGCTGAAAGAACAATACGGTAAGATCGAAGCGCTGTAAGACAGATCGCTACGCTTCTAGCACGCTTCGCGCTTAGGACGCGGCTGCGCCGCTAGAGTTGTTAGAAAAAGCTTAAAACACAAAGCCCAGACTTCGGTCTGGGCTTTTTTGTAATAACACGAAATATTCCCTATCTTCCTTCAATCAAAATTCTGCGTCTTAGTGTGCCTTCAGGTGCTAACTCAGACACAGCATTTAAGAAGCGTAGCCTTTCATCGGAAGAGAGGTAATTATGCCCTCCGGCTAGCCAAACCTCTTCATTATCCACAACCTTACCGATAATGATCGCATGCTCTGCGTTAAACGAACCAAAGAGGGATAGCGCCTCATTACAAGGGCTATACCAAGCTACATTTTTTCGTTTTTTTACAACCCGTTTAACCAAACGGGGATCATCAAAAGCTATCAAGTTGCCAAACCCAAGCTCTATCAGCCTCTGTTGATGAGAGGAACCACGCCAAACCATAATCCCTTCTAGCCTCCTGGCCTCCTCAAAAGAATTAATTGGCTGAGTCACACTCAGAAAGCAGATAGGTACTTCCCACAGTTTCGCCAACCAACTAAAACGTTCTTCTCGTTCGGTCGTGCGAGTGAGTGGGAATAGAAGATACTCCTTAGATTTTTCCGTTTCTAAAACAGCGCGAGACCACGGCACGATACGGTAATGTAATTTCACATCGGCTTTGCTCGCGGCTTGTGCAAAGAAATCGGGATAGATCCCTTCCACCCCAGTCTCTGTTTTTTCCAAAAGGCCGGACATCAACTCCGTAGAGACGAGCGTCACCCCTGAATGCTCATCCGCACACACAGGGGTGTTTACATTCAGTATCAAAAACAGAGAGAGGCAGAGGGTTCTGATCTTCACTAGGGCTCCACTGGCAGATCTACAAAAAACTGTATGTAGTCTAGCAATGAAACGGGCTGCTCGCTTTAGATCAGACCGCTACGCCTCTAGAGTGGTTAGAAAAAGACTTAAAAGCAAAAACCAGACGATGAAACTATCTGTTTTTTTATTACCTTAATTAAAGGACTTTAACCCCTTTAACTTGCTAGCCACGAAGTGACGTCCTAAAAGCGAAGCGTTCTCTAGCGCCAGCGTCCTTGTTTTTCCTCCTAACCACTCGCAGGCTAAGCCCGTTCTACCCACCTGTAAAGCCGTTCTGCCAGCATAACCATTAAATTAACAACTATAATTCCGACTAGACTTTACCCTTTGTTAAATGAGTAATGCTTTATGCGTTTCGTCATCTACATTTTATTCATTCTCTCTAGTGGCCTGAACGCCGCCCCTTATCAACTACACGCCATCACTGAAGAAACACCACCACACACTTACTATGATACCAACACCCAGAAAGCAGCTGATTTTGTCGTGGAAGTAGTAGAGGAGCTATTAAAACGTACCGATACTCAAATAGTGGATAACCGCATAAAGGTTTACCCATGGGCTCGGGGTTACCATATGCTTGAAACCCAACCGAATGTCATGCTGTTTGAAACCACCCGCTCTCCAAAACGCGAGCATCTTTTTAAATGGGTCGGCCCCGTTGCCCCGCGAGTGAAATGGTTATGGAAATTGAAAAAACGTGATGATATTCAAGCCAATACTCTTTCCGAAGCGACTCAATTTGTTGTTGGCGGTGTTCGGGGGTTTTCATCCGCCGAGCAGCTTGAACAGCTAGGTTTTAAGATTGAGTACAGTAATCAAGAAGACACAATGTATAAGAAATTTTTCAGTGGTCGAGTGGACTTGGTGAATGCGACAGAGCTCGTCGCGGCTCACCACGTTAAACAATACGGATATGAATTTTCAGCTATAGAAAAGCTGATTCCGTTTGAAGACCGCTATGATTATTACCTGGCATTCAATAAACAAGTTCCAGACGAAATAATACACAAGTTACAACAAGCCTTAGGAAGGATGTTTATGGATGGAACATATACCCGCATTAGGCAACCTTATCTAGAGTAACCTCCTAAGCTACTTGCCAATCCTCTTTTAAAAAATATTGATCGGTATTTTCAGATAACTACGGCCATTTATATCAGGAGCAGGTAAATGCCCTGCCATTAGATTAAGTTGAACGACGGCAAGCATTGCCCCTGGAAGCGGTAAGCCTTTATCTCTTTGTTCGCGCATCTTAATAAATTCAGCTTCACTGGTTTGACCTGACAGGTGGATATTCAACCGCTGCTGCTCTTCGATTGTACTTTGCCAACAAGGCAGCGGTCTTTGCTCTGATGGGTAATCGTGACACACATACACCGTTGTAGAGCCGGGTAAGTTATATAAGCGCTGAATACTCTGGTAAAGCGCTTTGGCATTACCTCCCGGGAAATCGCATCGCGCACTACCAACGTCAGGCATAAACAAGGCATCACCAAGAAAAAGCGAGTTTTCTATCAGGTAGCTAACGCAGGCGGGAGTGTGACCAGGGCTGTGTAATACCCGAATCGTTTTATTGCCTAGAGGTAGTTCTGCTCCATTCTCCAACAGGTGCTGAAACTGGCTACCGTCATTAGGAACCCGCCCTTCAAGATTAAATAGGGGAATCAACTTTTCCAGTACTTCAACCACACCGCTGCCAATAGCCGTTTCACCTCCAACGCATTGCTGTATGTAGCCTGCGGCACTCAAATGATCAGCATGAATATGCGTTTCCAGTAACCAGCGAGTAGTGTAGCCATGCTTTTCGATCCAGCCGACTAATGCCTTGGCCGGTGTTGTATCAATGCGTGCCGAAACAGGATTAAAGCCCAACACAGGGTCAATCACCGCACATTCCCTACTCTCGGGATCAGCGATAATATAACTGACACTCCCGATGTCAGATTGATAAAAAGCTTTTACTTCTATGGCAGGCATATCCCTATCCGTTCAATTTAGCTTTATTACCTAAGCCTAGACACTAAACCGATATTTTTTAGCCATTTTTCTAGAAAATAATCAGTCATCAGTTAACTACCGGGGTTGTACGGAAAGATCTGCGTCTACTGGAACAACGAAATGCCGCACAGGCAGTTAAAACTAGAAACCCTTAAAGCAGAGATTCAGAAAGGGTGGGATTCCGTCACAGCTGGCAGGTAAGAGACGGCAAAGAAGTAATTAAGAATATCAAAAACAGCTGAAAGCCGAGGAACGCAGGTTTCAGCTAAAACATCCTTGTAATAACTTGAACTGGCTTTTCCTCTAGCCACGTAGTGGCGTCCTAAAAGCGAAGCGTTCTATTCCTACACCTTCCTTTCAGTACACTGATCTACCAGATAGACAATGGACTGGTAGTCGATACCGGAGTGGTGGCTTAGACCGATTTCACAGGTACGGCTGGTCGAATAGCCGCTGCTGCAGCCTACAACTTGATCCGCTAGGGTATGTAGTGCTGATTCATTCAGTTCTGGTGTAGTGAAGCCTTTGTCACCGGCAAAACCACAACAGATAATCTGATCTGGAACTACAACATTGGTGCTGCAGGCATTCATCACTTCGACAATTTTCTGATCGAGACCTAAGCGACGTGCGGAACAGGTTATGTGCAGCGCAACTTTGTCATCCACAGGGTTGAAGTCCAGCTTGTCCATCATAAAGGTGTGAATAAAATCGACCGGCTCATATAGCTTGATACGAGAATCTAGATTCTGTTTCAGCTGCATCGTACATGGGCTGGTATCGCAGTAAACGGGAATCTCTCCGCCATTACTCGCTTCTAGCAGCATATCCACGGTTTCAGAGGCTTTAGATTCGGCCTGGTTAAACATGCCTTTACTCTTAAACGGCATACCGCAGCATTGCTCTTTAAGGTTTTGTGGATAGATAACCTCAAAGCCTGCTTTGCGTAGTAGCGCTTCTGTTTTGTCCACAAGCGAAGTTTGTTCTTCTGCGCCGCGTGCTGGGCCCATGGTACGGCTAGCACAGCTTGGTAGGTAAACCACTTTCAGTTTGTTACCTGAGGTATTAGTTGGCTGAGCTGGTTGGCGCTTTTCAGTCTCCAGTTTAGGTGCAGGGGTCGGCATCTCTGGGCTCCAGTAACCAATCTTATTACCAGAGAGTTTACGCGCGGTACGCGTTACCGCACCCATGGCTTTACTACCCAGCAAGCCGTGACTCATATCAGCTATACCAAAGGCGGTTTTCGCCGCTTTGGTAACCGTACCAAAGTTATTAGCGATCCATTCGGACATACCTTCTCGGCTGGCATGACGCTCGTGGCGAAGCTGTCGAACCAAATCACCGGTATTGATGCCTACAGGGCAAACCGTTGAGCACAAGCCACAGCCTGCACAGGTATCCACAGCCATATAGTCATATTCATCAGCGAAAGCTTGCTGGTTTTCACCCTCTAACAACGCCAGTTCGCGCTTGCCAATAATACGCTGGCGCGGGCTGAGTGTTAGATTTTTCGATGGGCACATACGCTCACAGAAACCACACTCGATACACTGATCAACAATATCGCTTACGGCTTTCATCGGCTTAAGATTGCTGATATGCAGTTTTGGATTTTGCGTGATCATAACATCTGGGTTTAGGATGCCCTGTGGATCAAAGATACGCTTGATCTCCAGCATGGCGCTGTAGGCTTCATCACCCCACTCTTTCTGGACGAAAGGAGCCATATTACGACCGGTGCCATGTTCCGCTTTTAGAGAGCCATCGTATTTGTTGACAACAACATCGCAGACTTCATCGATAAAGCGTTCGTAACGATCGACCTCTTCTTTACTGCTAAAGCTTTGAGAGAAAATAAAGTGCAGGTTGCCATCTAATGCATGGCCGTAGATAACACCGTCATCGTAACCGAATTTCTGCATCAACTGCTGAAGATCCACCAGCGCATCTGCTAGCGTTTCGATTGGGAAAGCGACGTCTTCGATCAGCGCTGTCGTGCCTTTCGGACGCGTTGCACCCACCGCAGGGAAGATCCCTTTACGCACATTCCAGTACGCCTGATACTCCGATGGTTTATCGGTAAAACTTGCAGGCACAACCAATTCTAGATCATCAATCTCAGCAAGAATCGTCGCGATATGGCTTTCTATAACCTCTTGTTCATCGGCTTCGGCTTGAACCAAGATCGCTGTCGCACCTTCTGGAACACCTTGGATATAACTTGGTACACCATCCATGTGTTGTACCGCTTTAAGCGCAAAGTAATCGATCATCTCTGCTGCAGATACCGGCGTTTTATTTAGCTTAAAACGCGTAACCGCAATACTTGCTGTACGGATATCAGGGAAGACCAAAAATGCAGAGGCTTTTAGCGGGTATTTACGAATCGTGTTGTGTGTAATCTCGGAGATAAAGCCCAGCGTGCCTTCAGAACCGATCATCAAACGCCCGATGATATCGATTGGATCATCCCACTCGATAAGGGAGCGTAAACCATAGCCTGTGGTGTTTTTAACTTCGTACTTACGCAAAATACGTTTACTTAACGCGGTGTTATTGCGAAGCTTTTTGGAAAGCGCTTCTACGTCGGCAATCATGCCTGCATGACTTACGCGGAACGCTTCACGGCTCTCTTCTGAGCCAGTATCCAGAACAGTACCGTCTAAGAGTACAAATCGAGCTGAATCCATCACACCGTATGTGTCCATAGAGTTCATACCCGCCGCATTGTTAATAGCTATACCACCGGCAGTAGCCGCATCGATCGACGCTGGCATTGGCGCAAGTTGGCGTTCTAGAGGTGCTAAATAACGGTTGGCATCGCCACCCAGCACGCCACACTGCATGCGGATCTTTTTACCCGACTCAAGAATTTCATAATCTTTCCAATCCGGTGTTAGGGAAAGCATGATCGAGTTGGTAATCGATTGGCCTGACAGGCTGGTGCCGGAAGCACGGAACGTAATCGGCAGGTTCAGTTTTGTCGCTAAAGCCATCAGACGGATCACTTCGGACTCTTCCGCCACTTGCACAATCACCTTAGGCAGCAAGCGGTAAAAGCTTGCATCTGTACCGTAAGCAAGGGTACGAAGGTAATCAGTAATAATCCGCTTTTCCGGAAAAAACTTAGCGGCTTCAGCAATAAATTCTTGGTATTTATCCTGTTCCTGCATGATGCGATCCTGTCAGTTGAGCTTATGGGAACCTACTGATAAGTCTCATACTTTCTCAGTGAGCTATAAAACGACCAGATACGTGAAAGCCAGTGCAGCGAAATGTCTGGACCTTTTCAAGCTGACTGACAAAGTAGATGGTCGTTTTAGAGCCCACCCTACGGGGCTTACAGAGCAACCGAATCACTTTGTTAATGATTTTCGACAGGCAACCAGCATGCCTGTAATCATTGCCTCGTGCTTCAATTGCTCTTTAAGCCTGTACCCAAGGGGCATAGCAAAGTCGTATAGGACTTATTCGTAGGTTCCCTAGTTATTATGATTTTGAGATAGGTTAGCTCAAACGCTATAATTAAATTAGCGTGCACAATCGAATTTAATTGATTCCAAATATTAAATAATAAAACCGATATGAATAATCTGGATGATATGCTGCTGTTCGCCCAAGTGGTGAAACTCAAGTCTTTCCGCGCTGTAGCGGAACAAAGGGGCGTTGCAAGCTCTGTAGTGAGCAAACATATTTCGCGGCTAGAGAAACATTTAGGCGTGCAATTGCTGATCCGCACTACGCGAAAGCTGAACCTTACAGAAGCGGGTGAAGAGTTCTATCATCACTGTCAGCAACTAGAGAGTGGTGTAGCGCTAGCCGAGCAAGCAGTGTCTCAACATGCTGAGCAGCCTCAAGGCCTTTTACGTATTGCTGCACCGATGATCTCGGGTCAGTTCTTCCTTCCTGCCGTCGTCGATGAGTATCTAAAACGCTATCCAGAGATGAAAGTAGAGATGGTGATTAAGGATAGCTTTCAAGATCTAATCTCAAACGGTTTTGACCTCGCAATTCGTACTGGTACTTTATCCGATTCGACCCTGCGAGCCCGTCTTTTGGTGCAATCCCGTTGGTACGCTTATGCTTCACCAGAGTATTTACAAGAGCACGGCACACCTAAAAAGATAGCCGATCTGGACGAGCACAACTGCCTGCAGTTTAAGTATCAAGAAACCGGCCCTCATGACTGGCCAATCACAGTAAAAGGCCAGCCCGATCGCATTAAAGTAAATGGCCGTTTTCAGGCAAGCTCTCTTGTTACCTTAAGAGAATCCGCAATTGCCGGTACTGGGATTGCGTTTATGCCGGTCTTCCTCGTACGTGATGAGGTAGCCAGCGGCGAACTTGTCCCAGTATTACAGGAATGGGTTTACCGCGATGTCGGCATTTACGCGATCTACCCCAATATTCGCTATGTACCCCGCAAGATCAGTGCCTTTATTGAGCTTCTAGCGGAAGCTTATGAGGAGCATTGCTGCGCGTTTCATTCACAACATTTTCATGAGTAATCGCCTCTTTCGACCTGATATTGGCGACTAATATACCGATTACTACCACTGCAAATCCGCCCCAGTCTGCCGGGGTTGGTACTTGTTCAAATAGAGGCCAAGCGATTAGCGCAGCAGCGACTGGTATACCATAAAATACGCTGGCAACTTGTGATGCACTGTTTCGATTAATCAAGATATAGAGCAAGCTCACCGCCCCTAAAGATACGCCTACTGCCATCCAGAAGATGGCCAACACAAGATCTAAATGCCACTGCATCTGCATCGTTTCAAATTGAAACGCTAACAACAGCATCACGGGGACCGTACCTAATACCTGCAATGCCCCACCGCTGATCAAGTGCATATCAGCACAGTGCTTTTTCTGAATTAACTGCCCTAGCGATAACCCCAATAACCCAACTAGAGCCCAGACTAGGGTCGTCCAGCTAATCCCTTCAACAGCTAGCCCATCAGCTACAACGACCGCTACACCACTGATACCTATCAGCAAACCAAGCCAGCGCCAGCCCGTGACCTGCTCTTTCAGGTATGGTCCTGCCAACACTGTGACTAACAATGGCTGCAACGCAATAATCAAAGCACATACGGCAGGCTTCATTCCCAAGTAAAGTGCGTAAAATACGCCTACCGAGAACAGCCCCTGCATTAAGATTCCGGTTACTAAAATCCACCCAGGATTTTTCGGCCAAGGTGCACTGAGTAATACCGCTCCCAGTGCAAGCAAGCCACCCGCAATCGCAAAACGTACAGCTAAAAAGGTAAACGGTTCGCTATAACCTAAGCCAAGCTTCGCCCCAACGAATCCAGAGCCATACACTGCTATAAATAGCAGCATCAGTAAGATGTTCTGATTCAGATAAATTTTCATATTACCTCCTTAACTATACCTCTAAAAAATCCTGTACATACCAGTAGGTACAATTTATATTTCAAAAAAAGCCTGTAATTAAACAGGCTGTTTCTCAACGATTTCTAGTTCGTTTTCAGTGCTGCTAACATATCTAAGAAACTCTCGCAGACATCACCCACCGTATCATCTTGCTGCACCGCTCGCCCTACAACAAAACCGCCCTGTAAGACACTCAAGGTTAACTTTGCTAAAGCTTCCGGTTTATGGATCTTTACTAATGCACCGGATGATTGCGCCTCGCTATAAATCGCTGTGAAGCGTTTATGCATAGTGGAAAAATAACGTTCCAAAGGTGCTAACAGCTGTTCATCTTCGACCGAAGGGTCTTGAACGATCCGCCCCATACGACATCCCTTCAACGCATGTCGAGGCAATCGCAAATAGGCACTGACTTGAGCTAACCAATCACCATCCGTTTGCGCAATGATCTGATCAAACTCAGCAAGCAAGTCATCCGTTCGGGATTCCATTGCAGCAATCGCCAGATCCTTCTTTCCTTTAAAATGGTGATAGAAGCTGCCTTTACCCACACCACTACGCTCTAACACCTGATTAGGACTAGTGGCATCATAGCCCCGCTCCCAAAGCAGTTGCTTCATGGTATCGATCAATAACTCACGCGTAGCAGCCATAACTTAGTGTGCTCAATATTCAAGTAACAAACATACTAGTAGGTACAGAAAGTATTTTCAAGGGAATAGATAAAGCTGTAGAACCCAGCTAGAAACAGCTAAACACGGTCAAAGGCTTATAAATGCTAATGAAACCATTCCGCTTAAAGGCGGTTGAAGAGAAAATTAGATTCCACCCTTCGCTGGAATGACGACTAGAATGATTTGCATCTGATCTGATCGCTTTTTGCTGTATTCAGCCGATCTAAGCTGTTTTTACCCGCTTTTCTCCTACTCCGTAGCCGCCTTTGCAAACTTACCCAGAGCACCTGACACTTTGTTTAGTACTTCATCGCACCCTTGAATATTGTGGCGCTTAGCTAAGTGGGATGGATCGTTATAACTTAACCAAACAGAGCCTTCCTCATCTTCCCAGATCAGTGCTTTTTGCGGCAGGTCGATCGCGACACTTTGTGCGCAAAGCATCAAGGGCGTACCAACTTTTGGATTTCCGAAAAGGACCAACTGAGTATCTCGTAGCTCCTTACCAATTTTCTCAGCGCCAGCGCTGTGATCAATTCGGGCAAATACCGTCATGCCTTTAGCGTTTAAAACCGTTTCTAATTTATCGGCCGTTTGAACCACGCTGTGTTGGCTTTTCACATTGATCATGCCATCTCCAGCCTGAACTGAAGTACTCATTGCAACGCCCAGAGCAACTGTACCCGCTACCGCACCTGTGATTTTTCCCATCATTCATCTCCCTATTTATAATCTCTAATTGCTTAGCTCGGACAAGCAAAATGATGATTAATTCAATTTAAGCGATATATCAGGTTTAGCCATTTAAGATAGAGACAGGCATAAAGGAGAGACAAACCTTTCAGAAGAAGAGTGTTAACTTTTACATTAGGTATTTACTGTAAATTTGTTCGTATTTGTCTGATGCTTTCACTTTGTCTAAAGCCGCCTGCCACCTTTGGATCACACTATCTGGGATCTCTTTAGAGCAAGCAATATAGAGAGGAAACTCCAGTAATTTAACCTGCGTGGGAACCAGAGCATCTGCTGCTTTATCTATCTGCTTTAAATAATAAACAACGCCTAGAGGGCTAATATTTACAGCCAATTCGGCTCGATTTGAAAATAATAGGCTGAATTGACGATCTCTGGCAGAAAGCTTTATTACATTGGTAATACCTAGCTCATCTACCTTATTTGCGACCAGCCCTTTATAAGGAACGGTGATGTTATTTGCCTTTTTAACATCATCAATCGTACGGTAAATTTTGGTGTTATCTTTGCGTTTGTAAAAGTAGATCGCTTCTTGGGATATAGGGCCGATCCATTTGAACTTAGCTTCTCTTTCCGGTGTTCGGAACAAAGAGAAGTACATCACATTAGGTAAGGTTTCCAACATCCGATCGCCTCGGACCCCTGGATAGATTGAAATAGGATACTCTTCGCCCAACTCATCCATAATTGCCTGAACAATCTCTATTGAGAACCCTCTCAGCTCGCCATTTTCTTCATAATTGTATGGAGCCCAATCCTCAGTAATAACTTTCAAATCAGGCTGAGCAATGGCTTGATAGCTATAGAACGAAACAATCCAAATCAGCATTAAGCGCAATAAAGCGACTTTTATCTGCGCGAAATTTATGTTCACAATGATGGAGTTACAGTTACGCATAAGCTCAATTTATTCTTATTGGGTGAGTAACGAATTTAAGTATAGACGCTTTCCTAGACTGCTTATGCCCACAGAGTTTTCACTCACAGGACAGATCAGGCAAAGTTAGTTTAACGAGCAAACCTGGCTCATTATTGTGCAAACTGATGCTGCCACCTAAGACAACCGAGACGAGGTTATAGACTCTATAGAGGCCAAGCCCAGACGTACCATGTCCCATTTTGGATGAGAAAAATGGGTCAAAGGCGTGCTCTTTAACCTTCTCATCCATGCCTTGACCGTTATCAGAAAAATCGATTTCAACACCGGATTTTCCCTTAAACACGGCAAGCTCAATTAGGCTGCCCTCCTCTAGCTGAGCGTGGTTCAGGCTGTTCTCTATGAGACTTACTAAAATTTGTTCGAGTGCTTCTTCATTACTACAAATCCTCAGATCTGGAGGAACGTTATTAGCTAATTCGATATGTCTCTGTTTACAACGATGCAAATAAGCACCAAAAACCCCTTTAGCAATGCCATGAAGAGAGAAACTTCGAGTAACTTTTGTTTTGGTATCACTTGATAGCTCTTTAAAGCGATTAATCAGATTAATGCTTCGATTGAGATTGTGATCCATCAAAGCAATCGATTCCGCTTCTGTTTCCAAATATGCACGGAGTTGAGACTGACTCAGGCTGCTGTTATCAAAAGAGTGTTGTAACTCTTCCAAATTATTTTGTGCTGTCGTTAATCCTAAGAGAATATTCCCTAAAGGAGAGTTCAGTTCATGCGCTACACCAGAAACTAAACGCCCAAGTCCAGCGAGCTTTTTAGCTTCAACTAGCTGCTGCAGTGTTGATTGCAACTCCTCGTGAGCCCGTTTTAATTTGAGGTGATGATCTTTTTCAGCTTGCTCAGCTTTTACACGATCAGTTATATCCTGAAGCGTTTCGATGGCACCTACTGTATTTCCGTCAGTATCTAGCAACGGCGAGGCATTAAAGTGGAGCCAATGTCCAGAAGGGCCGATGTTGGGGAAAAGATCCTCAGCTTCACAGGCGCCGTTTATCAAACTCGATACAGCAAAGTTATATCCGTAGTACCCCTGTATCTTTTCAGCGGGTGCATTATCCACAACAAGATCGGCCATAGTTGGCCTTGATTCAGCATAGAAGCCTCGCCAACTATCATCACGCCCAATTGCTTCACTCGCAGGTACACCAGTCAGCGCCTCACAGGCTTTATTCCAATGGGTCACCTTGTGCTCTTTATCAATAACAAAGGTGGCAATAGGGCTACCTTGTAGTATCTGCGACAGTTGTTGCTGGCTGGCTTTCACTGCCTGCTGAGCATTATGTAGAAGCGTTAAGTTACGCCCGACCCCTCGATAGCCGGTAAAGTTACCTTCTCGGTCATAAGCAGGCTTACCACTAACCGAATAGTGCTGAACAACGCCATCATTCCCTGGTACTTCATATTCAAAATCGCGGAAAGGCAGGTGTTTTTCGTAGCAATTGATATGCACCTGTAACTCTTTATCGGTTAGGCCTTGGATAGGCATTTCCCAACGTCGCTTTCCGATAAAAAGGCTTTGTTTACGCTGCAGTTTCTCGGTCAACATCCCCCAAAATCGCACAAACCTAAACGAAGCATCCTGCTCCCAAAACCAATCGGAAGACAGGCCTGCAAAATCAGACAGAAGCTCATTCTCATCTTCCAACTCTTGGATCCGCTTCTGTAATGCTTCTATGGATGGCGTTTTATCAGACATAACCACAGTTAATACAAATGGGGTAACTCAATTCAGAATAGTTAAGGAACCGCCTATTCACCAAATTCCCCCATTAACTATGTCGATCTTAGAAGCATCTCCATGCCGGAACATCAAAATAGATTTGACATAGATTTAAAAAACGAAATAAGATGTATTTTTCTTACATCTTATGTTTTTGTAGCCCAATATCCTTATTCATCTACTTAATCAGTACAGGTTACAAACGGGAAAATTCTGGCAGGAGAACATCAATATGCGCCTAGCTAGTGCCAATCAATCCATCGCTAATGCTTTACTCAAAGGGCAAAACAATAATCAGTGGAGTGCCGTGTTATTAACACAGCACAAGCAACTTGAAGAAGAGATCGCCAATATTCAACGATTACTGGCACGTGATTTTTGTCACTTACTTCAACTAGATAAAGCGCTGAAAAGGTTGATCAAAGGTGTGGTTATTCATCTCGATCTAGAAACCTGCTTCCTAGTGCCGACACTGCAAGGTAGCGAGCTAAGCGCCCAGCAAAAACTTGCTCTGACTCAGAGCTACAAGAAACTCCAACAGACATGCCATAACACCAGTGACTACATTCATCATCTAAAGCTGACCAAAGGTAATCGCCTGATCAATATGGAAAATAACCTGAACATTCAGAGTTTCCTTCAGGAGATTAGCCAACGTTTAAAAGATGAAGACTCTATCTATTCTTGCCTAGATACTGATGAGGCGACTTATGCTGTTTAACTATAGTGGCCGCGAAGCTCACCTGGTTTGGTATTCACAGGAGCTTTTTACTGCGGGGTTAGATAATGGCTACGGAAGAGAAGTTCTGTGCAGGGGGTTCTTCTTAGATTCTGGGGCCAAAATCCCCATGCGAGAACTGATCCCTTATCTATATCGAAATACAGAACTGCTATTGAGAATGACCAGCCAGCAGATTAAAGACACGCTTGATACACAGTTTGAAGATGAATCCAGCATTTGGATCAATCTTGCCGGGCCTCTGATCGCTAGTGACCAGCTCTTTAAAAAACTGTGGCAGGACGTTCTATTAGATTTGGATGAGAAACAAAAACAACGTTTAGTCTTGGAAATTTGCGAGCACGATATTAGTGATGAGATCGTGTCCCGTCGCGTGTCTTTTTTAAAGCAGCATGAGTTTAGTATCGCCATGGATGACTTTGGTGCGGGCTATTCCAATTTGCAACGGCTACTGCAAGCACCCTTCGACATTATCAAGCTCGATCTAAAACTGCTAAACGACGTACCAACAGATCTCTGGGCTGCCAGCTTTTACCATCAAATCATTAAACTGTGCTCATCTAAAGGCTGCATCATCGTAGCTGAAGGCGTTGAAACCCAGCTGCAATCTGATTTTGTACGTTGGGCGGGTGTTGACCTTATTCAAGGCTATCTCTATTCCACCCCTACGGAACATCGCTACTCAGTCTGCCAGCAAACGACTAATACCTAGCGAGTAGATAATTCATTTCACCACCCACCTGAACAAGCCTATAATTACTTTAGGGTTTGAGGATATCTTTATGAAAATAGGCCAATTAGCAAAACGCACAGAATGTCAGGTAGAGACCATTCGCTACTGGGAGAAAGAAGGCTTAATTCCGGCTCCCTATCGTTCTGAGGGTAATTATCGGATCTACAACGAGCAGCATCTAAGTCGCATTCTGTTTATCCGTAACTGCCGTAGTTTAGATATGAGCCTTCATGAAATACGTACATTGCTGGCCCTAAAGGACCAACCATCTGAAAGCTGCCATGATATTAACGATCTAGTTGATAGCCATATTGAGCACGTAGTTAAACGCATCCAAGCCCTCACATCTTTAGAACAAGATCTACGCAGTTTACGCCAACGTTGTGAGACTGAGAGCGATATCGAACACTGCGGAATTCTTGAAGGGCTCTCCTCCGAGAAGCCCCATACTGAACCAGACACTGACACGCATATTAGCGGTCTACACGGCCATTAAAATTGCGATTACGAGACTTCCTTGACCCTATAGTGGCTATAGGCTTTTTAATTACCTTAGAACTTTTTTACACGATGTCGTTTTGAGGAAAAAACAATGGCCGGTAGCTGCTGTAATGCAAACCATACTAAAAGTGCATTAGAAGATGGGCGCTTTCGAAAAGCCCTATGGATCGCCCTGTTGATCAATGCCAGTATGTTTATTATCGAGATCATCGCTGGCTTGAATGCATCTTCAGCATCTCTACTCGCTGACGCGATCGACTTTTTAGGCGATTCCGCAAACTATGTCATCTCACTGTCTGTTCTTTCCATGGGTATGTTATGGCGATCCCGAGCCGCACTGATCAAAGGGGCAACTATGCTACTGTTTGGCATAGCTGTTTTGCTAAAAGTGCTATGGGATGCGTTTAATGGCCAAACTCCAGAACCAGTCACTATGGGCATTATTGGCTTGCTAGCATTAGTGGCGAATGTAACTGTAGCCATCATGCTTTATACCTTCCGTAGTGGCGATGCAGATATGCGTTCTGTATGGCTTTGCAGTCGAAATGATGCCATTGGCAATGTTGCAGTGATGATCGCTGCTGCAGGTGTATTAGGTAGTGGGCAAGCATGGCCAGATCTTTTAGTAGCGAGCATCATGGGCCTATTGGCCACCAGCGCTGGCATTAGTGTAATAGCGCAAGCAAGACAGGAATTAGAATCTGGACCTACGAAACCCTGCTCCTAAGGTATCAAGAGAAACTCAGCTCTACACTAACTAGTGTTTATATCCCTACAAACCTAGTCAGTTTAAATCCGTAAAAAGCGTTGTTATGCTCAGATCTCTATAGTTATTTAACTATCAGTAAGTTCTGTGGGACACGTCTACCTCTCAACACACGGTCATTCGTCTCTATCCAATACATCTTTGACTATAGTGAAGAGATAAACGTATTTTACTGCTGCCTTAATTGAGGTATTCCGTTGTTACGACGCCCTTTCATCTACGCACTCATGCTGACAACTCTATTTTGCTTTCATAGCGCCAAAGCTGAGGTCGAGACATTAGTTGTTGGCGCTGATTCTTGGCCCCCCTTCCGCTTCGTGACGCCTGAAACCGTAACTGGTATTGACCACGAGTTATGGAAAAAGCTGTCTGAGCGAATAGGTTTTAAAGTCCATTACTTACGCTGCCCATGGAAACGTTGCTTGCGGATGATGAAAAATGGTCAGATCGATGCAATGAGTGGCTTAGCATGGCGTGAGGAAAGAGCTGAATATATCACTTACGCTTATCCTCATTACTACAGCTGCAGCACACAGCTGTATCTACCTCATGGTAAGTCTCGCCGCATCAGCAAACATAGAGATATGCATGCAATGACCATTGGCATGGTTGGTGGCTCTGCTTATTACACCGAATTCGATCAGGATACGGATATCTATAAAAAAAGTGTGACCCAAGAAGCTGTATTGCCGAACCTATTGCTAGAGGGAAGAATTGATAGTTTTATCGGCACCGACTGCCAAGCAGATTATGAACTTGCGTCGCGCGGGTTAACGCCTCAAATAGATAAAGCAGTTTTTAAACCAGGGAACAAGGTCGATCTATTTGTCGGACTCTCTTCAAATTCACGATGGGCGCTGCGAAAACAAGAGTTTGATCAAGCCCTACAACAGCTACGCGAAGAAGATTTTGAAGGGAATGCTCTTAAATTAATCTCTCCATTCGCAGTTGAATAACATAATCTACTAAAATAAAACTTACCCCAGTTTTCTGTGGATAAGCGTGTATATTAATTTTGGACAACCGCTACAAAGCCTATAAATTCTGGTTTAGAGCGGTTTGTTTGTTTTTTAACCTTGTGAGTTAAGCTTTCAGTTATCGTCCATTAAATCAACACTTTAATTCAGAAAAGCCTCCCTTTTTTTCATCTTTTTCATAATTAATTTTCAAAGTCGTGCAATCAAAATACCTACTGATGCGTCTTTAAAGGCAGCTACACCTTAACGCCCCAAGAGCACCTGTCACTTCAAAGCAAATAACATAATTGCACCCCAGTTTTGTTGCTTAGCTTGGAAATGCTCAACGGGGCATTTTTTTTATCTGCAAGGCTTATATAGATGAACAATACCCTTACTCACAATCGACAAAAAGACTACGATGAAGCTGCTCTATATTTACGCTTAGGTCTCGGTATTCTTTTTATTATTGGCGGCGTATCTAAACTCAGCCAGTTACTTTCCAGCACTAAACATGATGCCATCGTTGCTAATTACATGGGATCAACAGGCTATATTAATGAGCTTTTTCAACAATATCTGTTTACGGGTTTCTTGGGCGAGCTATTAACTCCATCTCTCTTTCTTACCTCACTTTCAGCTTTTGAGCTTATCTCTGGTATCGCCTTAGTCGTTGGCTTTTTAGTGAGACCTCTGGCACTTATTTATGCCTTCCTGCTTTGGAGCTTTGTATTCTCATTACCCGTCATGACGGTGCCTGACACTGAGATTGCGGTAAAAACCTATACCTCCCCGGCCATGTTTGTACAGATCAGAGATATCGCGCTTTCCGGCATGATGTTTGTGCTTTTTAATCTAGGTCCAGGCCGTTATAGCCTCGATCTTTTACATAATCAGCATGATTACAGCATGAGCTGGGAAGCTCTAGGCTTACTGCTGCGCCTCTCTATAGGTATCATGTTTTTAGTCAGCGGCAGCTTTGGCGCTTTCGCAAAAGTCCCTACCTTTGCTACGTGGCAACCTCTACTGTTACTTGCAGGCCTTATTATTCTATTTGCACCACCGTTATTGGTTAGAACAGCAGGCGCTGCAACCGTAGCTATTATGCTCTGGTATATGGGCTACAAGCTTAATTTTGATAAAAATCTAATCGCTAACCTAAATAGCTTTAAACGTGAATTTGCTTTCCTTGCTGCCGGTGTTGTTTTGATCCGTTTCGGCGGAGGTGAACGTTTTGCGTTTAACGATCTAATCATGCGCTTTAAAAATCCGTTGAAAATTCACTAGGAGGTTAAAAAAACCGTTACCGAATGAAACTCTTCAGATAATTAGTGTTCCAAATGGCTTAGCCAATAATTATCTGGATAGGCTGCCCATATTTTATGTTTGGGCAGCCACGGTACAACTTATAAATGCTAGACAAAAATAGGCTCAACCAACTTTATCGCTATGCTTTATCCCTCACTCGAAACGAGGATCAGGCATACGACCTACTCCAGCAGTGCGTAGAAAAATTTCTACGCAATAACTCTGCACAAATAAAGGAACCTGAAGCCTATATAAAACGCAGCATTCGTAACGCGTTTATTGATCAATGCCGCGGGGATAACAAACTACTTTCTTTAACCGATCTACCTGATGCAGTAGAAAAGATAAACCAAGCATCATCAGACTCTTTGGAAAACTTATTTATCCAACAACGTGATGTTGAACAGCTATTAAAGCTACTAAGCGCAGAAGAAAGCGAATTACTCTATCTATGGGCAATAGAAGAGTACAGCATGACAGAAATAGCTGAGATACAGGGAGTGCCGCGAGGTACCTTGCTGTCCAAAATGCACCGATTAAAAAAGCGAGTCCAACACGAGTTAACCGAAGAGCGATGGGATCTAAAGGAGGTGATGCAATGAAATCAACCGCGCCTAAAAACTTAAAATCAGCTCTCAAAGCGCACTACCAAGATCAATCATTGAGTGAAGATAAGTTAGCTCAGCTAATCTCTATACAAGAAGAACTTAGCAACCCATCGGATATCAATATTGAAGCACCGATAAATAACATCAGCTGGCTAGATCAATGTAAAACTTGGTTTAAACGGCCACAATTAATGGTTTCGACATTGGCTTTAGCCAGCATAATTATGGTTGTCAGCTTGATGCCGATGCCTATCTCAGCCCCTAGCATCATTAATGAAATTGCGGGACATCACGAGCAACCGAGTGAAATATCCGTATACACATCGTCCATTGATGAGCTTGGGCAACAGCTAACGCGGTTAAGTTTCAACCTGATAGCATCCAGTAAACTTGGTAAGGATATGTGGCAGTTGATTGGTGGTAGCTACTGCTCAATTAATGGTGAACTTGCCGCTCAATTGAAGGTGCGAAACATTGAGAACAATCAGACCTACACTTTCTACCAAGCAGAATATCCAGAGGGCCTAACCCTAGAACAGGTTGATACTCAAAATATTATTAACAACCAAGGAACGGCCGTTACTCTCTGGCAAGAAGGCGGATTATTACTGGGTATTGCACACACCACAGAATAAACCACACCCATTATGCTTTATCGCATGGGTTTAGCGGTAGAGCTTTTCAGCCCAGCGCGTTAGCCCAGCAGTCACGCTACCAAAGTGGTCGCCGTCGACAACGTCTATATCACCCAATAAAGATGCAATTGCCTGTCGGACAGCAGGCGATTTTGTCGTACCACCAGTAACATATACCAGCTCAGGTGTGCAGCCCGCTTGTTTTATTACTTCACTCATCAGATCCACGATCTTCGCTACCGGGCGTTCTATTGCCGACTCATACACCTCACGACTGATTGGCTGCGACAATTCCTTATCAAGATAGCTTAGGTCCGAAATAACTTGTTCCTGATCAGACAAAGAGATCTTCGCTAGCTCGGCACTGCGTACTAATTGATAGCTTTGTTTCTGCTCTTGCAGCTGAATTAAACGTGCTACTTTTTCAGGCTCCGCTGCATCACGCTGCATTTGCTCCATCATTTCGATCGAAGCTAAGCTATTGAATTCGACCTGCGAGGGTATGTCATTTACAGATACGGCATTCCAGTATGACTGAGAGGGAATAGGTAGCCCATTTTTCAATTTCCCTCCCATACCTAGGACTGGTGTTAACCCGTAGTAAGCTAGATGAATATCAAGGTCATTTCCCCCTACCCTAGCACCGCTATGGCCAAGGAAGTCAGCTGAACGTTCTGGCTTATCGCGATAGCTAGGGCCCATTTTGACAATAGAACAGTCACTGGTACCACCACCGACATCGACAACTAAAACGACTTTGTCTTCCTCTAACCCCGCTTCAAAATCAATTCCGGCTGCTAAAGGCTCATACAGAAGCTCAACGTCGACAAAACCAGCCCTTGCTGCAGCACATTTCAATATACGACAAGCTTGCTGATTAGCCTCTTCGCCACCACTGCCTTGGAAGTTAACCGGACGCCCTATAACGGTTTGGGTAATGGAATCACCCAGTGATTTTTCAGCCGCCTGCTTTATCTGGAACATCATGGCTGTGACGACATCTTCAAAAAATGCCAAATGCTGTGTTTGTAAGCCACTCGCGCCTAAAAAGGATTTTGGAGATTTAACAAAATAGCCCTCTTCTGGCAGATCGATATATTGCTCTATCGCTTCCTCGCCAATAAAGAGAGTCTGCTCTTCAGATAACACTCCAAGAGATAAACGAGACGCTGAAGCCTGTCTCAATTGGAGGCTGCGTTCTTTAAGGTAAGTATCGCGAATTTTAGGATTACTAATTTGACGCGCAACACCCTCACAGATTAATTCGCGAGAGAGTGCATATAGAGTAGAAGGTACATATTTCTGTTTCTGATAAAGTGACAATAACTGCACACTCTTATCCGTTTGCAGAACGCCCATGGCGCAATTTGAACTACCGTAATCAAAACCAGCAATCATGCTTTCGATCTTACTTCTTCAGAAAAAGGGCGCGCAAAAGTAACACTTTTTAACGCCCTTGATAAGCACCGCCTTTCTATACAGATAAGCCTCAAGTAAAACTCGTATCTTTCTAGAAAAGAACAACCCATTTCTAGCTTTTCTAGCCTTTGGATAACCTTGAGCGACAAAGGGAAAAAAGAGAGTAGGGACTTACATAATACGCCCAATACGCTTGTGAACAAACCTTCAATAACAAGCCTATTATTGTAGAAATAATCCATTTCAACCTTCTCCCCACAAACTGTGGATAAGCTTGTTAACTAATTATGGACATCCTTCATAAATCCCATGATTACTAGCCTATAGAGAATTGATCATATTTCAACCTTGTAGAATAAAGATCAAACCGCTCAGTAATATCAACATTTTTGTAAAATTTTTTCTTGCTCAAAAAGCCTGTATAAAAATTAGCCAGTCAAGACCTAGCAGTAAAAAAATCCATCCACGCAAGCTGTGGATAAATCTGTGAGTTAATTCTGCGTATCCCTCTCAAAGCCCATTGTTACGGGGGTGTAAAAAACTGGTTGTTTTTTACACCATAAAAATTATTTTTCTTACTAATTGATTTTGCACAGCATAAACTCCTCGCTATATTAAATTTGTCCATAACAAAAGGTAGTGTTTTTCTGATGTCACTCACTCTTTTATCCCTGTTTATTCCGACCTTCTTTTTTGTCTCCATTACACCCGGAATGTGTATGACCTTGGCATTGAGTCTAGGTATCTCTATTGGCGTCAAACGTAGCTTACATATGATGTGGGGAGAGTTAATTGGTGTTGGTTTGGTTGCCGCGTCTGCAGCTTTAGGGGTCGCGGCAATAATGCTGAACTACCCAGAAGTGTTCACTATTCTAAAGTGGGGCGGTGGTGCTTACCTTTGTTGGCTAGGTTATGAGATGTTTTGCTCTAGAGGCAAGCTAGTCATTACCGAGCCTGGTGAGCAAAAACAAGAAGTTTCAGGATTACAGCTAGCAACAAATGGCTTTCTTACTGCCGTTGCAAATCCAAAGGGCTGGGCATTTTTTGTCACCCTCTTACCTCCCTTTATTGATGCAGATCTACCTATGGCGCCGCAATTAGCCATACTAGTTGCTTTGATTCTTTTACTTGAATTCATCTGCCTGCTTATCTACGCCAGCGGCGGTAAACTACTCAAGCACCTTTTAATGGAACGCAACAACGTTCGCCTTATGAATCGCATCGCCGGAAGCCTAATGGTTTTAGTTGGTTTATGGTTAGCTTTAGGAAAGTAATTAAAAAAACCCCACCAGCTCAGCTGGCGGGGTCTGATTACGTTTCCTTAGAAGGGATGGACGTCAGTCCTAGAAGCGTAAAACAGTTCTCGACAGGCCTCCTACAAGATTAAGCCCGCACTGATATATGATCATCAGAATTTAAACTTGGCACCTAACACAACCGAGCGACCAGGCTCATTCAAAGTAGTATCTGATCCGAACTCATGTCCATAGGTTGAACGATCAGCATAAGTTTCATCGAAAATATTATTCACTGATAGACGTAACGTCAGGTTGTTCAATGCTTGCGGAGTGTAAGCAACAAATGAATTAGCTACTGTATAGCTAGGAAAAGCCCCATCGACAGGAGATGTGCCATCATGCCCATCCATCGAGAAGTAGTGATGTACGTCTGCACCAAAGTTGATATTGGTACTATCAATTGACTGGACAAAATCAGCTTTTAACGATTTGCCAAGTGGAGTACCAATATAATAAGCGCTTGTTGAGCCTTCAATGCCATTAATTTCAGTATCAACATCAATATAACTCAGTCGAACAAAGCCAGACTGCCATTCATATCGAGTATTAATTTCGAATCCATCAGACTCAACATCACTGTAAATATCTGGACCACCGCCATATTCTTCATCTCGGATATCACTGATATCCGTTTTAAAGATTTTCGCGCCTATAGTTAAGCCGGCAAGTGATGGACTTAAACCTTCAGCATTAAAATTCATACCAAGAAATCCGTTATCGGCTTTGGACTCCTTTAGACCTGCTGAATAATCCCAAGCCGCATTTGCTATATACGGTTCTGTTAATTGCACGCCACCAAATACATGTGAGTATCCAGCACTCGCAGTTACAAACTCAGTCAGATCATATTCACCAGTAATATTACTGGATAACCCACTATTATCATGTTTAGAGCCATCAACACCTTCAAGTTCATGATCATCGTAACGAGCACCGAAGGAGATTCGAGCCCGCTCACTGAGCGATAGTCGAGCTTGCGCAAATACACCAATGTTCTTTGCTTTTTCTACTGGAAATTCATTAAAAGTCGGGAAAATACCCTTAGTTGTATCGTCGTAAAAATCAATACCGGCATCTACAGTACCGTCTTCCAGTACAAATTCATTAGCCAAAACGCCATTTATACTTTCATACTCACCTGAAGTCGGGTAGCTGCTATTAACCCAGACCAATTCAGTTTCTGAGTGAGCAATTTTTACATAAGGGTTAATCAAACCTTTAGGTGCTTCGTTTTTAATAGCAAACACAAGCGTTTCGCGCTTTAGTTCGTTGTTCTCCGACAAGAAGCCTCGATTAAAGTTAGCTCTTTCTGGACGATGTCCATCATCTTCTACTTTTTCGTAGGATAGCTTTGTACGGTAACCACTTTCATGCAGATAACCGACTTTCAATAAGCCTGATTTCATCGCTGTTTCTGAGCCAATAACATCATCACCATTTCCATCCTCGAAATCGTCACCAGATGCGCTCTTTACGTAACCGAGTATTTCAAATCCACCCGAGCGGCCATATAACGCGACATTTCTATCGAATGTTTCACCGTTAGTGTTGTACTCAAGGCCAACAGAACCACCGAAATTGTCACCATCTTCCAATAAGTCGGAAACATCTTTGGTTTCATAGACCAGTGAGCCACCCAACGCTCCAGGACCAGCATCAGCAGGTGCAACACCGGCATCGACACTCACAGCTTTTAACAGTTCAGGATCGATGATGTTCGTAGCTGAATGGTGAAATAATTTGTTATTTTGACGGGCACCATCAATGGTCACAGCTAAGTTTGTCTCTTCTACACCGTTGACATATACCTTTTGTGACGCAGCAATAGAGCTCCCCACTTCCACACTTGGTGTATTTCTAAACACATCTTGAAGGTCATTCGGATTTAGACGCTGCAGTTCTTCCAGGCCAATACGAGTTTCACCAACGTCCGAAGCCACACCCTCTACTTTAATTTTGTCCAAGCGCTCATAGCTTTTCTCTGTATCTTCTTGAGCAGCAGCAATTTGGCTGGATACCGCATAACCAACCAGTAAAGACAATGAAGCTCGTCTTTTGTTTTTCTGTGAAATCATGTAATTCCTACCTACATTAAACTTATCAAACTAAAGCTGAGAGTGAACATAGCCAAAATTTTGCGCGTCACAAACACAACAAATAATAACCATTTACAATTACGAGCCATTATCAATAACTGTAAAATAATTGTCACAACGTTTACATTTGTTACTTACTGATGATTTTGTTAGGGGAAAATATCTCAATCAAAGCGAGTTTTTTAGCCACTAGATAAAGGGCTTAACAATTGGAGGCCTAGGTTATCTATAGGTGCAGAGAGGGAAAAAATCAGGTTCTATATGGAGGAATCCGGAGTTCAGAGAAAACTAAGATTCCCTCCACAATGATCAGCTAAAGAAGAAACACAGCGAGTTGAATTTATCTTATCCAACTCCCTCTTATACCGGTAATATTATTCTTACCTGTAAACCACCGCAGGCCAAATTTGACGCTTTGATTGAGCCTGACACCGCTTCTACCTGCCTTTTAGCTAATGCCAATCCAAGCCCAAATCCACCCGAATCGCTACCTCGTGATTTTTCAACTCGATAGAATGGCTGAAAGATTTTTTCGAGCGATTCCTTAGGAACACCCGGTCCTTGATCACAGACTGTAAGTAAGTACTCATCATCCTGAATACTTAGTTGAATACTGACCTCTCCACCCTGAGGTGTATACCGTAGAGCATTGCGAATAACATTCTCTATCGACTGCCCAAGAATTCGGTGACTAGAGGAATCAAGTGGCGCGCTCTCAGGCATACTACTAACGAGCTTACGATCGGGATATTCGAAACGGGCGTCATCGATAATGCTATCTAGCAGGTCCACCAGATCAAGATATTCACCTTTGATCTGAGGCTTCTCGGTATCCATCCACGCAAGCGTCAAAGCATCTTCGGTCATTTCACGCATTTGCGCGACTTCACGCTGAATACGCTCGATATTTTCGGGGCAGTTCTTTTCACTGATACTGCTAAGCGCCATTTCTATACGTGTAATGGGTGTACGTAGCTCATGGGAAAGGTCAGCAATTAGCTGTCTTTGAGTAACGATCAATCCGCCCGTATGTTCCGCCATGATATCGAAAGTTCGGGCTAATGAAGCTAACTCATCATTACGTGCTCCCAGTGATTGACTCACACGAGCATCATAATTCCCTTCATTGAACTGCCTAGTCGCTTTTTCCAATTTCTGAATAGGTGTTACTAAGTGTCGGTAAAGCATCAAGCACACCAGCGCTAAAACCACAAAAGGCAGTGCGATCTGTAACAACAATTGTGCTGGTTTTAAAAATCCACCCGGCCTCATACGTTGCGGCAAACGGATCAAAAAATGGGTATGACCGTCAACAAAAGGCAGTTCCATAATGGGGTTATAGGCATAGTAAAGATGAATCATATATTCAACATTTCGACCAAGCCGTAAACTACCGGTGTAATAATCATCCATGTAGTTACCGGCCAGCAAGGTTAAATCCGATCCAGCAATTGCAACCCAGGTATCCTCACGCTTTTCCAGATCCTCGATCCATTGATCAAGCAACTGCATTTCACCTGTTTTATAGATTTCCTCGGCTTCAGCTGCCCAAGACTTCATCTCTAGCTGGTGTTTTTCAGCGATTAGGCTCATACGTTGCTCGGTATGATTTGCAAGCCAATCGATCACTCCGTATAAAGCAACGGTACCTGCTACTAGAATAGCGAAAAGTTTCCAAAACAAACGCCGTTTCATTTAAAGCAGTACCCTTCACCATGTACCGTTTCCAAAGCTGAAACATCAATACTTTGCTGAGAAAGCTTGCGCCTTATTCGACTCACGTGCATATCTAAACTGCGGTCGTAGCGACTGTATTCTTTGTTAAGAACAGACTGGTAAAGATGTGGTTTACTATGAACTTCACCACTTTGTTTCACCAATGCCCATAGCACTTTAAATTCGATTGGTGTGAGGATTACCTCAAAATCCTTCTGATAGACTCGATTCTGCTTTCGGTCTAAGTGGAAGAAAGGGGTTTGAATAGTATCTTGTTCGATCTGGCTTTCTACCAAGTATCGCGTACGACGTAAAATGGCTTCGATACGTAGTAAGAGTTCAGTGATATTGAAAGGTTTTGCTAAGTAGTCATCCGCACCATTACTGTATCCCGTAATTCGCTCTTCCTCTGCACCACATGCAGTCAGCATCATCACCGGAGTTTCGCGCTTTTGTCTCAATTTACTTAAAAGTGAAAAGCCATCTAATCCTGGCAAAAGTACATCCAACAAGATGAGGTCATAGGTTTTACTTAATGCGGAAACCAATCCCTGACGTCCTTCGAAACGCTGATCAGTTTCGTACCCCTGCTCTTCCAGGAGCGAGGTGATCTGATTATTCAACGTGCGATCATCTTCAATAATTAAGATCTTCGCCGTTGAAGCAATACCGTTAGCCATAGTTACTACTCGATTAAATAGTAATCAATTACATTTACGAATGGAGTTTATTTCAGCCCATTCAAAAATGCAATTTCCTATAGCGTTCCCATAATCGGCAACTAAACTTATACAACGAAGTCTCTTATGGGAGGAATAAGCATGTCCGTATCAGCCACACTCTGTAGTTTTTTAGAAAATCAGGGCTGCAGTTATGACACAATCAAACACGACTACTCTTTTACTTCTCTCGATAGTGCGCATAGGGCTTCAATACCGGTAACACAGATGGCCAAAGCGGTTGTCATTCATCAGAAAAACAGGTTCACCCTTGCTGCCGTTCCTGCGATGAACAAAGTTATGCTACCCCAATTGGCTGCAATTACCGGCTCTCCAGCCAGATTAGCAAAAGAAGCTGAAATAAAGCGTATATTTGGTGATTGTGAAGAAGGTGCTATCCCAGCTATAGGGCAAGCTTATGGTCTCGATGTGATTTGGGATGACCAATTGGCTGAAGCTGAGGATATCTACATTGAAGCCGGCGATCATCAAAACTTAATTCACCTGAAACGGAAACAATTCCAAAACTTAATGAAAAATAAGCAGCACGGTGAAATTAGCTGCGCACCTGAAGAGCTTTATGATCTGAGCCATTATTAAGATACACCCCGTTACATTAACCATCCTGAATATAAATATTCAGAATTAAGTTTTGGGTGCAAAAAAATCCAATTCACTGCTTTTATTCGAGGCTACAGTTAAACGTAGTTAGATGGATATAGCATAAATTTGGTAAGGTGGAGTTACATACTTTATTCGGGGGCATAGTTTATGTATCCCACTCAAGTAAAATCCCTCGGAGCGCTTATCCTTTGCTGTTTAGTTTCCATTTTGTTACTAGGTCTATCTACAGACGCACATTCTGGAAAAAAACTTAAAAGGTAATGGCTTCCCCGCAGGCTTTCATTTCAATTTAAATCTACTGGGTAAAAAAACTCAGGCACCCGGTGTATTCAATTGTCCTAGTGAGGCAGACTATCGTTGCCAAACAGATGATTTAGGTTTCATCCCATGTGATCCCAATATTGAAGACTGCATTCTAGTAACAGATGATTCGAATACGCAATTTTATTGCCATGAAGATCCATCCCAAAATGTAGTTTTTATTCCTCGATACGACGCTAATACCGATGCAGATACGAGTGTTGCGATTCAATCTGGTAACACTAAAGGAGGCAAAAACAAGTCAGCACCAACTTCTGATTTAGATGGCGACGGAATTCCTGACTTAAAAGTCACAGATTGGTGTACCGAATCGTTTCCAGATAACGATGGAGCCGATGGAGCAATTGTTACCCTACCTCCCTACGACCATGGCTATGCAGTATTTGCCCGTGTTACAGGCAAACCTTGTAATAATGTTAATGAAGCTGGTGAATGCGTAACCGGAACCATGTTTACCAACAATTTTGGTTTTGTCAGCGATGACCAAGGCAATGACCTACTAGCTTTAGGCTTCGTCACAAAAGACGGTGAATGGAATAACTTTAATCTAGAACGTGAAAAAGACGGTACTAAAACTAAAGGCCCCGGAGGTAAAGGCGTAAAACCAGCCCAAGATATCAGTAGTGCTTTCACTTTTACGGGTTCAGTCTGTTACATCTCACCCGGTGACCAAAGATATTTTTGCGGGCAAATCACACCAGCAGATGACGATTTTATTATAGGAGCTGATGAAGAAGGGACCCCCGTTGATTCTGATAACGATGGCTCAACCGACTACTGGCTTCCTATAGAGGATTGGTTCTGGGACGACCCAGATGACAACGGCGACGGCATAACTACTGTGGATGTAGGTGAAAATGGTGAAGATGATTGGGCCGACGTTACAGCTAATATCTTCTCAACTGTCATGTTATCTGGGACAACTACAATTCAAGGCTGTGCAGTTAACGCCTATTGCTATGACAAAGCTAATAATATCTATGGCCTTCTCACAACCTCTGATCAATTCGATGCATGTACGGCGATGATAGAAGCAGATATAGCCAGCGGAGCCGTTCCCGCGATCGGTTACTTTGAACAGTGGAGCGACCCTAACAAACTCGTAGTCGATGCCCCTACTGTTGGCACTTGCAAAAGCTGGGAGAACGAATGGGTATTTAATATTGCTGATTTCGTAGAATATGTCTGGGGAATAGACAATAACGGTTCATATAATATCCAAGTACGATTCTACCCTTATGATGATGTCTGCGATCAACTACCTGGTGGCTGTAGCAATTGATACTCCCATAAAAAAGCCTGCTAATGCAGGCTTTTTTATCACGGAGGAATCAACCACCACATTTTCTCCAACCGCCTTTACACTCGCCATCAGATCCTCCAGATCCACCGCCTGAAGTAGTCACTTCAACGGAATTACTCAACACCCATGCAGATGCTCCAGCGCTGTTTCTAGCTAGGATTCGATATACATAAGTGCCACTATCCAAGCCTTCATCTGAGTATGACGTTTCAGTTCCAATAGGAGTTGCTACTGTACTGAAACCACCGAGTTTACCTCGCTTATTCTGTTTACTACGCTCAATCGCATAACTGGTTACAGTACCTTGCGATGGAGCACTCCATGTTAGTTCAACAACACCTGCATTAGCATCGAAGCTTGCAGAGAAGTTTTCAGGGGAACCAGGTTTTGTTTCTGTCGGCTCATCATCAATCGGTTCATTATCTCCAGCCTCAATAGCTCCTAATGCGTCATACACTTGAATAAGGCCGTGGCCAAAAACACTATCCCAACCTGAGTCACCTAAATCCGCAGCACTTGCTTCAAGCGCAGCCTGAACCTGATAGCGATTCAAACTCCCATCTTTTGATAAAAGGATAGCTGCAGCTGCAGCTGCGTGAGGGGCTGCCATGGAGGTACCCTGAAAAAGATAATACCCCCAACTACTTTGCCCTTGAGACCAAATGTAAGTTTCTTGTACAACTCCATCACCATAACTGTCATTTGGAATGTGGAGGTTTTGAGATGTATTACCACCCGGAGCGACTATGTCTAATTTTGGGCCTTGATTTGAGTAGGGAGCAATACCATCAACATCCGTCGCCCCAACAGCTAAGGTTTCTGGATGACTAGCTGGGTAACTTATCCCGTCTGTAGAACTATCATTGCCAGATGCCACTACTATCGTCACACTGGTATCGGAATTAGTCAGGGTTGAATAGGATGGATAATTAACAAATTGCTCCAGTGCATACCCTGCAGGATAGCCAAGACTCATATTAATAACTTGAGCACCGTTATTAATAGCCCAAGCGATACCTTCTGCAATATCAGCATCCGTACCGGAGCCACTATCGTCCAAGACTTTTACCGGAAGAATACAAGCGCCATGAGCTAGCCCTGCTACACCAACACCATTATCAGTGCTTTGAGCTACTGTACCGCTAACATGAGTACCGTGCCCATCGCCATCTGCTACATTGGCACTGCCATCAATTGCATTGTACCCTGGTAAAACACAGTCTATTCCGTCAGGACCACCTGACTGTAAACCTGTATCTAATACGGCAACATTCACACCAGCACCATCATAATGTGCCCACGCTTGTTCAGCCTGAACAGCGCCAAAATGCCATTGATAACCGTAGAAAGGGTCATTAGGCGCGAACTTTCGAGCAATATAGTTTCGACTGGCTTTGCGCCCTTTGCTTCTTAACGCTAAGGTTTGTGTTAATTCTTTGCCGGGGGACACTTTAAGGATGGTTAAATCTGCATTGGGAAGGTACTTAAGAACTTCGTACCCTTCAGATGCAGAAACCTCACCTTTCACAACGACCTCTCCCGGTCGAAACTCAATCCCTGCTACAGCAAAACTGGCCGCTAAAGAGCAACCTATAGCCACACAGAGAAGTTTTAATGGCGTTTTCATAACCACCCCACCTTGTCATTATCAAGTGATAAACAGATATCAGGCAGTGCAACTACAGTTGGCTAAAAATCCGTGCCACCAAACTGACTACTCAGGAGCAAGCTTCTTTTGCTTAAAGTACAAACACTATAAGTCCCGACGCTTCTTTTAAGTTTAGTAAGCTATGGAGAGACTGCCAGTTAGCAAAATTCAAGAAAACTAAGAGAAAATGAGAGGGATTTATAAACTAGGCAGCGATTATGGAACACACCATCTGCAGATCAGAGAGTATTTAGTGCATCAACCATACGAAGATTTAATCGACCTTGTTGATTTTTAGCATAGTCAACAGGCGCAATGGTTCTTTCAAACCGTTCAATGATTTCAACTAGGTTATAACCATTCTGGGGCGCAACTCGAAGAAGAGGGAGATTAACATCATGACAGATCTCTTCTAGGAAAAGATCTTGTTTCTTAAACTGCTTCTTATCGTAAGCATGGTCATCCAACTCGACAGCGCACACTACACGGTTGTTCGAGGGATCTGAAACAATGTAATCAAACTGACGATGGCGAATCTTTTTCAATGCTTTTCGTTTTGCCCTATCCGATTTTTCAGGCAATGCTTCTAACACTTCAGGCATCGGCACTTTACAGTGCACTTGGTATTGTCCACCGACAGCTTTTTCTAAAACCGATGTAAACATACGCTCTGTATGTGAAAGAGAGGTATCTGGCGCTTTAGATTTTTTGGCACGAATAATCACGACCAAAAGCAGCATAAAAACAGCTACTCCACTCGCAAAATAAATCCATAATTTTTCGTCCACAATAACGCCCCACCCCGTTTGAAGGCGCAATATTACCGAGAGTGAAAGCGGAAAGCATCTGAATTTTATGATCTAAAATAATTTCAGTGCCAAAGTATAAAAAGCTACCCAAAACGAAGTTTAGAAGGTCTATTAATTGAAAGGTTATTGATAGCTAAATGCCGGGGAGATGGGAGATGTAATTCAAGTTTTATACGCCACAAATCATTCAGAGAAAAATCAATAATCCTTATCTGAATCCGACCTTTAACTTTACAAACATACTACTAGACTCAAATATCTAGCCAGCGGCACACCATAAAGCATCACCCCGAATACCCCTGCCAAGTAAGATATAGCCTCAGGTCTAACTCTAGTTGGTGATAATCAGCTTCCATATGCTGACATAGCTGATAGTACGCTTTGTTATGATCCAGTTCTTTCAGGTGAGCTAATTCATGAACAACAATCATCCTTAAAAAAGCTTCAGGCAATTGTTTGAATCGCGTATCAATCAGGATCTCTTTTTTCGATTTCAGTTTATTTCCCTGAATGCGAGATACACGACTATGCGTACCTAATGCATTCACTGCTGCAACTTTATCACTGTATTGAACTTTACTGACAGGTGCCGATTTTCGCATATAGCGATTTTTCAGATCCATCGTATATTCATAAAGCGCTTTATTGCTTTGAATCGAATGAGAATCTGGATATTTTTTCTGTAGAAGAGGCCCCAACGTTTCCTCTTGCAACATAGTGAGTGCTTGTTGCTTTAGAGACTCGGGGTAGTGATTAATATATTTCAGAGCAGTCATAATAAAACGGGACCAGTTTAACCGGTCCCGCTAGATATCAATTACAGTTTACGGATCAGTAACGTCATGCCTTCGCTGGCATAAACTTCTACTTTAGTTCCCGCTTCCAAATCATCTTCAGCAGCAACCTTCCAAAAAGTATCTCCGACCTGAATGCGGCCTAAGCCATTTTCAACGTCATCTGCCAATGTCAGTTTTCGTCCAATCAATTGAGCCGCTCGATCATTGATGATCCCTGCTTCATCATCATTGTTTTGGCAACGGAAGAACTTCCAGAAAATAACCGAAGCAATAACGGAAAAGAGCGCAAACAATAGGAATTGATGCTGCCAATCATTTAGCACACCAATCGCCATTAAAGCAGCAACGGCAAAAGCAGATATAGACACACCGATCATAAATCCGGCAGCGCCTAAGGCTTCACCGCCTAAAAGCACCAACGCCAGAATAATCCAATGCCAGTAAGTAATTGATTCGAGTAGTTCTAACATTTAAGAACCTATCTTAGTTTCTTTTAACAGCTCGCTGATACCAGCAACGGAGCCAATAACACTGCTTGCTTCTAGAGGCATCATCACGACTTTAGCATTTTCGCCTGCACCAATATTTTGCAGAGCTTCAGTATATTTTTGAGCGACAAAATAGTTCAGAGCTTGTGGATTACCTTGTGATATTGCTTCCGAAACCACTTTGGTTGCACGCGCTTCAGCCATTGCCAAACGCTCTCGTGCTTCCGCTTCTCTAAACGCAGCCTCTTTCTCACCTTCTGCAGTCAAAATGGCGGCTTGTTTTTCACCTTCGGCAACTTTAATCGCAGCTTCTCTTTCACCTTCAGCCGTTAAAATCGCAGCACGCTTTTCACGCTCAGCTTTCATCTGGTTTGCCATCGCTTCAACAAGATCAGCCGGAGGTGAGATATCGCGAATTTCCACACGGGTAACTTTAACGCCCCATGGGTCAGTCGCTTCATCAACTTTGCTTAACAATTGGCTATTGATGTTATCTCGGTTAGATAACATCTCGTCCAGTTCCATCGAACCTAAAACCGCACGGATATTAGTCATTACCAAATTCTGCATCGCGCGATAAAGATCGTTGACTTCGTAACTCGCTTTAGATGCATCCAACACCTGATAGAAACAAACCGCATCTGTTGTTACTTGCGCGTTGTCAGAACTGATCACTTCTTGAGGCGGTACGTCCAGTACTTGCTCCATCATGTTTTGCTTAGCGCCAATCTGATCAACAAAAGGAATAATCAGATTCAAACCTGGTGTCAGAGTTTTGGTAAAACGGCCAAAACGTTCTGTTGTCCAGTTATACCCCTGAGGAACCATCTTAACCCCAGAAAAGATAAAAATTAATGCGAGAACAACCACTACCGCAGCGGTAATTTCAAACCCAAACATCACAATCTCCTTTAGTAAAGTTGGGAGGAAGTATTCATCTTAATACTGATGGGAAAGAACTGAAATGGCTTAGATAAATTAAGCGTGAGGTATCGGAAAGCAATCAATTAGAAATATTAAACGCTTTTCTGGTGAAGAGAGGACAATCTTAGGTAAAAGGATTATTCCTCTTCGGCTTGTTCATGCTCAGCAAGAAAGCCACGAATAAAACGACGGACTTCACGTGCAGCACTCGTATCTAGTTCTTCACATAACGCGACAAAATCATCGCGTTCTACATCGTTAATGCGAATAACTAACTGGCTATTTTTCTTTTTAGCCTTAGATTTCTTTTTTGACTTCATCATTTTTCAACTCTAAATCGTCAACTGACTGCAAGAATACAGCAATTATCCCCTTACCCCAACGTACATCTTAAGAATATCTAAGGTATATACACTTTAATTTCTGCCAGCCTTAAAAGTTATCAAGAAACGAAAACTATAATCATTGAATATCAGAGGGATAGATGTATTTCTTTGTTCCTTAACAAATCCGCTCTAGACAAAAGTAAACGACTGTTTAAAATCCAAACCCATCACTACAAAAAAATAAGGACATTTACCCATGAAAAAATTAGTAGCCATCGCATCACTTGCTCTTTTCAGCACTGTTGCTTCAGCTGACTGGACGCTAAGCCAACAAGATTCTGACTTCAGTTTCTCATCCATCAAGAAAGCTAAAATTTTAGAAAACCATAGTTTTAAACAGTTTAGCGGCGGCATCGATGCTGCAGGCAAAGCAACGCTAACTCTTGACCTTGCATCTGTAACTACAGGTATCGAGATCCGTGACGAGCGTATGCAAAATATGCTGTTCGAAACAGGCAAATTTGCTCAGGCCAACTTCACGGCTCAAGTAGATGTAAAGCAAATTGAGAAACAAGCCGTTGGTTCCATTCAGCCGCAGACTATCACCGGCAAATTAAGCCTTCACGGAGTTGAAAAAGAGATTACTGCTCAAGTAAATGTCGTTAAGCTAGCTGACAACAAAGTATTGGTTAGCACAGCTCAGCCAATCACTATTAACGCTGCGGATTTTGCACTAGATTCTGGGGTAACTGCACTTAAAGAGATCGCAAAACTACCATCTATCTCTTTCGCTGTACCTGTTAGCTTCAACCTTGCTTTCACTAAGTAAAATCCACTTAAAGTTATTAAACCCAGGTATGTTTACCTGGGTTTCTTTCAATTCCAAACGCCCTACCAACGCTACATTCTAAATCATCCCTTGTGATAAACTGCGGCCTGTTATTTTCGAATCAGTTTTGGGCCCGTATGAATATCTTCGAAACCCCTTTCGGTCAATTCTCTCTTTCTCGTTATCCTCGTCGTAAAAACGAACAACTACGTGCGTGGGACGCTGCTGATGAGTACCTGTTAAATCAGATTGATCCGGAAGAGATCCTTGTAAATCCAAAACGTATCTTGATTCTTAACGATCAATTTGGCGGTTTATCAATCGCACTAAATGGCCAAGCGCCAACAGTGGTCAGTGATTCGTGGTTGGCTCATGCCGGTATTCAAAACAATGCTGCGGATAACGATATTGATGCAAAAGCTATAACCCTATGTAACAGTTTGGCTTATCCCGCTGAAAAATTTGACCTCGTGCTGATTAAAATTCCAAAAAGCTTAGCAATGCTGGAAGACCAACTGATCCGCTTGCGTCCTTTGTTAACATCAGAGACCAAAGTAATCGGCGGCGGAATGGTTAAATCCATTCATACCTCAACGCTAAAGCTGTTCGAAAAATATTTAGGCCCTACAAAAACCTCGTTGGCAAAGAAGAAAGCAAGACTGATCTTTCCAGAGATCGATCTGAATCGACCGCAATTAGAATCGCCCTACCCGTCCGATTATATATTGGAGAACACGCAGCATAAGATCATCAACCATGCAGGTGTATTTTCCCGTGATAGTTTGGATATAGGCACCCGCTTTTTCCTTCAACATCTGCCCGATACCGATACATTCGAAGATATAATCGATCTTGGTTGTGGCAATGGCGTTGTAGGTTTAATTGCTGCAGAAAAGAATCCGTCGGCATCTGTTCACTTTGTGGATGAATCGTTTATGGCGGTCGCCTCTGCCGAGGCTAATTTCAGAGAGGCCTTTGGCGACAGTCGAAACGCGACTTTCCAAGCAACCGATTGCCTAGCCGGCATTCAGAAGAATAGTTGTGATTTGGTGTTAAACAATCCACCTTTCCACCAGCAAAATGTGGTCGGAGATTTTATTGCTCAGCAGATGTTCCGGGAATCTCATAAAGCCTTACGGCCAGGTGGTGAGTTATGGGTAATAGGAAATCGTCATCTTGGCTATCATGTAGCACTCAAAAAGATTTTTAAAAATTGTGAGACTATCGCTAACAATAAGAAATTTGTCATTTTAAAAGCGATTAAACGTTAATCTTATTTAAAATTCAGGGAAGTAATTCCCGCAGTGAGGAAGTCTATGTATATCGCATTATCCCTCCATCTTTTAGCTGCAGTTATTTGGGTAGGCGGTATGTTTTTCGCTTATGTATGTTTACGCCCAGTTGCAGCTCAGCAACTCGAACCTCCTGCTCGGTTAGCACTCTGGCAGCAAGTATTTGCTCGATTTTTTACTTGGGTATGGGCAGCAATTCTGCTTTTGATCATCAGTGGTCATAGCATGATTGCAATCTATGGTGGGTTTAAGGGCATTGGTATGCATGTCCACATTATGCTACTGAGCGGTTATACCATGATGGCAATATTCGGACATCTGTATTTCAGTCCATATAAAAAATTGAGTCTGGCGGTAAAAGAAAACCGTTGGCCCGATGCCGGTGAACAGTTAAATAAGATCAGAAAGATTGTCGCGGTTAATCTAACTTTAGGTTTGGCAACAGTGGTTGTTGCTAGTGGCGGAAAGTTTCTTTTCTAAAATAGTTTATTCGAGCAAATTCAAGCAGAAGCACGGATAAGCGTGCTTCTGCATTTTCTATCATTTGTTATTCCCAGAGCTAGATTAGGCCTGAAGGCTCATGGGCATAGGTATATATTCACCTATTTCATCAGGTTCTGCGTCAAGAACCGCTTCCCAACCTTCTTCGCCTGGTTTCATTTCATCAGGCAAGCCCCAAAGTTCACCACACCAAAACGCAGCGATCCAACGTTTGCCATAACGAACTTTATAAAACCCAGGTTCTCTATTCTCATTCACGATCCATCTCCTTTTTATTCTTATCAAGGCAGAATCCATCTTCTTCTAACCACAATGACAATATCCATTTAATCAATCGTCATAAGCAGTTTTATTTGGATCGCCCCAGAGAATTGACGAAGCTAACTCAAGTAAATAAACCTGAGTACTGCCGAAGCTCCTTTCTCTTGTTTATTGTTTTTTATCTCTCTAACTTCTTATAAATATTTTGCGCATATAACGTAAAGTTAGAGTGTACACAAAATAACCAGACATTAAACAGGGTTTAGCCGAAGGTGTAATACCGAGAGGTCGGACAAAAATGAAACAAACTGAATTTATTTCAGGCAATAAAAAAGACCACCTATGTGATCTTTTTTAGCAAGATAAAAGCTGACAACTTTGAGGAAGGTGACAAACAACCTCAGCAGCAAACTTAACTTTCTTTTTTCTGGTCTTCGTTAATCAGGTCGCGAACTTTGAAACATCCCCAAACCATTGCGACAGTCATACCAACAATCATTGCCAGACTAGGAACCAGAACTTCCATGCTATATACATCAACCATTACGACACCCTCACAAAATTTTTCGTATTGCTCGTATTTACTTGTGACTAGATTAACCCTTTAGAGATTAGGGGTTATTGATTTAGCTCAAGAAATGATCATTAGCGAATATGAAAAATTTTACGTTTGTAACGATTCCATTTGAAAAAGCCTAAGAACTGAACCATAACTTAAATGGCGAGCCCCAGCATTAAGGGAGCTCCGGTAGTGCCGGAATAATAAAAATGCATAAGGCTCCGCCAAGACTCATAAGCTTGAGTCACCGATAACTGTTCAGGAGGTAAGCGTCATGCCTTATAAAACAGTTGCCTGGACCGCCGAGCAACTCAAAAAAATGAATTCAGAACCTTTTATGATCGATTTTCTGGATACATTTAAACTTGCCCCACTAACCTTAGCCAGCGATGAAGCCGTCGCTAATATGAATGCAGTTCTAGACTTAGTAGAAGCTCAAATAAGAAAGCCATAACCCTCTGTCCGCTCCAAAAATAAGGCAGGTCACCGTACCTGCCCTTTTTTTGCCCTTCTTAAGCCTTACCCTTTTAAAAACAACAAGTTAAACATCAAAGACATAATCATTTCGTCATAAAACTCAAAACAACCAATCAATATTAACTTTTGACCATTCGAGTATTAATTTAGATCAGTAAAATCTCGATTTTCTGTAAAAACTCTCATATTCCACTTAATTTTTTATTCCTTATAAATCAATAACTTACAAGCCTAGTTTCTATCCAGAAAAACAATTTTAAATTATTTATTTTTTCTTTAATTTTCAATGAGTTACACGAACAAAAACACCGTAATTTATTTGCGATAAATCCTTATTTAATATAGACTTATCAATATAGATAAAAGAAATTTCATTAACGAGGAAATGAAGATGCAAGAAAAGGAAGTGAAGTTACTTTTTAAAGCGGGCGTATTTGATTCTTGCCAAGCGATTCCTATCTCTATGGCGCGCGGATGGACTTTAAAATTTGTGACCAAACAGGACGAAATCATCACGCTAGATCTGCAACGATCTAAATCAGAACGTGAGTTTAAGAGTCTTGATGGCGCTGCTGCGGTAGCAAAGCGGATTGGGTTTGAATGGTTAAAAGTTCAGATCGGTGATCTTGAGTGGCAGGAAAAGGTTAAGTAACAGGCATAAAAAAACCGCTTCAAACTGAAACGGCTTTTACTGTGAATGCATTAAACGTTATTTATCTAATGCATCTTTAATCTTTTTGTCGGTCTGATATTGGCTCAATGCATACACAGACCAGATTGCTGCTGGTATCCAGCCCACTAAGGTAATCTGTAAAATAAGGCAGACAATTCCAGCTATCGGGCGACCGATCGTAAAAAACTGTAGCCAAGGAATTAACAAAGCAAGTAACAAACGCATCTTTTATCTCCTTAGAATGCGGGAGTGGAGTACAGCAAACCATTAAGCATAATGAGTTATGCCTTAATCGAAGCTGACCCTTAAAGCTCTACACGGCCGGCAGATAGCTCGTCTTCTGTCGGCTCCCGCACTTCGATTACTTCAACAGCATAGTTCAATTCAAGCCCAGCAAAAGGATGGTTCGCATCCACTGTCACTTCATCAGCATCAATCTTGGTGATGCCTACTAGCTGCAATTCACCTTTATCATCTTCCATCTGGCACACCATGCCGACTTCCAACTGATCAAAGCCAGCAAAGGATTCACGACTAATTAGCTGCACCTTAGCTTCATCACGCTGACCATAGCCCTGCTCAGGTGATAGGGTAATTTCAAACTTATCCCCAACTTCACGACCTTCTAACGCCGCTTCTAGGCCAGGCACAATGTTTTTATGGCCATGTAGATACGGAAGGGCCTCTCTATCACGAGAGTCATCCAACACATCACCAGCATTGTTTTTTAACGCGTAGTGAAAAGACACTACCTTGTTGTTTTCTACTTTCATTTTTATCTCCGATTAAACCGCTAGTCTTTGCGACATCCAGCGGCCTAAAGCTTCTATCTCTTCAATCGCGACTTCATGGCCGATTGGATACGCATTCCAACTCGGCTGATAATTCATATTTTCTAGGTTGGCATAAGCTTGCTCACCTAACTGAACAGGTACAACCTGATCCTCCGTACCATGAGCCACCCAGATAGGCAGTGCCTTATTGGCATCAGTGCGAGACGCTTCGATCTCCTCTTCTGTTGCCATGTAAGTAGACAAAGCAACCAGCCCCGCCAAAGGTTCAGCGAAAGTTAGCGCTGTCTGGTAAGCAACGGCACCGCCTTGAGAGAAGCCAACCAACAAGATTTTATCCGCTGGAATACCCTGAGCAATCTGCTCATTCACCAAGTTAGCAATACGCTGACTGGATTTCATCAGTGAAGCTTTATCAACCTTACGGTCAATATTCATCTCTAAAATGTCATACCAAGCACGCATCTCCATGCCACCATTGACGGTAACAGGCATGATCTCAGCATGAGGGAAAAGAAACCTAACATTTAGGTTCTCTGGAATACGTAGGTAAGGAACAATAGGCTGAAAATCAAAGCCATCAGCACCTAGGCCATGCAACCAGATAACACAGGCTGTAGCTTCGCCTTGAGGCTCTACGCTAACTAAGGTTTGCTCTGTTTCTTGGCTCATGGCTGCAACCTCTCAATCTGCCACTCTTGATCAACTAAATTGAACTGGAAGCGATCATGTAAACGGCTCTCTCGGCCCTGCCAAAACTCAAAACGTGTAGGTCTGAGAATATAACCACCCCATTCTGGTGGATGAGGAATATCGCCTTCTGGGTATCGATCAGCAAGGTTCTGTACCGCTTGTTCCAAAGCTTCACGGCTTTCTACAGGGTGACTTTGGCAAGACGCAGCTGCACTCAAACGGCTGCCTAGCGGACGCGCGTTGAAATACTGCTTACCCTGTTCAAGGCTCAATTTTTCTACCTGACCACGAATACGCACCTGACGCTCTAAGCCATACCAATAAAACATAATTTCGGCTTGAGGGTTTGCAGACAGGTCATCCCCTTTCTGACTACGGTAATCGGTATACCAAGCAAAGCCCTGCTCATCGAAATGCTTCAACAATACGATCCTTGCAGCAGGCATCCCATCTTTAGAAGCTGTGGCCAATGTCATCGACGTTGCATCATCTGGAGATACCTCCAGTGCATCATCCATCCACTTGGCAAACTGTGCGACAGGATCTTTGATCAGATCGCCACGTCGCAGAGGCTGCGCCAGATATTCACGGCGTTCCGCCGTTAGGTCGCCTTTATTCGTCATACAAGTCTCTTGCAAGAAAGGTTAATCAAGAAATGTGCTGCAACTATAGCATTAATCAAGGCTGCAAAAATATGTTTAGTCTACTACCTAAATTTTGCTACAACACCCATCACATCAGCTCTATAGCTTCCTCCAAACAACAGTAGATGGTTTAACAAATGCCATAAGTTGTACAAAGGAAATCTCTCTTTCCACCCAGAATAAAGCGGTGCCACTTCCCGATAGGCGCTATACAAATCCGAACTAAAGCCGCCAAAGAGATCTGTCATCGCAAGGTCCGCCTCAGTCCACCCCCAATAGACAGCAGGATCTATTAACACCGGTTTCCCCTGACTATTGGCAATCACATTCCCCGCCCATAGATCGCCATGCAATAAAGCGGGATTCTGCTCTGGCACTAATTGTTTTAAGCGTTTATTGATCGATTCAATGCCTTTGTTGATCTCTTTATCAATCAACCCACGGTCATAGCAGAGACGAGCCAAATATCCGAAACGGTGTTCAGCATAAAACTCAAAGCCATCTATGAGCTGCGAATTAGGCTGTTCGGTAGGACCACAAAAGGTGTTTTCTGTGAAACCAAAGGAAGGAACAGGCATCTGATGCAAGTGAGCCAACTGCCGCCCCAGGACTTGATCAAAGTCTGCATCCTTGGGAGATTGCTCAATAAACTCTAAGATCAATCCATCCCGATCAAACTGAATAACCTTGGGTGTAGATAGCTCTGCACAAGCTGATAAAGCCTGTAGCCCCGCTGCTTCAGCCTTGAACATTCTTTCGTTTGCGTGACTAACAGACTTTACGAACAACTGCTGACCATCACTCAGCAGCACGCGTTTAGCCGCAGCAATACAGCCACCGGAGAGGCTCTCTTCAGAATCGATGCTCAGCCCTTGCTGCTCAACCCAGCTTTGTAAACTTTTCACTGTCGCTCAGCCTCCTCTTGAATCAGCTATCCCTATACCTTTATAGTTTTAGGAACTTTACTACGCATCAATAAGGGATCCTATGCGTCTGTTGCTACTCTCTATGGTACTTATCTTTACCGCTGGTTGTATGGATAAAAATGCCAAACCGTTTGACGTTAAAAATCTAGCTAAATCCGATATCGATATGGTCGCGGATATCAATCTCAAAACCCTACGCAAACTCAGCCGTGATCTGACCATTAAGCTCTATAAACGCAACCCTAAAGAACTTCAAAAAGTCCCAGGCATGACGATTGAGAAACGTTTGGAACAGCTATTTCCGATCACTCGTTTAGCCGATGGATTCCCAGAGCTTGGCCAGAAAGATGGTGCTGACGCTGTGCCTTTAGCGTTTTCTGATAACTATCAAGGTGATCGTGTATTTGCCCTGATGGCGGGTGTTACAGGCATGCTAGACAAAGCCTATAACGGCAAGAAAGAGATCTTCATTCTGGATGAATTAGATCAACAGAAGCTCTACAACTCTGCTCGTAACTTAGAATCCGTGGCTTGGCACCTGAATAACCGCAAAGATCCTCAAGGAAACTTGTACATTCTAAGTAATGGTATTTCAGAAGAAGGGATTACTAACTACAGCTACGAACGTATCTTAGGCAAGTTGATTGGCACTCAGGATTTGATGGCGGATGTTATTGCAGATAAAACAAACCGCACCATAAACCGTGTAGTTCATGGTGCGGCTTCGATGACGTTCTTCCCAATCTAGTCTGATACTAGGTAAAGAAAATTAGCCTTGCTCTAGCTGTTTGATAAAGCGATCCGAATCTGCGATCGCTTTTTCCATATCTCTAACTAACAGATCAATATTGCTCTTGATACCGCGATACTCGGCTTTAAGGGATCCTATCGCTTGGGCATTAAGGTTATGCTTTAGGAATAGCACATTGTCCTGTAGCGCGCTTAGCACCGGCGGCATACGCTTTTCTGCACGCTTAAGGGAGCGAAGTAACTCAGCGTAACGGACTTTCGTGCTGCGCAGTTTAGCCGCACTTTGATCTCTCAATTTACGGTTAGAGTACTTGGTCAGCTCCTCCTCCCACTCTTCAAATAGATCTTCAGACACCTGTTCTACTTTCTTGATACGTGCCGTAACATCCTCTGCCGCTGCAACGCTGTCGTCGTACTCACCTTGTAGGCGGTTATAGACTGCATCCAGCTCACCGCCATTAAAGCTCACGACAGAACGAAACTGTTCTAAAGCGTCTTTGAACTGCTCTTGCGCATCTTCTTGGGACTCTCGCGCGTCTTCCACTCGATCGACCAATATATCGCGCTTATGGATACCTACCTGCTCCATCGCAGAGTAATACGCACTCTGACAGCCAACTAAAGCAACCATCAGAATAGATAAGAGGCCTAACTTAACTTTGGAAATCATTTCTGTCCTTAACCACAACTCTGTAGAGGGTTATTAATCATAATCTCAGCGATCTTATGATTATTATTAAGGCATAGAGTGACATCTGCCCTTTGCGGCATCTCTTCTAACATATGCCGGGTCAGTCGCTCGTAATGCTGTATAAAACTTTTGATCTGCTCTTCATCCATGATGCGCAGATGTTCTGTTGGCTGCTGCGTGTCGTAGATGTATTTCACTCGTTCGGCGAGTTTTTTCTCTTGCAGAGAACGCCACTCAAATACTGCATCCATACTTGGTACTTTCAACATTACCAAGACATCAAGCATGGAGTACAAAGCCTGATAAGGGCCGCCCAACTGAGTATTCACGTAATCACGCCACTCTCCGTTAGGGTCCTTCTCCTGCTCTAATTCATTGATCGCCTCCACCAGCTCGTCTGGCTTTTGCGGGTCGGCACCTACACACCAACCTTCTAGCACTATGACATCTGCTGGTCCAACCCACTCCTGCCATACCGACGCCTGACAGCGATCATCGGTCGATTTATCGAACACAGGGATTTTAGTAACACTCTCATCGGTACTGTTCTTCAGAGAGTTTAGGATCTCAATACCTAGATCTACATCATGCGTGCCAGGCACGCCTCGGGTACGAAGCAGAGGATGGATTGTTTCAGAAAGTTCAACACGCTCATTGTAGGTTTTGTAGAGATCGTCGATAGAAAAACCAACGACCTTCAAACCGAACCCTTCAGTCAGAATGACTTCTAACAAATTGAATAGTGTGGATTTACCAGCACCTTGAGCACCATTGATACCAATAACTAAAGGGCCATCTTTTTGTCGTTTACGACAAGTAATCCACGCACCTAGAGGCACATAGATCGCCTCAAACATGTCCACCAGACCGATATCTACTTTTAACGATTCCAATGTCGAAGCAAAAGCCTTCTCTACCGCAGCAACTGCATCCTCACGCTCACGGTAACTCAAACACAACTGATCTTGGGGCCAGCGAGTTATTACGCCCATAGATAGTTCCTCTACGATTAATCTTTACGGTGCTCACGTAACCAGTTTTGTACTTGATGAATCTGCTCTGATTCCATCAAGGATGGCACATGAGGGATACCCGGAATGGAGATTAGCTCTAGTTTATCGTTTGCCTGCATCTTACGCACGGTTTCTTCCTGCAAGACATCCGATTCTTCACCCCAAATCAGTAACTGCGGGATATTAATCGCCGACCATACCGGCCAAAGGTCAACATCCTCTGATGAAGCATCCGCGGTAGCTTGTGCAATAGCGGGGTCATAATGAAGATGGTGAACCTCATTTTCATCTAAGCGTGAACCATGCTTAGCAAGGTGGTGCCACTGTCGGTCCGACAGATGCTTAAAGGATTCATAGGTATCGCGCATATAGGCCTCAACCTCAGAAAGAGACTGGAACTGCTTATCACCAAGATACTCTGAGATGCGCTTAAGGGAGCTTGCAGGCACAAACGCCCCTATATCATTGAGCACTAGATGTTTGATTGGCGAGTTAGGCAGAGCAGCTAAGCACATGCCGATAATCCCACCCATGGAGGTACCAACCCAGTCCACCTTATCTACATTTAAACGCGCTAAAAGCGCTGTAATATCATTAAGATACTGAGGTATTCCATACACCTGTCCAGCAGGCAGCCAATCGCTCTCACCACGCCCAACAATATCAGGACAGATAACACGATAATCGCGAGACAAAGCCAAGGCTAGCTCATCAAAGTCGCGGCTATTACGTGCTAAACCATGCACACAGACGATCACTCGATCGTTCTCGGCGCTTCCCCATTCGTGATACACCATCTGATGAAATCCAACAGGGTTTAAACAACGTATGCTATCCGTATGCATAGGGCCTCCTGATTTAAGCAATTTCAATAAGTTAGCATGCACACTAAAATTGTAAAGAAACGCAACAATTGCTGAACCTGTAGATCATATTCAGCTACTATGTTCCTAAGTCACATTTCCACTTGAGCAATGGAAACAATATGAGCAGCACGACCTCTTCCAACGGACCTGTATGGTTAAAAATACTAATTCCTTTATTAATCTTAGTATTTGCCATCGGTATCTTTTTCCTGCTGGTTATGACAAAGCCACAAGCGCCTTCTAGAGAAATCAAAGAAAAGGTCTGGAGCGTTAAAACCATCTCAGCAGAACCCAATATCCACCAGCCTAACCTTGTTCTATACGGCAAAGTCGAATCACCACGCATGACCCATATTACCGCGGCTGTCACAGCTTTTGTCGAGGCGGTGGATACCGATGAAGGTAAAAACATCGCCTTGGATGAAGCACTCATTAAGCTCGACAGCAGTGATGCTCAACTGTTAGTCGCGCAGCGCCAAGCTGATGTCGATAGTTTTAAAGCACAGATTGATGCCGAAAAAATACGTTATCAAACTGATCAGAAATCATTAGCGATTGAGCAAAAACTGCAGCAGTTAAGCCTTAAAGCAGTTACCCGCTACCAAAACCTGATCAAGCGCAAAGTCAGCAGTCAGGATCAGCTCGATAGTGCACGCAGTGCTTATCATCAGCAGACCCTAGCGGTCACTCAGCGGGAACAAGCTATTGCTGATCACCCCAACCGTTTAGCTCAGCTGGAGTCACAATTAAAACGCGCTACAAGTCTCTTAGATGCGTCCATATTAGACCTAGAACGCACCGCCATTAAAGCGCCGTTTATTGGCCGTGTTGCAGGCTTGCATGTCGCTCCAGGGGATCGTGTTCGTGCCGGTGATCCACTGCTAGATCTATACAGTACCGATCGTTTAGAAGTACGTGCTCAAATCCCCAATAGAGTATTAGCTAATCTTCGTAATAGAGAAATAAACTCAGCTATTCAAGCCACAGCTCAGTTGGATGGACAGACGCTAAAGCTGGAACTTGATCGCATCGCAGCCGAAGTTGATGGAGGCCGTGCCGGTGTTGATGCCCTCTTCAAAATCACCGATAAGCAAAATGTGCCTGAACCTGGCCGCTCCTTAGCGATCGCCGTTGAGCTGCCTGCAGTAGAACAGACAATCGCGCTTCCACCTATGGCGCTTTATGGTTTAAACCGTATCTACCTGCTTAAAGATGGTCGTATGCAAGGTCTAGACGTCGAACGTATCGGTGACAGTAGTGATCAACAAGGCAAGCCTGTTGTACTTATTCGTAGCCCTCAGTTAGTGAGTGGCGATCAGATCATTACGACTCAGCTACCGAACGCTATTTCTGGGCTTAGAGTTAAAGACGTAAACGCGCCCGAGGTAGTCGCTGCAACCGGGGCGAAAGATGAATAACTACCAAGGCCCTCTGCAGAACCTCACTGCGGTTTTCGCAAGTCATCGCGTTGCTGCCAATCTATTCATGCTGCTGATGATTTTAGCCGGTATTTGGGGTCTGAATAAACTAAACACACAGTTCTTTCCATCGTTCGAACGCGATGTCATCACAGTTTCCGTACCTTGGAGTGGCGCGGCTGCTGAGGATATTGAGAGTTCAATCGTACTGCCTGTTGAGGAATCGCTAAAATCCCTCACCGGTATCGAGACCTTATATTCGACCGCCATCCAAGGCTCTGCCTCGATTCGTATCGAGGTGGATGAAGACAGTGACGTTGATTACCTCTTAGATGAGGTAAAACAGAAGATAGACAACGTCCGTAGCGAGCTACCTTCTGATATCAACGAGCCACTGGTACAACGCATCCTGCGCTATGAGCAGATTGCCAGCCTTATCCTTAGCTCCTCAAATGGTTCCATAGAAGAGCTTCGTCCTTTTGCACAGCGTTTTGAGCAAGAGCTATTAAGCCGGGGAATCAACAAAGTCGACTTTACCGGCCTACCGGAAAAGCAGATTCAAATAGAGCTACCGGCTGCCCAACTTAATGAGTTGGATATGACAATGATGCAGGTAGCCAATAGCATCCGCCTGCGCAGTTTAGATCTACCTGCAGGTACCGCAGCCAAGGGGGATGGCTCACGTCAGATCCGCAGTCTAAATCAGCAAAGAGATGTTGAAGGCTTTCGCCAACTACCGATTATCACCGATAGCAATGGCCGTCTGGTGAGACTAGGAGATATCGCTGATGTATCCCTAGGCACTAAAGACAATCAGGTTCTTTTAAAATACAAAGGCGAACCTGCGGTCATGATTCGTCTGCGCCGAACCGAAAATCAAGATACGTTGAAATCGGCGGATATTCTCAATAAATGGTTAGAGGAAACGCGTCCGACACTGCCATCTAACATCACCATGGTTACCTATGATGAGCGCTGGCAACCGGTTCAACAGCGTATCAATCTACTGCTTAAAAACGGCTTAGGTGGCTTGATCCTTGTGATCGCAATTCTGTTTCTATTCCTTAATGCCCGCGTAGCGTTTTGGGTCACCATCGGTATCCCGGTCTCCTTTATGGCCACACTCGCCATCCTTTATGGTATTGGCGGCACCATCAATATGATCAGCCTGTTTGGCCTGATCATGGCGTTAGGGATTATCGTAGATGATGCCATTGTGGTCGGGGAAGACACGCTGACCCACGTACAACGTGGCGAGCCGGGATTACAGGCCGCCATCGGCGGTGCTCATCGCATGTTGGCTCCGGTTATGGCTTCGTCGATGACAACCATTGCAGCCTTCTTGCCGCTACTTCTGATTGGGGGGCATATCGGCAGCATTCTTATTGATATACCAACCGTGGTGATCTGTGTAATTCTGGCATCACTCGTTGAATGCTTCCTGATTTTGCCAGGACACCTTCATCACAGCATCAAGAAAGCAGAAGACCTCCACCCTTCAAAGTTACGCATTCGTTTAGATGAAGGTTTCAACCGTTTTAAAGAGATCCACTTCCGTAAGCTAGTTAAGTTTGCAATTAAATACCGTGGAGCAACCATTGCTAGCGCCTTTGCCGTTTTTATCATCGCCATAGGCCTAGTTTCTGGCGGGCGAATCAAATTCACCTTCTTCCCGGCCGTTGAACGCGATGTCATGACCGCCAATATTCAGTTTGTTTCGGGTACTGACTTTGCAGAAGTTGAGCGCTTTGTGCAGCATCTGGATGAGACCTTAGCTGATGCCGATAAAGCTTTAGGCGGAGATAACATTAAAGTCGCTTTTCAGCGCTTACGTAATGCCTCTTTCTCAAGAACCACCTCATCCAGTAGCCGCGGTGATGAATTTGCATCGCTGTTGGTAGAGTTTAATCCGGGTGATTATCGTAAATATTCCACCACTGAATTTAATAAAGAGTGGCGTAGCCGAATCCAAGTACCCGCTGGGGTAGAGAAATTCTCTATTGATGTCAGCACCAGCGGTCCGCCTGGAAAGCCGATCGAAATAAAGCTATCTGGCACCGATATTCATGTGCTTAAGCAAGCCTCTTTAGATCTTCAAGAGGTGCTAAAAGGCTATGTTGGCTTAAACAATATTGATGACGATCTCCCCTTCGGTAAATCGCAGCTGATCTACGCGCTAACACCTGCGGGGAAATCAGCAGGGATGACATTAGACAGCGTCGGCCGACAACTACGTACCGCCTTTGATGGTATGGAAGTGCAAAACTTCTATGATAATCGGGATGAAATTGAGGTCCGTATCCAACTGCCCAAAGAGGAACGCGATCGCCTTAGCAGCATAGAACAACTTCCAATCGTACTACCGAACGGCGGCACAACGCCGTTGAGTAATATTGTGACGTTTAGAGCGCAACAAGGCTTAGATACCTTAACCCGCGTGGATGGCAAACTTTCCATCAAAGTCACAGCAGATCTGGATGAAAGCGCAGCCAATGCTGACGAGATAATCGAAGACCTAAAAGCGGGCAAACTCGATAGCGTGTTAAGCCAATACGGCATCGAAGCCAGCTTTGAAGGTAAGAATAAGAGCCAACGAGAAACGCTGGATGATATGAAGCTCGGGCTTCTCATCGCCCTTGTTCTGATCTTTATTATTCTGGCTTGGGTTTTTGCGTCTTACAGCTGGCCAATCGCGGTGATGTTAGCAATCCCTCTAGGGCTGACCGGCGCGATTTTAGGCCATGGCGTTATGGGCTTAAGTTTGACCGTTTTGTCCCTATTCGGCTTCTTCGGCTTATCCGGCATCGTCATCAATGACTCAATCGTTTTGGTGACTTTCTATAAGCAGTTAAGAAAACAGGGGCTGGCGATTGAAGAAGCAATAGAAGAAGCAGCCTGCCAACGTTTGCGCGCGGTACTGTTAACCTCGCTCACAACGATTGCAGGCCTCACACCGATTCTGTTTGAGACCTCCCTGCAAGCACAGTTCCTCATCCCTATGGCGGTATCCATCGTCTTTGGCTTGGCTTATGGCACATTGCTGATTCTTCTATTCGTGCCTGCAACACTGACCTATATCGAAAATATCCGTCAGTTCTTCGGTCTCAAAAGTCTAGATTTACCTGAAGAACCTACCGAAGAAACTAGCCCTCAGGTTACTAGTTAAGCTTGGATTTAATAAAGCTCTGCAAACTTTCCGCGGCTTGGTCATCAATACTCAAGATGGCTAAGCCGTAGCGCATACAATGTTGAGATTGGCGCTGGTTGTACACCACTCGGCATAAGCAATGTACTGGCTGATTGTTTAAACCAAAATGGACATATATCTCTAAGGGAGCACCGACAATAGGCGGCTTCAACTGATTCATATCAGGCCCACCCTCAACCAACATCCCACCTAAACTGATGTTGATCAAAGTGACGTCGATAGAAACACCATCCTGAGTAGAAAGCTCTGCAGGTATATCCGTATTGATACGCGGATATATTCGTCTTTCGGTAGTCATAAAACCCTACCTTTTTTGTGATATCCATCAGCATAGTTCGGTTTGATCATATATTCACACCTATTCAAAGCCATAAACTGCGAAATACCGCCTAAAATCTACAAAAGGTTATATTTTAAGGCGAAAAATTAGGTCTTAATCCTAGTGCTGTTCTCAGGTATAATTTTGCGCCTAATTTTGCTTCATCTTTTCATTAGTGAGCCCCTGCTTGGGCACTTAAAGGACCCGTATGAATCGCGATCTGAGTCTGTTACAGCCATACCCATTTGAAAAATTGACTGCGCTGAAAGCGGAAGTAACACCGCCTTCGGATAAAGAGCACATCGCACTTTCTATCGGCGAACCTAAACACCCGTCACCTCCATTCGTGGCGGAGTGCCTAATTGAAAACATGGGCAAGCTGGCAAACTACCCTACAACTAAAGGTTTGCCAGAGCTACGCCAAGCAATTGCCGACTGGTGCACACGTCGCTTTAGCCTAAACGAAAACACGCTAACGGCTGACGATCACGTTCTGCCTGTTAACGGTACACGTGAAGCGATCTTCGCTTTCACACAAGCAGCAGTTAACCGCGCGCCTGACGCATTGGTGGTATCTCCAAACCCGTTTTATCAGATCTATGAAGGTGCGGCGTACCTATCTGGCGCAGAGCCATATTACCTAAACTGCCTGCCAGAAAACGGCTTTATCCCTGATTACGACGCTGTACCGGAAGATGTATGGCAGCGCTGCCAGCTATTGTTCCTATGCTCTCCAAGCAACCCAACAGGTGCAGTAACTGATTTGGAAACATTGAAGAAGCTAATCGCGCTTTCTGATAAATACGACTTCATCGTGGCATCTGATGAGTGTTACTCAGAGATCTACCTAGACGAAGAGAACGCTCCAGTAGGTCTTCTACAAGCATGCGCAGAGCTTGGCCGTGACGATTACAAAAACTGTATCGTTATGCATAGCCTGTCTAAGCGCTCTAACCTACCGGGTCTACGCTCAGGCTTTGTTGCAGGTGATGCGAAATTGCTAAAACCATTCCTGTCATACCGTACATACCATGGCTGCTCTATGCCGATTCAGCATCAACTAGCGTCTATTGCAGCATGGAACGATGAAGATCACGTACTCGATAACCGTGATCAGTACCGTCACAAGTTCGACAGCGTTATCCGTATCCTAGAGCCTGTAATGGAAGTTCAGCGCCCAGATGCGAGCTTCTACCTGTGGGTTAAAACGCCGATTGCTGATGATAAGTTCGCACAAGGCTTGTTCGCTTCACAAAACGTAACTGTACTTCCGGGTAGCTACCTATCTCGCGAAACCGATGGCACCCTTCCGGGTGCGGGTTTTGTACGTATGGCACTAGTTGCAACCGTTGAAGAGTGCGTGGAAGCAGCAAATCGTATCCGCGAATACGTTGAATCACTTTAAGGCCGGAGATTAAGCCCCATATGATTACTATGTATGGCATTCCTAACTGCGACACAATCAAGAAAGCTAAAAAATGGCTGGAAGCGAACGGTGTCGATTACCAGTTCCACGATTACCGCAAAAATGGCCTAGAAGAAGCACAGCTTAAAACTTGGGTTGATGAGTTAGGTTGGGAACTACTGCTCAATAAACGCGGTACGACATGGCGTCAGCAGCCGGACGAAGTTAAGAACAATATTGATGAAGCCTCTGCCATTGCGCTCATGCTGGAGCACCCAGCAATGATCAAGCGCCCGCTTCTGGATACCGGAAGTGAACGCAAAGTAGGTTTTAAAGATACAGAATACGCAGCGCTTTTCAGTTAAGCGTACTGCAACAACGTAACGAATTTTAAATTTTATATTTCTGGAGAATATCATGGCGAATTTTGCATTCGGTTTGGGTGTAGGCACTAAGTCCTCTGCTGACGAACTGCTAGAAGTTTATTACAACGCACCACTGCTGAACGCAGACGATGCGATGGTTAACGCTGTTGCTGAAAAAGTTGGCTACACAGGTGGCAACGCTGCAATCGAAATCAAAGAAGCTCAGCTAAAAGATCTAGAAGCTGCATTTCTATCTGTAGGCGCTGAAGACCAAGCTGAAATCGTAGAGATCCTAGAAGGCACTCAACAGCCACTAGTACTTTGCATCCTTGAGTCTGACGAGAACCCAACAAGCACTGCAGAAGCTTACCTAAAGCTTTCTCTACTTTCTCACCGTCTAGTTCAGCCACACGGTATCAACCTAACTGGTATCTTCGGTCTTCTACCAAACGTTGCATGGACTAACGATGGCGCTGTATCTCTAGACGACCTACCAAAGCGTCAACTGGCTGCACGTGCTCAAGGCCGTGTTCTAACAGTTAACTCTGTTGATAAGTTCCCGAAAATGACTGATTACGTTGTACCTGCTGGTATCCGTATCGGTGACGCTTCTCGTGTACGTCTAGGTGCTCACGTAGGTGAAGGCACAACGGTAATGCACGAAGGTTTCGTAAACTTCAACGCGGGTACACTTGGCGTAAGCATGATCGAAGGCCGTATCTCTGCAGGTGTTGTTGTAGGTAACGGTTCTGACCTTGGTGGTGGCTGCTCTACTATGGGCACACTATCTGGCGGTAACAACGTTGTGATCTCTGTAGGCGAAAACTGCCTACTAGGTGCAAACGCAGGTCTAGGTCTACCACTAGGCGATCGTTGTACACTTGAAGCTGGCCTATACGTAACTGCTGGCTCTAAAGTAACGATCCTTGACGATCAGAACAACGAAGTTAGCACGGTTAAAGCTGCTGACCTTGCTGGCAAGCCAGACCTATTGTTCCGTCGCAACTCTCAGAACGGTCGCATCGAAGTTAAGACTAACAAGTCTGCGATTGAGTTGAACGAAGAGCTACACAAGCACAACTAAAAGCTGGCTCTAAGCTATTGCGCTTGCTTATTCAGCGTTGGAGCTTAGTTCGGAATGCTCATTTACTACATGTAAACTCTGCTTCCTCACTAAGCTCCGCCTCGACTAAGCTGCGCTCATAACGCTTAGCTTCCAGCTTAAGCCTTTCTCTATATCACGCGTCATCCTAACGGAACCTCACTATGACTCAGCACCTCTCTCCAACAATTGAATTGGCCAAAGACCTTATCAGCCGCCGCTCTGTAACACCTGAAGACGCAGGCTGTCAGGATCTCATGATTGAACGCTTAGAGGCCCTAGGCTTCAAAATTGAGCGCCTTCAATTTGAAGAGGTATCTAACTTCTGGGCTCGCCGTGGCGATTCAGGTCCAGTTTTCTGCTTTGCAGGTCATACTGACGTTGTTCCTTCTGGCCCTGAAGAGCGCTGGGAGTTCCCACCATTCGAAGCGCATATCGAACAAGGTATGCTTTGCGGTCGTGGCGCAGCGGATATGAAAGGCAGCCTAGCGGCGTTCATTACAGCGCTAGAGCGTTTTGTAGAACACCACCCAGATCACGATGGCTCTATCGCACTACTGATCACCAGTGACGAAGAAGGTCCATGGGTGAACGGGACGACTCGTGTAGTTGATCACCTTGAAGCACGCAACGAGAAGATCACTTGGTGTATCGTTGGCGAACCTTCAAGTACAGAACACGTAGGCGATGTCATTAAGAACGGTCGTCGCGGCTCTCTAGGCGGCGCACTGACTATTCGCGGTGTTCAAGGTCACGTTGCTTACCCACACCTAGTAAAAAATCCAATTCACATGGCTGCGCCTGCATTGGCAGAACTAGCGGCTGAAGTTTGGGATGAAGGTAACGATTTCTTCCCACCAACAAGCTTCCAGATCTCTAATATTAACGGCGGCACAGGCGTAACTAACGTTGTACCAGGTCATGTGGATATCATGTTCAACTTCCGCTTCTCTACCGAAGTAACGGCGGATGAATTAAAAACCCGTGTTCGCGATATCCTAGACAAGCACAATCTAGAGTGGGATATCGACTGGACGCTTTCTGGCAACCCATTCCTAACCGCTGAAGGCGATTTGGTAGAAGCATGCCAGCAGTCGATCAAAGCGATTACAGGTCAGGACACTGAGCTATCCACGTCTGGTGGTACTTCTGATGGCCGCTTTATCGCACCAACAGGCGCACAGGTGGTCGAGCTTGGCCCAATCAATGCGACTATCCACAAAGTGAACGAGCGCATCAGCTGCAAAGATCTAGATACCCTATCTGATCTTTACGAGAACGTTATGGCTCGCCTGCTGGTTAAGGACTAGTAATGCAACTCACTTGCCCTGTTTGTAAATCCTTGCTGGAGCAGCAGGGCAAAAATATGCGCTGCGAGAACAACCACAGTTTTGATGCAGCGCGTCAGGGCTATTGGAATCTATTACTGGCCCACAAAAAGCGCTCTAAAGATCCGGGTGACAATACAGAGATGGTACAAGCCCGCCGTCAGTTTTTAGATGGCGGCCACTACCAAGCACTCTCCGACCAGATCAATCAGCTAGCTCTAGAAGAGCTAAAAGATATAGAGAGCGCTCACATTCTAGATATGGGCTGCGGTGAAGGTTATTACACAGACCGCCTCCACCAGCACCTACTAGCCAACGATCAATCTGTTGAGCTCACCGGCCTAGATATCTCCAAACATGCGGTAAAAGCAGCCTGTGCTCGAACCAAAAAGATTCAATGGTTAGTCGCTTCCGGTGCTGACACACCAGTGCCAGATCAGTCGCTCGACCTGCAACTGGTACTCTTTAGCCGCTTAATGCCTGAAGCACTGGCGAAACCAATGAAAGGTGGCAGCAGTTTAATTGTTGCTTGGCCGGGCGCCGATCACCTGATCGAGCTACGCAAACTGATCTACAGTGAGATTAGAGAGAGCCACTTTAATCCGGTTGATACGCTAAAAGAGCAGTTTGAGCTATCTAAACAGGTAACTGTTAACTACCAGTTTTCACTCAATAGCTCTGAGGAGATCAGCACTTTATTGGCTATGACCCCGCACGGCCAGCGCCTCAAAGCTAAAGCACAACAAAAGATCATCGACCAAGAACAGCTAGATCTCACCCTAGATGTGAATTTGGGCGAATTTACCCGCTTATGAAGCAAACCCTGAAACGCTGGCTAAAACATAGAGCCGACAACCCTCGCCAAAACTTAGTGATCTTTGGCATCGGATTTGTCGCCTTCTTTGTCGGCGTACTTATCCTAGGTGCCGCCGAATTTGCATTGAAAAGCTCAGTAGCTCAAGAGATTCTTGCCCTGATTGGCTTGATCATCATAGTGGCAGGGATCATACTGGCGGCCGTAGGTTATCTTAGCCTCAGCGTACTACGCATCATCCGTTTTATTAGCGACGACAAAAATGACTGACACCCGACACCCTGATATCGAAATCTACGTAAAGAATCGCTCTTTTGATTCAATCACTAACTGGCTTCAGTCACATGCCGACCAACTGGATATCATCTCCTCAAAAGGCAATATCCACGAGCTAAGCCTGCGCTTCGGTGAGCACTCCGTACCCGTCATGATCCACGAAAAAGTGGCTGGCAAAGCATGGGCTAGCGTATGGCTGAAATCAGATAAGAGCCCTTGGGCGCAAGACTTAGACTGCGCACATGCGGCGTCTTCAGAGATGGACACACAAGTGCGAAGCATTGCTGGCGGCTGGAACGATGGTGATGATCCAGATGAATACTGGAAGGTAGAAGCGGGCGAAGCAGAAAAGATTCAGTGGCGCACTTAGGCGCCTGAATTAAGAACCTACTTAAGCTGCCGTACGGATCTGCGAACGGGAGCTTTCAATTTCATCGATCATCAACTGACCAGTCGACATCAACGCAACCTTAGCGTACTCATCCGACGATAACTGCTGCTGACGTGGCGTATTGCTATGGCTATGCAGATAGCCATTCACATAGGCAAAATCACCCACTAAACCATCATGCACGGCCATATTCAATCGCTCTACAACCTGACCATCATGTAACTCATTTGGATCAGGGTATTTGGACTGGGTTTCCGGTAAACGAAACTCTGCATCCGATACAGCAGGCACAGCATCCGGCTTCACCAATTGCTGGTTAGAATGAATCAAACTCAGCAGCATAGAGAACTGCGCACCACTACCACTCTGAACCGCTTGGCTCAGATTGGAGGTATAGCCCTCTATTCGAGTTTGAATCTGTTCTGTACGCATAAAACCTATCTACAACCGGAAGTAACAATCTAGTATTGAAACTAGTGACGACTGTATCGGCAAAACGCTAAACTTCTTTACTGAAAATCACAGAAAAATTAGAGATAAATCCAACATGGGAAGATGGCGCCCCCCTCAACCTCGAAGTTCCAAGTACATTACAGCCGAAGGCTATAAAGAGCTGAACGATGAGCTGAAATATCTTTGGAAAGTAAAACGCCCCGAAGTAACGCAATCGGTAAAGGAAGCTGCCGCTCAAGGGGACCGTTCAGAGAACGCAGAATACATCTACGGCAAAAAGCAGCTACGAGAGATCGACCGCCGTGTTCGTTACCTATCAAAACGCTTAGAAGATATGGTGGTAGTAGACCGCGCTCCAGCCCCAGATAAACGCGATACCGTATTTTTCGGCGCTTGGGTTACGCTGTTAGATGAAGAGGATGAAGAGAAACGCCACCGCATCGTCGGCCCTGATGAGATCGGCGCTGGCTCTGATTACATCTCTATGGATTCCCCTCTAGCCAAGTTACTTCTAAAAAAACAGCTCGGCGAAGAAGTCTGCTTACAAAAACCGGATGGCAGCGAAGTTTGGTACGAGATAACCAAAATCGAGTACGCTTAAGCTAAAGCGATTTAGCCCACTCATCACGCGTGATTTTAAACAATACATGCTCGTACAGTGGGCTTTCCGATGGCACAGCAGGATGGTTGAAGTTTTCCCCTGTGTCACGCAGCCCCAAACGTGTCATTACCGCTTGAGAGCGCAAATTAGGAACAGCCGTAAACGACACCACCTCATCAAGCTCTAACTCGGCAAACGCAATTTCCAATGCTTTCGTCGCAGCCTCAGTCGCGTAACCTTTACCCCAAAATGCTTTACTCAACCGCCACCCCACCTCAACGTATGGTGTAAAAGGCAGTTCAATCAAAGGACTATTTAAGCCAACAAAACCTATAAACTGACCTGAACTTTTCTCTTCAACTGCCCATAAGCCCCAACCATTCACATCGATACGCCGCTGTAGCTCAGTCGCCAATGCATCACTTTCCTCACGAGAAAGCGTACTTGGGAAATACTCCATCACATCAGAGTCGGCATTGATCTGCTCAAAGAATGGCTTGGAATCGGAGTCTCGCCAAGAGCGAAGGATAAGTCGTTCGGTGGTTAGAGAGGTCATCACAACAGTCTTGCTTAGAGGGAATATAACGATTTTAGAATTCATTAAATAGAATAACTAAATGCGCTACGCCTATCTATGCAGATTGAGACTTATATTTCTGTTTCGCTTTATACATATTTTGGTCAGCAATGCGTAATAGCTCTTCAGCTGCGCCTGCATCATCTGGAAAACAACTGATTCCAATACTGACACTGATTTTATGATTAGGTAATTGCTCTACAGAGAATGATTTTTCTATAGTTTGATGAATCTTACTTACAATGAGATTAGCTTCTTCCAATGAGTTTGTGTCGACCAGTGCAGCAAACTCATCACCGCCAATCCGAGCAACGATATCTGTTTTTCTTAAACAAGAGGTTAGGATTCCAGCTAACTCAATTAAGACCTTATCTCCAACCTCATGCCCAAAATTATCATTTATAGGCTTGAAACTATTAAGATCAATATACAGTACAGTTATCTTTTTCAACTGACGCTCAGCGCGAATTAAAGCACTCTCTAATTTTGAAAAGAATAACCGTCTATTTGGCAGCTTAGTAAGGGGATCTTCATAAGCTTTTGTCAGCAACTCCTGAGCAACCTGGGTATGACCTTCTGGGTTTTGAAAAACCAAGACAAATCGGTCAGCTAATTTAGATTGGGCAGCAACCTTATGAAGCGAAGCAAAATAAGTACTATTTTTGTTGTCACAGAGCTCTCCGCTCCAATAATGATTAGTTCCTAAGCACTCTTCAATATTGCACTTGCCACCTGCCGCATCAAAAAAATAATCAAATACGGAGCCTTTAGGTTTCGCATCTAAATCAAATGCCCTCTGAGCAGCTGAATTTGCAGCTAAAATTTCCGACTGAGTATTTAGAATAAAGCAGGGGTTATTGGTCACTTCGAAGAATACCGAAGCTATTTGACGATTCTGCTCAGCCTGACTTTCAAACGTAACGTTAGTGCCAATACCCAAAACCCCATTTACTTCACCGCTTTCATTCACTAACGGCAGTTTATGCATATCCAGTAATCGACGCCTACCATCCTCATAGGCAACCCATTCATCATCCCTGTGAGCCTTTCCGGTCTTCAGAACCTGAGCATCTATGCCCCGAACATAGCCCGCAGACTCCTTGGACATAAGGTCTGCATCAGTTTTGCCTAAGATTTCATTCGAAGGCTTATTAATAAACTCTTCAAAACTGCGGTTCACTACCTGGTATACCCCCTCATCATCTTTGGCGAAGATAAAGTCCGGTAGCGTATTTATTATGTTCTTAAGCAGAGTTCGTTCTTTTTTTAGAAGAGCACGTTCCTCTTCTAGTTTTTGGGTTGCATTCACTAGCTCAGTTATATCTCGGGCCACAACTGCCACGCCCAAGCCATCCGTTAAAGGACCGCTATAAACGGAATGTTTACTATGAATATGGAGGAGATTGCCCTCAGGGTCTGGTCTAGAAAATTGAAATTCAAAGGATTCCCCAGCCAACGTTCTATCTAATGCGGGCTTCAAAAAACCGTTGAATACTTCGTCACCATGAAGATCCCTAACGTGAGTTCCTATGATCTCTGAAGCAGGCCGTTGAAACATAAGCTCATAGCCACGGCTTACTGCACGATAGATATAATGCTTATCTACGATAGAAACCGGATCACTTATATAACTGAGAATCGATCCATCGATATCATTCAAGCTTGATGAGAGGGACTTAGGATCAGTACCCATATGAAATATGGCCTATAGCAACTTACAAAATTAATATAACTGTATTTTTAGTTTTACCCTCAATAAATAAGGGTTACAAGATATAGTCCGCTTAAAGCCACGAAGGAAGGTGCTAACTGCTTTTATCTTGGTACATTTTGCTATCAGCCTGCTCCAACCAATACTCAATAGCCTGATTACCTTGCAACATCACACTGCCAATACTGACACTAAGATTGTTTTCCTTAAGGCCTTGGTTGATACGTTCGGCAATTTTATCTAAGTCGGCCTGCGTCTCTGCTGCAGCAAGTACGACGAACTCATCACCTGACATACGCGCAGAGATATCATTTTCTCTGATAGCGACTCGAATAGCTTCTGCAAGGTGCTTGAGTGCTTGATCTCCCGAGCTATGACCCTGTTGATCATTAATCCCTTTGAGGTCATCTAGATCCAAATAGAGCAAGCCTAGAGTCATTCCCGTGCGTTTAGCGAGTACCGAATAATGCGTTGCGACCGACATAAAACCACGACGGTTATAGAGCCCTGTTAGCTCATCGGTCATTGCTAAGTTGGAAATCTCTTCATACTGAGAAAGTAAGCGAAGATCTGCTTCGATTAGATCCCTAAATTCACTAACTAGATCGAGGTATTCAGAGCGGTAATCGGTGGTTTCAAAGTCCATAACACAGATGGTTCCAAACGGCTCACCCGATGGCCACTGCACCGGCAAACCTAGGTAGGAGCTAAAACCATCATCAGCAACTTCGGGGTTGGTATCCCAGGCAGGATCCTCTTGGGCATTTTTGACATATAGTTCATGCCCTTCCTGAACTACTTTTTTACAAAAGATATTGGTATCCGGCGCAATCTCTACCCCCGCAGGGTATGGATTCGATTCCTGATCACTGGCAATCACTACCTGATAGCCTTTCGGCCGATACTGAACGATAAAGCCCGCGGGAGCCTGAAAGATACGCGCCATCACATCCACTGTTTTCTGCCACTTATCCAATGGCACCAGATCATCCTTCTCCTCGATTACCCACTGGTCGGGATGCAACATAAAACCCTCTAAATAAATAGCTGTATATAAACCATTCACTAAATTTAGCATTTATTCAAGAAATAGAGTGCGTGCTGGATCAATAGTTCAGAAAATTTAAGATCAGTGGCTAGTGGCTAGTGGCTAGTGGCTAGTGGCTAGTGGCTAGTGGCTAGTGGCTAGTGGCTAGTGGCTAGTGGCTAGTGGCTAGTGGCTAGTGGCTAGTGGCTAGTGGCTAGTGGCTAGACAGGATTTTAAGTTTGCGCAGGAATAGCTAGTAAAGGTTTTTCTAACAACTAGCGAGCGAAGCGATCTCTAGGCGTAGCTGCGTCCTCTAGCCACGAAGTGGCGTCCTAAGCGGCGAAGCCGTGCTGAATTTCAGGCATAAAAAAACCAGCTCAAGGCTGGATTCTTAAAGTGGTGGGTCGTATAGGATTCGAACCTATGACCAATTGGTTAAAAGCCAACTGCTCTACCGACTGAGCTAACGACCCACATAAGATTGCGAAAGAATTTCGCTAAAGAAGTTTAAGAGTGGTGGGTCGTATAGGATTCGAACCTATGACCAATTGGTTAAAAGCCAACTGCTCTACCGACTGAGCTAACGACCCAACTCTTAAGATGGCTCCCTGAGCTGGACTCGAACCAGCGACCAATAGATTAACAGTCTACTGCTCTACCAACTGAGCTATCAGGGAACTGCTGTTCCAGTAAATGGCGGAGGGATAGGGATTCGAACCCTAGGGCCCTCTCGGACCGCTGGTTTTCAAGACCAGTGCTTTCGACCACTCAGCCATCCCTCCGCAGGAACGGCGCGTATATTATCGTAATGAGTTTTTGTGTCAACTAATTACGTACTGTTTTTTCAAAAAAACTGATTATTTTTCAAAGTTTTTTCAGTTTCTGGAAATTCGACTAAAGATTAACCAGAAACGATTAAAAAACAACCGGATAAACACGCTTCACCGGATTTCTACAAATTACATATTTGGATAATTTGGTCCGCCCATACCTTCTGGGACTACCCACTTAATATTTTGGGCCGGATCTTTAATATCGCAGGTCTTACAGTGTAGACAATTTTGCGAGTTTATTTGAAATCTTTGTCCCTGTTCATCCTCAATCACCTCATACACCCCTGCTGGACAATATCGCTGCGCAGGTTCAGCATAAGTCGATAGGTTTGAACCTAAAGGAATGCTTTCATCTTGCAACTGAAGATGACAAGGCTGGTCCTCTTCATGGTTAGTATTGGAGAGGAACACTGAACTGAGCTTATCAAAGCTGATTTCACCGTCAGGTTTTGGATAACTAATCTCTTTGCACTCAGAAGCAGGCTTCAGCTGAGCATAGTCTGCATGAGTATCGTGCAGCGTAAATGGAATTTTGCCGCCAAAGATATTCTGATCGATGTAGTTAAAGGCTCCACCTAACAACGGACCAAACTTATGCATCGCTGGGCCAAAGTTACGTGAGCGGAATAATTCATCATACAACCAAGAGAATTCAAACTTCTGCGCATAACCGCTCAGCTCTTTACCACCCTCACCCGACTGAGTTAACTCATCGAAAATCGCTTCTGCAGCCAACATGCCCGACTTCATTGCCGTATGCGTACCCTTAATTTTAGAGAAGTTAAGCGTACCGGCATTGCAACCGGCAATGATGCCACCCGGGAAGGTCATTTTAGGCAAGGCATTAAAGCCGCCTTTCGTGATCGCCCTAGCACCATAGGAGACGCGCTTACCGCCCTCTAGGTACTGTTTCAAAACTGGATGATGTTTCATGCGCTGAAACTCATCAAACGGACTTAAATATGGATTGGAGTAGTTCAGATCGATAATCAAGCCAACAACCACTTGATTACCCTCTGTGTGATAGAGGAAGAAACCACCACTCGCGCCATCACTCAATGGCCAGCCTGAACCATGCACAACTAGACCGGGCTTATGCTTATCAGGATCAATATCCCACAGCTCTTTAATACCCAAGCCATAATGTTGAGCATCGGCGTCTGCTGCTAGATCAAAGCGCTCTATCAGCTCTTTACCTAAATGCCCACGACAGCCTTCTGAGAACACCGTGTATTTAGCATGCAGCTCCATACCCGGCATATAACTATCTTTCTGCTCACCAGACTCAGTTAGACCCATATCCCCCGTCGCTACACCCTTAACGCTACCATCTTCATGGTAAAGAACTTCAGCTGCAGCAAAACCAGGGAAGATTTCCACTCCAAGCTGCTCAGCTTGCTCGGCCAGCCAACGACATAAGTTACCTAAGCTAACAATATAGTTGCCGTTGTTATGCATAGTTTTAGGAACCAGCATATTCGGAACTTGGGTGGCTTTTTCCTCATCTTTGAGCATAAAGATCTGATCTTCGGTCACCGGCGTATTTAACGGCGCCCCCTGCTCTTTCCAATCAGGAAACAGCTCATCTAGAGCGCGAGACTCAATGACTGCGCCCGATAATATATGTGCCCCAACTTCAGAGCCTTTTTCTACCACACAAACCGTTAGTTCTTTTTCCGCTTCTTGAGCTTGCTGCATCAAACGGCAGGCTGTGGATAATCCAGCAGGACCTGCCCCAACAATGACTACATCAAACTCCATTGATTCACGCGCCATATCACTCATAACTCACCTCTCTCACCTATATGGCGTCTACTTAAAACTGCTCTTCAGAAAGCTGCATCACCGCATCACCACCCGCCATGACTGCGCTCAACAGACCTGACGTACGTGGTAGCAACTGCTCTACATAAAAGCGCGACGATACAATTTTGCTTTCTAAAAATGGTTGATCGCTTTCAGGATCATTTAGCTTAGCTTGAGCAATGCTGGCTGATTTAACCGATAACCAGCCACCACACAGATAACCAAGCAACATCATAAAGCTGACGCTGGCTGCACCAGCTGCTGCTTGATCTTTACTCGCGGTTTCCAATACCCACTTTTTAGCGTCTTCTGCATGGGCAAGGGCATCACGGGTAGCGCTAACCAAATCTTGCAGTTCAGGTTCGGATATCTGATCAAGATCGCTAGCAATTTCGCTCAGTAGATCAGTGAGCGCAGCACCACTATCTACCAAGGTTTTTCGACCGATCAGGTCTAAAGCCTGAATACCGGTAGTACCTTCATAAATCGTCAAGATACGCGCATCGCGGTAGTGCTGTGCAGCGCCTGTTTCTTCGATAAAGCCCATACCACCGTGCACTTGTACTGCAAGATAGGTCATTTCTTGGGCTAACTCTGTCACCCAACCTTTAACAATCGGAGTGAGAAGATCCGTTCGTGCCTGATGTTTAGCTCGCTTTTCACTGTCCTGAGCATGCTGACAAAGGTCACTTTCAGCGCGAGCAACATAAGTTAATGCACGCATTGCTTGAACGCCTGATTTCATCTGCAACAACATACGACGTACATCAGGGTGCTTCATAATGGTGACACGAGAGCCATCTCTTAATGTGCCTTGGACGCGCTCTTTGGCATATTCCAACGCCTGTTGATAAGCACGTTCAGAAATTGCTAAACCTTGCAGGCCCACACCTTGGCGTGCATCGTTCATCATAGTGAACATGCATGCGAGGCCATTATTTTCCTCACCTACCAAGTAACCAATTGCACCATCGTTATCACCAAAACTCATCACACAGGTAGGACTGCCGTGGATACCGAGCTTGTGCTCAAGAGCAACTGCCGATGCATCGTTGCGCTGATCAGTCATTTGGCCATTTTCATCCAACAGGAATTTTGGCACGACAAATAGAGAGATCCCTTTTACACCGGCCGGAGCATCAGGCAAACGCGCTAATACCAGATGAACGATATTCTCAGTCATCTGATGGTCGCCCCACGTAATAAAGATCTTTTGGCCAGTAATTCGGTAGTGATCACCTTCTGGTACAGCACGCGCTTTCAGCGCGGCCAAGTCGGTACCTGCATCAGGTTCTGTCAGGTTCATGGTGCCCGTCCACTCACCGCTGATCAGCCTAGGAAGGTAGTGCTGCTGTAGCTGTTCACTGCCATGTGTTTCCAACGCTTCGATAGCGCCCTGAGTCAGCAGAGGACATAAAGCCCAAGCCAAGTTGGAGGACTGCCACACTTCGTTAACCGCAACAGAGAGTGCGTTAGGCAGGCCCTGACCACCGAATTCAGGATTAGCCGCAAGCGATGGCCAGCCACCCTCACAAAACTGTTGGTAAGCATCAGAAAAACCCGGCGTTTCCTGCACTTGGTTATCAACTAACTTGGCACCTTGCTGATCACCAACAACATTTAGAGGAGCAAGCTGTTCCGTGCCTAGCTTAGAAGCCTCATCTAAAACCGCTTCAGCCAAGCCTTCAGCAAACTCTTCTAGACCTGCTGAATGACAAATCTGTTCTAACCCCACCAGCTCATTCAAGACAAAAACACCATCTTGATACGGGTATCGATAATCGCTCATTGTATAACTTGCTCCGTCTTAACCTGCTTACCGCTTAGATCGGCTCAGGCTTTTTATTGTAATAACTCGACGTTAATTCACATTGGGAAATGCTATTAACATAATCGTTCCAGCATCCATATCCAGCAATAACATTTCACACCTCAATAACTAACAAAAACGTTCTAAAGACAAAAAAGGCCCTGTAAATTGGGCCTAATTAAAACTTTATGAATCTGCTAATTGCTGGCAATAGCTGTCACTGCGCCGATATTCTCCAGGGGTCATGCCGGTCCATTTTTTAAATGACCTAAAGAAGGCGGAGGGCTCTTCAAATCCCATCAACCCTGCAACATCATTGATCGATAACTGTGGAGAATTCATATAGTTAAGCGCAGCTAGCTTGCGACACTCATCTTTAATCTTTTGATAAGAAGTATCTTCTTCCAACAATCTACGCCGCAGTGTCGATACCGACATATGCAGTCGGTACGCTACTTCTTCTGCACTTGGCAGATCCTGACTGAAGTCCTTACCAATCAGAGCCACCACTTGGGACTTCAAGCTGGTGTCATCATCCACCATCACGATTAGCTGATAAGGGGCTGTTTTTAAGAAACTACGTAGGGTTTCAGGCGTTTGAACAATCGGAAAATCCAAATAGCGCGCTGGAAAAACGATAGCATTATCGTGCTGATCGAATTTCACTTCTGACTGAAAAAGGGTTTTGTATTGCGCCACATCGTCTGGCTCAGCAAAGGAAAAATAGGCTGCTTTCAGCTCTAACCTTTTACCAATCAACCAGCACAAAAAGTGCTGCCACATCGATAGCGAGGTTCGAATACGCCCTGGTATTTCGTCTTTTAAAATCTCCTCCATAGAGACCTCAGCCGCGTCCGTTGTGGTAAACGAAACCTTGGCAAAACGTCCTTTGCGCACCAGATAAGGTTTAACTTTTGTGCCGCGACAGATCTCATGAAAATCACTGGCACGATAGATCGCTTTCTCTAGCGTTGTACAGTGAATCAAGCAATGGCACATCATGCGGAATGTCCCATTTGGCACCTTACCACCACTCAACATTCCGAAATATTCGTCTTGAGCGATGTAATAAATACGCTGATAGAGCAAACCAAACTTATCCGCCGGAAATTCAGTCTGATTACCAATTTCGGCCGGATCGATACCGACATGGGTCAACAGCTGTTCGACACTGAAGCCCTGCTCTTCAACTAACTGCAATAAGTGACGGACGTACCCAGCGGGTACGGTAATTTTACGCTCCATGACTCTCTAACCTATTTTGTTCTTATTTTTTGATGAAACGCACTTCCCTTTCTTATTCATGAACTATTATGTTAATAATTTCAAGCTAACGAACTATTTTGTTAATAACTTTGCTCTCAATTGTTATTGAGAGATTTTGTTAAGCCAGTGAACATGGATAGCGTTAAAGATACTGTAACTGCTCTGTAGAGCCCATTCTGCAAACCTACTGAGTAGAAGCAATGGATTTAGATAGAAAAAACAATTTGCGCCTTAAAAAAATAACAACGCTAGGTGAACGAAATGGCAACAAAAAACTGGATTTTGCGTCGCAGCAAAAAACCATCCATGGTGTTTAAACGCCAACTACTGCCGTTACTGATAGGTAGTGCAGTAAGTATTAATCAGGCTCAAGCAATAGAATTTAATCTCGGTGATATCGAGGGACGCTTTGACTCTCAAATATCAATGGGAGCCAGCTGGCGTATGGATGACGCATCTTCAGAGCTAATTTCGAAAGGTAACGGCGGTACTAGTCTTGGATCCGGTAGCTACGATGACGGCAACCAGAACTTTGATAAAGGTGAAACCTTTTCTCAGATAGTTAAGGGCGTGCATGATCTAGAGCTACGCTACGAAAATATGGGCGTTTTCACCCGTGCTAAATACTGGTACGACGCTGAGTTAGAATCCGGCTCAAGAAACCATGGACACTCACCTAACCTATATGATCCCGGTGCAGAATTAGACGATTCTGAATTTAACGATTACGCCAAATTTGGCGGATTCGAAGTATTAGATGCCTACTGGTATGGCGCATTTGATTTAGGTGAAAAGCCACTTGATGTTCGTATAGGCCGCCAAGTTGTTAACTGGGGCGAAAGTACATTCATACAAGGCGGTTTAAACGCAATTAATCCGTTTGATGTTAACGCTTTCCGTCGCCCTGGGGCAGAAGTCAAAGAAGGCCTACTCCCCGTCAATATGGCATTCGCGTCCTTTGGCCTAACCGATAATTTAAGTGTAGAAGGTTTCTATCAACTCAAATGGGAACCAACTGCTATAGATGGTTGCGGAACCTACTTTTCCAACAATGACTTTGTAGGTGAAGGTTGCGATGGCATCCGAATTCAAACAACAAACCCAACCTTGTCGGCACTTCTTGGCGTTAACGTTTCCGATCAAGATTATTTCAACACCTTAGGCGCAGGAGGCGTTTGGGCATTATCAGGAGCTGACCTAGCGTCACCAATCAGCCCCGTAGTTAATCGACATGAAGATGGCAGAAGAGAAGCTGATGACGATGGCCAGTTTGGTCTCGCACTTCGTTATTTTTCAGAAGACTTAAACAACACTGAATTCGGCTTGTATCTATCTAGATACCACAGCCGCCTTCCTGTAACTAGTGGTGTGAACTCTTCTGTAACAGCAGGTGATCTACCAACCATAGCGGGTGGTGTGAGCCCAACTGCAGCTGCCGTAGTTGCAGCATTTGATTCCGAATATTTCGTTGAATACCCAGAAGATATCGAAATGATTGGTCTAAGCTTTAACACCAATATTGGTGATATCGCTTGGTCCGGTGAAATCAGTCATAAGACTGATGTTCCAATCCAGATTAATGGTCCTCTTTTGGTTGGTGCTATTCTTCAACAAAATATTGGCGGTATCGGAAATACTGCAGCCGATAATCTAATAGCATCAGCAGGTGCAGGCGGTGAGGTTTCTGGTTTCACTCCTTTTGATGTTACCCAAGTTCAAACCAGCTTCGTTAAATTCTACGATCAAGTACTCGGAGCTAGTCGTTTAACCATGGTAGGTGAATTAGCTTGGACTCACGTACACGACTTGGACGAGAGTGCCAACGCGCTTAAATACGGTCGTAACGGTGCATTTGGTTATGCTGCTGGTGATACCGATGGTTTCGTAACTCAAGACTCTTACGGTTACGTACTACGCGCTAACTTAAACTATCCGAATGCTTTTGCCGGTGTGAATCTAACACCACAAATCAGCTTTAAGCACGGTTTAGAAGGTTATGGCCCGCAACCTGGTGCAGCATTTAATGAAGATGAGAAAACACTTGGTCTGAGCCTGACAGCTGATTACCTGAATAAATACCGCGTTCAGCTTTCTTATACAGACTTCTTTGGTGGAGATTTCAACTCTATTGAAGACCGTGACTTCCTATCAATTAGCGCATCCGTTTCTTTCTAAGATCAGCAGATAAATGGAGATATACACTATGTTCAATACCAAGAAACTTCTGCTGAGTTCGGCGATTCTTTTTGCTTCGGCAAGCGTTTATGCCGCAACGCCTGAGCAGGTAGCTCAACTGGGTAATAAACTGACCCCAATCGGTGCGGAAAAAGCGGGTAATGCAGCAGGTACGATTCCGGCATGGACCGGTGGTTTAGAAAGTGGTTCTGATCGATACAGCAATCCGTTTGCAAGCGAAAAGCCACTATTCACAATCACTGCAGCCAATGCTGATCAGTACAAGGATAATCTTACACCCGGCCAGATGGCGATGTTAAAGAAGTATGCTGATAGTTATTCTATACCTGTGTACCCAACCCATCGTACAGCTGCATTACCAGCAGATGTTTATGCAGCAGCAAAACAGAATGCATCCAGCGCAGAACTAACCGATGGTGGCAACGGCCTATCAGGCTTTGAAACGGCAATCCCTTTCCCTATCCCAGAGAACGGCTTAGAAGTTATCTGGAATCATATGACACGCTATCGTGGCGGCGCACTGGAAAGGACGTTTGTACAGGTGCCTGTACAAGCTAACGGTAATTTTACTGCGGTAAAGATTAACGAAAAGATGTCTTGGCCGAGCGCTTTAGAAGGCGGTTCTGACGCTAAAAAAGATGACAATATCCTGTTCTACTTTGTACAGCGAGTTAAAGCACCTTCTCGCCTAACCGGCAACGTGTTACTCGTTCATGAAACTATGAACCAGATTACGCAACCTCGTCAGGCTTGGACTTACAATGCAGGTCAACGTCGTGTTCGTCGCGCGCCTCAAATTGCTTATGACGCACCGGGCACAGCCAGTGATGGACAACGTACGACCGATAACCTTGATCTATTCAACGGCGCTCCTGATCGCTACGAGTGGAACCTTGTTGGCAAACAGGAGCTTTACATTCCATACAACAGCTTCAAGCTAGCTGATCGCGGATTAAAGTATGAGGACATCCTTCAACCTGGCCATATGAATCCAGAACTAACGCGTTACGAACTTCATCGCGTATGGAAAGTAGAAGCAACGCTTAAAGATGGTGAACGTCACATCTACGCGAAACGTACATTCTACATTGATGAAGATAGCTGGCAGATTGCTGTAGTCGATCACTACGACGGTCGTGGTGAGTTATGGCGTGTAGGTGAATCCCACCAGTTCCAATACCGTGATGTAAATGTGCCTTGGCTCACTGCTGAAGCCCTCTATGATCTTCAATCTGGTCGATACCTAGTGGGTAGTTTGACCAACGAAGAAGGCAATGGATTCGACTTTAGCCAACGCTTTAAACATAAAGACTTTACCCCGCAGGCGATCCGCCGCATGGGTAAATAAACCAGGCCCATGCAAGCAAGTAGCGTAAACGAATAATCCTATCTTATTCTGATACGCAGAAAGCCTCCTTATTTTTAAGGAGGCTTTTTTCGTTTTAGAGCTTTTATATTGGGCGATGGACTAGGATAATACTGTGCTTAGCAGCAATGCTGCTCCATCTACTCATTATCGAAAGGTTTTCCCATGGCCGCTATCGGCAAATACAACACTCTGGAAGTGATCAAAGAGAAAGATTTTGGCGTTTATCTGGATGCAGGTGAACTAGGCGAAATTCTTCTACCAAAACGCTACTGTCCAGAAGATTTAGAAGTCGGCGACAGTATCCGCGTATTTATCTATCTAGATACCGACGATTATCTGATCGCGACCACGGAAACTCCGAAAGCCATTGTCGATGAATTCGCTATGCTGCCAGTATCTGAGATAAACGATGTAGGCGCATTTTTAGATTGGGGCCTTCCCAAAGATGTATTACTGCCTTACAGCGAACAAAAGAACCGCCCAGTTGAAGTAGGCAAACGCTATCTAGTACGTCTATATCTGGATAAAAATACCAACCGTATTGTGGCATCCACCAAGATAGATAAATTTTTGGATAAGACTCCTGCTAACTACAAAGCGGGTGAAGAAGTGCAGTTAGTCATAGCCAATCGTAGCGATTTAGGCCAAAAAGCGATTGTTAACCACGAGCATTGGGGCCTAATCTTCCGTAGCGATGTATTGAAAACGGTTTATCCTGGTCAAAAATTTAAAGGTTACATCAAAGAAGTACGCGCGGACGGCAAGATCAACCTTTCCATGCAAAAGCCGGGATACAGCAAGGTAGTCGATACCGCTCAACAGATCCTAGATATGATGGATGAACAAGAAGGTTTTATCACCATCAACGACAAATCTTCTCCTGAATTAATCTACAAGCACTTCGGCATCAGCAAGAAGGCATTCAAAATGGCTGTGGGCGCTCTACTAAAACAGGGCAAGATCACCATTGAGCCGGGCGGATTGCGTTTAAAAGATTAAGATCCCTCTTGATAAAAATAAGAGGAAAACAAAAAAGCCGTAGCAGATTTGCTACGGCTTTTTTGTTTCTCCTGTTCATCCTTAAGCTTTCTAAAAACGTCGGCTTATCCCTTCAACCACGCTTCTAGATCATCAGCACCGCCAATCAATTCACCATCGATGAAGATCTGTGGCGTTGTACCGTGGCCAGAAACCGCTTGTAGCGTGCTGAAACTTACCCCGTGGCTACCTAGCTCAATCGCTTCGTATTTGTAACCGTTGTCAGATAGCGCTTTCTTAGCACGTGTGCAATGTGGACAACCCGGCTTGCTCAATACTGTTACGCGTTTCGGCTGTTCTGCTTGCGGATTGATGTAATCCAACATGGTATCGGCATCAGATACTTCAAATGGGTCGCCAGGAAGGTCAGCCTCGATAAACATCTTATCGATCACGCCATCTTTCACCAACATGGAGTAACGCCATGAACGCTTACCAAAACCTAGATTCTCTTTATCTACTAACATATCCATCGCGTCACTAAACTCACCATTACCGTCTGGGATAAAAGTGATGTTGTCCGCATGCTGATCTTCAGCCCAAGCGTTCATTACAAACGTATCGTTTACTGATAGACAGATGATGTCATCAATACCATTTGCAGCGAAAACCGGTGCAAGCTCATTGTAGCGAGGTAAATGCGTGCTAGAACATGTTGGTGTAAATGCACCTGGTAGTGCGAATACGATTACATTTTTACCTTTAAAAAGTTCTTCAGTCGTTACATCAATCCACTCATTACCCTGACGAGTGTGGAAAGTTACTGCTGGGATATTCTTACCTTCGCTATTCTGTAGCATGACTTATTCCTCTATGTGTCGCGTCTGGATGACTTGCGCTTCGATAGAGTTACTATAGGTAAAAATGTTAAATAAAAATAATTAAACATAACTAACCGTTAAATAGCTAAAAGCTATAAACGATGTTTATATTTATAAATTAGGAATGGATCTCTTCAGGAAGGTATTCCAAGAATTGATCAAAGGGTGCAGGACGCCCAAGGAAGTATCCCTGAACGTAGTCACAACCAAACTCGCGGAGCATATCAAGCTGTTGCTGATTTTCTACACCTTCAGCCACCACTTTGATACCAAGGGTTTGGCCCATTTTTATGATTACTTCAACTAGCGTTCGATCTTGCTCGTCATCCAATAGATCAATCACAAAGCTACGATCAATTTTCAAGTAATCCGCTGGATAATGACGCAGATAGTTAATCGCAGAATAACCCGTACCAAAATCATCGATAGAAAAAGCAATCCCTTGATCACGCAAGCGCTTAATCTTATCTAACTGGTTATCTCCCCCTCCCATAAGTAAGGATTCGGTAATTTCAAACACTAAATTACTATGATCGACATCGTGAGAATCAATAATTTGCAACCAACGGCCATCAGCATCTTTAGGGAAGAACTCAGCAACAGAGCGGTTGATAGATATCTGCATATCTATTCCCGCTTGTTTAAATTTACCAGACAAATGACAAGCTTCATCTAAGATCCACTCACCTAAACTACGAATAGCGCCGGTTTGCTCTGCAACAGGAATAAAATCAGCAGGTGAAACCATACCTTTAACTGGATGAGCCCAACGAACAAGGGCTTCACATTTCACAATTTCTTGTGAATCCAACGCAACTATTGGTTGCAGATGCAGTTCAAACTGCCCTTCGCGCAAGCCAGTCAAGATATCGTTATGTAACTGCACATGATGCTTCACTTCCTGACTCAAAGCATCATTAAAGAAGAAGATTCTATTTTTACCTGCTCGTTTTGCAGCATACATAGCACGGTCGGCATTCTGCAGTAGCTGCTGCATACTGTGGCCATCTTCAGGATACATAGCTATACCTAAGCTATGGGTTACAGAAAGGTACTGGCCATCGATCAGATAAGGTTCGCCAAGTTCCATCTGAAGTTTTTCCGCAAGTAGCTCAGCCTGCGTGGCCGATTCAATATCACGTAGAATGATAACGAACTCATCGCCCGCTAAACGCGCGAGTAGATCATCGCTGCGTACAATACTCCTCATACGCCCTGCAAACAGGCGTAACAACTCGTCACCGGTATGGTGCCCCCAGTTATCATTCACCTCTTTGAAATAATCGAGATCAATAAAGAAGAGCGCAAACAGATGGTTATGACGTTGATGATCGTAAATCATCGACTGAAGCTGTTGGCTAAAATGGTAGCGATTCGATAAGCCTGTTAAAGCATCGTAATTTGCACGGTATGTTGCTGTTTCTATCGCCTGTAGTTTTTCTCGATAGTTAATGGCAATTAAATAGGTACCCATCGCCAAGACAAAACTTACCAACAAGCTAATCAACCAATAACCAAGTACCTGCCTGTTTTTAACCTGCCAGCCTCCTTGAGGATAAGCAGCTAACTGCCAACGCCCTAAAGGCAAAATAACATCGACCGTCACAGCATCTGGATGGAAGGTTTCCTTATTACCAAAGAACACATCACCATCGACACCTAAGCCATCACTGCCTCTCAAAGCAATATCATTGCCCCAAAGACGGATATCTATTCCAGCTTTCTGTAGCAAGTCTTCGTCATCTATTACCGCAGAGACAATCCCCCAGAGCATATTGCGATTTTCGCCAATAAACACAGGAACTCGAGCGATCAATCCAGAACCACCCTGAACGAGCTTAACAGGGCCTGATAAAATAATTTCATTTCGCTTGATTGATTCCATGACCGCTGGCAACTGATCAGGCATTTCTCGATAATCCAAACCTAATGCGGCCTCATTACCCTTAAAAGGATAAATATTAGTAATTACCAGATCAGGGGCTAGCCCGATATGACGAATACTGAGTTTTGTTTGGAGATACTCTTCAACCAGCCGTGAAAATTCAGACTGGTTAATATCGGAATTGATTGCGACCTCAGCTCTAAGCCCTCGTAAAACGACAAGATGGGAATTAACTTCGCCCTCTAGCCTAGCACCTAAGGTCAAAAGATTTACAAAGGCCTGCTGTTTTATATTTTCGCGGATACGCTCAAATTCGTGACTAACAAAGAAAGCCGACACCATCATCACGACGACAAAGACAATCGCAGAAAACGCGAAAGGCCTTTGTGTGAGTGACTTTAAAATCCGGTGCATCATGAGTAATACAAGCTCTCTATTTGATCAAACCGTCACATTTTTGATCAATGTGACCATTCAGCAGACGTTATAAGACCTTAGTTATACAGCTTTACAGCTGCATAATAAATAGATCCAAGCCAACTGATAGAACGCTGATAATCATATTTGAACGATCGCTCACAACGCAAGCTAATTTAATCTTTTCAATTAGTTAGGTATCTACCACCTCATGCTCAGTTTCAGCCGCCGCATATAACAAGCAATCGCTAAGAGCGATATCAGGTCGTGTCGTGATCATAAAGAGCTTCAGCGGCTGAGCAGTGACGAGAAGATTACCCTTAATCTCAAAGAAGCGAGAAAAAACATCAGCCCCTTCAGCGTCATGAACTTTTAGGTTCTGCTGAGAGGCGCTTCCTCCTAACCAAGCAATTAAAGTACCCCGCTCCACCGCACCAAAGTTAAACTCATCTAACTGAGCAGGCACAGTGAGATCGGTCCCGATAACATAACTGTCAGCAAAGGCTATGGTCGTTTCCGGTTTCAATTCTAAACGCACTGGCTGACGATAAAGATCCAAATGGTGACCATGTTCTAACTGCATCACTTCTTCTTGATAGAGATATTTCTGCAAACCTTGCCAAGCGATCTGATTGGCTGTTTGATCTTTCGCGCCACCGCACTCAATTGTAGCTATAGGACAACGACGAGTACTACGCTCCATCAATGCCCCTAACCTCAGATCAGTAACCACCAAACGCTCACTAAATAATGAAACTAGTGCTTCATGAGCTGCGCTCACATAAGTCACTACGCCAAAATCGGGGCTGTGCCCTGAAGTATTGTGAATATCGAGGATGCACTCGGGTTGATAACCCTCAAACCGCTCTAAAATCTCTTCTGCAAGTTGCCCCGGTTCATCCGTAAAAGGAGGAAAGAAACAACGGTTCATATCTCTCTGACCCGGATAGACACGGTATTTATACATTGGTTCCAAAATAGCGGCGGGAACGGACGGGATAAAACAGAGCAGATTAAATAGCGGTTTTTGCCCCTGTTTTAACCATTTATGCAGCGCATTAAGACCTGAGGGCTCATTTCCATGCAACAATGTTACTAAACCTCGGGTTCGCTCTGTTCGCTCTCCCTCAATATAGATCATCACCGCTTCACCCATCTCTTTTAAGAACGCTTCAGGGCTATCTGATAACTGCTCTGAAGTGGGATTAATCAGCGTTCTCATTCCCTATACCCTCCCATAAAACGTCCCCTAGTTACCATGACACTACAGGTTCATTAGTGGACGACAAAGCCATATAACGTTGAACCATCTGAGTAAGCGCTTGGTTGTGATTTAATTTTTTATATAACCGCTGGTATTCACGCAGCTGCCAATAAGCACCTGTAATCCCGGTATCTACACGTTCTTTAATCACAGCTAGGTAGTGATCAATTTCCTTAGGGGCAATATCCAAGGCCTTTAACCCAGCATAGGCAACGGGCAACAACTCCTGAACAATTTCTGCAACACTTAACTTTTTCAGACCACCCGCCTGACTCAACACCGGCCACATTAGTTCTGCCTGCAAGCCTTTTTCAGCCGCCAAATAAAAATTCTTAACCAGCACACTAAATGGCATCGCAGGAATAATCTCATCCATCTGTTCCTGCAGTCCTTTGGCAACTCCCAGTGCAAAAGCTGCATTCGCGGCCATATCACAAGGAGTCGGTCCAGCAGGTAGAGCCCTAAGTTCGATTCGTAAATGGCCACCTTCTTTATGATCATAAACCGGCCTATTCCAAGGCCACACAGTCCCAGCATGCAGACATAACTCCTTTAAAGCCGCGACATCGCCCTTTTTAATAACGGCCAAGGTATCTTCATCACCGATGACTGGCAAAATCGGCTCATGCAGATGCACCATCTCTGCAAACAATTCATAAGCGCCTTCCCGAACCCAACCGTTACCAAAATCAACACGGGAAGGGATACCGCGATCACACTCCTCATGAGAGCGCCCATCTATTGCCTGCCTAAACAATGGGATACGTGTCTCATGCCATAACTTGTGACCTAACATAAACGGTGAGTTCGCCGCTAGGGCAACCACTACTGGCGTCACTAATTGCAGGGCATTAAAAGTACAAGCAAAACGCTCGGGACTCACTCGAAAATGAACCTGCATGGAACTATTGGCCCCTTCAAGCGAAACATCTCGAGAGCGCAGAGATATAGGCGGATCACCCTCAATTTTGATACAGAACATTCTGCCCCGCAGTTTTTGTAGCGCTTGAGTTAGTGCATAAAAGCGCGATTCATCTGTGAGAGCTTTTAAACCAAAATCACTGCGTTTTAACGTCGGCAGAATACCTATGGGTAATGCTTGCCCTTGTTCAGCAACCAAATGATGATTCACTAATTCGATGGCACTAACCATCTCCTGCTCCATCTGACTGAACGGTTTACCTGCAGCTGCGACCGGCTTTAAGTTGTATTCGAGATTAAAGCGGTTCAATTCCAGCGCGAGTTGCTTATGACCGCTACGATCAATCACTTCGCGATTTAAACTTAGCGGCCTCGCATGCTGATCAACCAAATACAGCTCAAGTTCAGCACCTATAGATGAAGGTCCACAACCAAAACCGGGGCGATGCAACATCGACTTAAGCCCGTCTAGGTTCTCCATTAAGCGTGTTCTAAATTGGCTATAAGCCTGCTCACTAAATTTATGAGAACTGATCTCTTGTCCCATAAGCCCCTTCAGGAAAAGTTCAATTAATCCCTTTAAGATTAGCTAGCTCTGCTCATTCCTACCAATATGAACTGATTAGCTCCATATTTATGAAGATATTAGGAAATTCGCAGAAGAAAGCGTTTAGGGTAAAATCAAAGAAACCATCAGATTGAGCTGATAATTTTCAATGTCCGTAGAAACAGTTGCCTGCCACTGCTGTGACCTGATTCAGAAGATTCCTGATCTATCACCCGGGTCAAAAGCACACTGCCGACGCTGCGGGCATCAACTGACAGCGAAAGTACCCAACAGCATTGATCGTGCTATCGCATTTGCCATTAGCTCACTGATCTTTCTATTTCTGTCGCTGCCGTTTCCATTTTTAGCCTTTCAATCCCAAGGACGCGAACAGGAAGTCTCTCTAGCACAGAGCGGATTCGACCTACTTCAGTTAGGCTTCCCCATACTCGCCTTATTACTGCTCTGCTTTATTATTTTGATCCCTGCATTACTGCTGAGTACTTACTTGGCTATTCTGCTTCCGTTAAAACTCAATCATAGTCGGCGCTGGATGTACCAAGTCACGCGGCTACTGTTTACCTTGCACCCTTGGGGCATGGCGGAAGTTTTTCTTATCGGCGTTTTAGTGAGTTTAGTTAAGATCGCAGGAATGGCCGACTTAGTCATAGGGATGTCATTCTGGGCTTATGTACTCTTTGCAATCTGTCTAATCGCAACGATCACCTCCGTCGACAAACTGCAATTGTGGCATCAATTAGATCATTGCGCCGGTATTGAACGCACCAAAATACAAGTGTCAGAAGGCAGTGCCTTAAAGCAAGACATGATCAGTTGCCATCATTGTGATCTGCTCCACCCAGCGAACGAACAAAATTGCCGACGCTGCGAAAGCAAACTGCATCCACGTATTCCCTACAGTATGCAGAAAACTTGGGCATACCTGATTACTGCTGTAATTCTTTATCTACCGGCAAATATCTATCCGATCATGAACACCACCCTATTAGGATCGGAAGATCCCAGCACCATTATGGGCGGTGTGGTTCTGCTCTGGCAGCATGGTTCATACCCAATCGCACTGGTGGTCTTTATCGCCAGTGTTTTAGTTCCAATTGCAAAAATGCTAATGATCTTTTGGCTGGCTTATAGTGTCCAAGCGGGACATCAACACAAATTAACTGAACGGATGTGGATGTATCGCGTCACTGAACTGATTGGTCGCTGGTCGATGATCGATGTCTTTGTCGTCGCAGTTTTAGTTGCACTGGTTCAGTTGGGCGGACTAGTCAGTATTCAACCCGGTATCGCTACCATCGCTTTCGCCAGTGTGGTGATTTTAACTATGTTATCGGCGATCAGCTTTGACCCCCGCTTAATATGGGATAACCTGAGCGACACAGAAATACGCGCCATCAATCATGGACAAGAACCTCTGACCGACTTAATGGACGACGCAACTTAATTATGTCTACTTCGAAAACAGACCCGACCCCGGTTATCAGCGCTAAACGCTCAATTTCCAGCATCTGGATATTGCCACTGATCGCTCTGCTTCTGGGCAGTTGGATGATCTATCAGGACTGGGCTAACCGTGGTCAATTGGTCAGTATTACCTTTATTACTGCTGATGGCATAGAAGCAGGTAAAACCAAGATTAAGGTTAGAAGTGTCGAGGTGGGTAAGGTCGAATCAGTCCAACTCAATTACGCCGATGGCAACGTTTTAGTTAAAGCACGGATCGAGCCCGAAGCTGAAGCACTCCTTCTAGACAACACCCGCTTTTGGGTGGTACGCCCCCGTGTAGGCACTGGCGGAGTAAGTGGCCTTGGCACACTGCTGTCAGGCGCTTATATAGAGATGAGCCCCGGTGAAGGAAAACGGAAATCAACTAAGTACACAGGCTTAGAAGAACTACCTGTCACCTCAGCCTCAGAGCCGGGCTTAAGACTGCAATTGATCAGTGATAACGCTCACTCGCTCAGTGTGGGAGATACCGTGATCTATCGTGGTTTCCCTGTCGGTCGTATAGAACAATTATCCTTCGATACCCAAGCAAAACAAGCGGTTTACGATCTGTTTATCCAAGCACCTTATGATCAACTCGTCACTACAGATAGTCGCTTCTGGAATATGAGTGGTATCAACCTCAATCTCTCGGCTGATGGCGTAAATGTACAAACTGGTACATTGGATACGCTTCTCGCAGGCGGGGTAACATTTGATGTCATTGATAGTGATAGCAAAGCCCAAGCTGCTGCAGATGGTGATCGTTATCAACTTTACCCAGATTTTGAGAGTGTAAAAGAGCAGCCTTATGCTTTTTACAATGAGTACTTACTGTTATTCGATCAAACAGTCCGGGGGCTCGTTCCAGGTGCTCCCGTTGAATTTCGTGGCGTACGCATAGGTACAGTTGAGCGCATTCCTTTTCAGATTTCTGAAATCACGGGCGAATCAGACCCACGTATTCCGGTGATTATTCGTCTTGAACCGGGGCGTTTAGGTTATGACAATGAAGAAAACGTATTACATAACGCTCATGAAAAACTGCGCTTTTGGATACAACAAGGTATGCGAGCTAGCCTAAAATCCGGCAACCTCCTTACTGGCAGTCTATTTGTCGATTTTGACCTCTACCCCGAAGAGCAAGCAGCTAACCTTATTGAGTTTGATGGTTACCCGGTGATTCCTACCGTGTCAGGTGGCTTTGCACAACTAGAGAACAAACTCAGCGCGGTGCTCAGCAAGATTGAAAAGCTGCAAGTTGAACCTCTCATTTCTCAATTAGATTCAACGCTGAATACTTCTGAAAAAGCCATCAAACAACTGAATCGCACTCTGAAAGAGATCGAAGCTTTAGCCCGTAATAACAACACCCAAGCCCTACCAGAAGAATTAAAAGCGACTTTAAAAGAGGTCCGATTAGCAGCAAAAGGAATCGCTCCACAAAGCGAACTGTACCAAGAGATGAACCGTTCCTTAGATACGCTACAGCAAACGCTAAAACAGCTTCAACCGGTACTCAAAACATTGGATGAGAAACCTAATGCGCTAATTTTTGATGCTCCGAAAAGCGCGGATCCAATCCCAGGAGGCCGACCTAATGAATAAAACCATCAACCTCTTTATCAGCCTTATTCTATTGAGCGCTTTAGGCGGTTGCGCATCCCAAAGCAGCAATCCAAAGAGCCAGTACTATCTTCTAAGCAGTGATAGTCAGAGCTATGTAAAAGAAACCTATCAACAAGTGATTGGGATTAAACCCGTTAAAGTAGCCCCTTATATCAATACACCGGGGATTGCTCTGCTCACTCGCGAAAATCATATTCGCATTGCCAGTCAACATCTTTGGGCGGAACAACCCGATCAAGCGATTACCCGCGTATTACACAACGAACTTGATCAACGCTTAAGTAACAGCCGTGTTGATGATGGTTCGCTTGGCCGCAATAGTGATTGGAATTACAGCATTGCCACCCAAATAGATCAGTTTCATGGCACAGAAACCGGTGAAGCAGTCTTAAGCGGGCACTGGCAAATCAAAAAAGATGAACAGGTAATCAGCTCTTACCGCTTTAATCTAAAACAGCCACTGAAAAAACCCGGTTATAGCGCGTTGGTCAGAGAGCTACAGCAGTTGCTATCTAATCTTGCCAACCAACAAGCGAGCTATTTAAACTCATATCTCGCGCAGCAATAATCCTAGAGGCTGCATTGTTCAAGGCGATAGACATAAATCATGAATAAGGTTCACAGCACGGGAACCAATTCTCAGCTATAATGACTAACTCTGTACGTAGTTTGCTCTAAGAACAAAGAAATTTGGTCAGCATTATGGAAAACAACATCTCAGCCTTAGGCACTGCACAATCGCTTATCTCCCCAAGAGGAGCGGGCCCAGAATCCACAGCGCAATCAGCGGGTAGCGGTTTAGCCGTTAATGCTCCGCTAGGTACTGAGCCGGGTGGTCAGGTGCAACTCAACCAAGACTTGCCGCAAACAAGCCAAGTCCAAAATGTTGATAACGGCCTAGAAACACGAACGAACCGGGCTAATAATGCCGAACCTGCCATTGACCAAGCAGCGCAACAGCAGCAAATCGAAAGCTTCTTAGCTGAACAAACCGGTGAAGATGTTGAGAGTTTCCGAGGCATCGACATCCAATCGGCTCTAGACCTTCAAGAAGGCCTGCGTAACCGCCCTGCTGACAATACAGAACCTGAATTTTCAGCAGCGCCAGCAGCAAATTCGCCAGAACCACAAACAGCGAATGAGCAGCAAGACCAGGAACTGCAGCAGCGTTTACAGGCTCGACTAGCCGATCAGATTCCAACCGATCCGGGCACTGAGTTCCCACAGTTGATTGAGACAGTGGCTTAAAAGATCACCATCTAAAATAAAAATGGGAAGCACTAAGCTTCCCTTTTTTAATCCCTTTAAGGCTCTGCAATCACACAATCACGACCAGACTCTTTGGCTTCATAAAGGTATTGGTCTGCGCGATTTAATAACGAGATCATCGACTCTTCATAGCCTCGCATAGCAATGCCTACGCTGACTGTGAGATCAATATTTTCTGTTAGCTCCAGAGCATTAATATGAGCCCTCAACCGTTCAGCAAGGCGATGCACTGATCCAAATTGGTGGGCCAATGTCAGAATCACAAATTCCTCACCACCATAACGAACACACAGATCTTCTGGGCGAGTATGCTCGAGTAAAACATTGCCTACTTCATGCAGAACTTCGTCGCCAAAACGATGGCCAAAGCTGTCGTTAATCTGCTTAAAGCGGTCTATATCCAAAAACAAAACATAGAGATGATTATTTTCATTGCGCTGATCTTGGCTAATAAAACTAGCGCCAGTTTCGTTCAAATAACGGCGACTGTATAACCCTGTTAAAGGATCTTTAATCGCCAGATCACGAATAAGCTTAGTACTCCGCCTTGCCCACATGATCGATACAAACGCCATCAATAAAAATGCGGCAACGATCAGCTCTATCGAATGAATAAACAATCGATCATTTCTGGCCTCTACTTCATCGAGATAGACACCTGTTCCGACCACCCAATCCCAAGGTTCAAATAGAGCGACATAGGAAACTTTATGATAGACCTCTCGCCCCTCACCCGGCTTAGTCCAGAAATAATCAACCCAACCTCCACCTTTATGAGCTGCGCTTACAAACTCGGAAAATAAATAGAGGCCATTAATGTCTTGCACTTTAGCTAGATTTACACCCATCAGGTCCGGTCGTTCAGGGTGCATCACCATATTCGCATGACTGTCATTTACCCAATAATAGCCATCATGAAAACTACGCGAAGATTCCAACGCGTACAGAGCTAGCTTTTGAGCTTCCACCTCAGTCATCTCGGAGTTCTGACTCAGCTGATAGAAGCCCTCTATCATAGAAACGGCAGAGGTCGTTAAATCCCGACTCTCCTGCTTTTTCTCTTCATAGAAAGATTCACTAAAAGCGCTGTAGAAAAGATAAAAGAGCAACAACATGCTGATTAAGCTCAACAAGCTCATCAGACCAAATTGCTGCCCTATATTGGAACTTCGATAACCTTTCACTGCTACTTATCCGGCACAGTTAAAAACCATTTTCTACGATCCTTAACTTTCAGCATAAACTAATCAGTGGTTATATGAATGATCCCTATCAACTGATTGCAGGTTATACCGACCAGCAAGTTGGTTTGATCTATCCCTTAGGTTATCTATTTTGTTCCGGTTATATTAAATTTCAGCAGCTAGCGTTGTACCTTGGTTAATAGCACGTTTTGCGTCTAGCTCAGCGGCCACATCAGCACCACCAATCAGGTGAACAGGCTTGTTACCGATCTGATCCGCAAGTTCTCGACAAGGCTCTTGCCCTGCACAAATAATAACGTTATCAACCTCTAGCAGCTGCGCTTCACCATCCACCAGAACATGCAAACCGGCATCATCAATTTTTTGGTATTCGCACTTATTCAACATACGCACACCTTTTTTAGCCAAGTCAGCTCGGTGAATCCATCCGGTTGTTTTACCAAGACCGGCACCAACCTTAGATTTTTTACGCTGCAGCAGGTACACCTCGCGCGCTGCAGGTTCAAAACTTGGCTTCATACCCTTAATACCTCCACGGGCATTAAGGTCCATATCCACACCCCATTCCTGCATAAAGGCGGAGATATTCTGGCTGGTCGACTCGCCTTGATGGATCAGATATTCCGAAATATCAAAGCCAATACCGCCAGCACCGATCACCGCGACCTTTTGGCCAACTTCAGCACCGCTCATCACATCGAGATAAGAGAGAACTTTGGCGTGTTCGACACCTTTTAATTCAGGCGTTCGCGGCGAGATTCCTGTCGCCAGAACCACCTCATCGAAATCACCTTCTGACAACATAGCCGAATCAACGTGCGTATTGAGTTTAAGTTCAACGCCAGTAATCTCGACCTGTCTAGCAAAGTATCGAAGAGTCTCATAAAACTCCTCTTTACCCGGAATACGCTTAGCGATATTAAATTGCCCACCAACCTCAGAACTAGCATCAAACAACGTTACTTGGTGACCACGCTTAGCAGCTGTAGTAGCAAAAGCTAAACCTGCAGGCCCAGCACCCACTACAGCTAGTTTTTTAGGGTGTTCTGTTGGTGTAATGACGAGTTCGGTTTCATGACAAGCACGAGGGTTAACCAAACAACTGGTCAGCTTGCCAACAAAAACATGATCTAAACAAGCTTGGTTACACCCAATACAAGTATTAATCTCATCAGCTCGATCTTGCTCTGCCTTAACAACAAACTCTGGATCAGCTAAGAACGGACGTGCCATAGAGACCATATCGGCATCGCCTCGTGCTAGCACTTCCTCAGCAACATCCGGCATATTGATTCGGTTCGAACTGATCACCGGCACGCTTAGCGCTTCACGAACTTTTGCTGTCACCCAAGTAAATGCAGCACGCGGCACCTTGGTTGCGATGGTTGGGATGCGCGCTTCATGCCAGCCAATACCGGTGTTAATTATTGTCGCGCCAGCTTCTTCGATCGCTTTACCTAAAGCGATGATCTCATCATAACTACTGCCATCTTCCACCAAATCCAGCATCGATAAACGGTAGATAATAATAAAATCAGTGCCTACGGCTTCACGAACACGGCGTACAACTTCCAGTGGAAAACGGATACGTTGCTCATACTCACCGCCCCACTCATCATCACGTTTATTAGTTCTGCTGGCGATAAACTGATTCAGTAGATACCCTTCTGAACCCATAATCTCTACGCCGTCATAACCAGCTTCTTTCGCGAGTGATGCACAGCGCACAAAATCCTGAATCTGGCTTTCGATATCAGATTCACTTAGCTCTTTTGGCGGGAAAGGATTGATCGGTGCTTGAATAGCCGAAGGCGCTACCGGTTGCGGGTTATAGGCATAACGGCCTGTGTGTAAAATCTGCATACAGATTTTACCGTCCTCTTTATGCACCGCATCAGTTACCAGACGGTGGTTATCCACATCCTCTGCCGTAGCCAACTGAGCTGCATGCCCATGTACAGCACCCTCTTTGTTCGGACCAATACCACCGGTCACAATCAAAGCGACACCTCCGCGAGCACGCTCTGCATAAAAAGCGGCCATGCGTTCAAAGCCATTTGGCGCTTCTTCCAAACCTAAGTGCATAGATCCCATCAGCACGCGGTTTTTAAGTGTGGTAAAGCCTAAATCCAGTGGCTGTAATAGATGTGGATAAGGAGTTGTACTCATGGTCTTTTTACTCTTGTCGTGAGGGCTAACTAAAGTGCCCATCTATTATTCTTATCTTTATTATTTGCCGCTAAACGGCGCCGTAATTTTTCGTAACGGTTTATATTCCGGAGCCTTTCCAGACATCTTGGCACTGAAGGTTTGCATCATGTCTTCCGGTTGAAACATGCCTGCTTGCCAAGTTGCCATATAACTCAAACTGTCTTGAACACTATGATCCCGGGCATAATTAATCATCTGCTTACACCCTGTCACAGCTAGAGGCGATTGCGATGCAATCTGAGTGGCAATATCCATGACATCATCAAGCATAGCGTCTTGAGTTGGGAAGACTCGGTTTACTAGTCCTGTTTTTAACGCTTCATCGGCACTCAATTTTCGAGCGGTATAAGCCAACTCTCGCGCTAGGCCTGAAGGGATTAATTGAGGTAGACGCTGCAACGTACCCAGATCAGCCGTCATGCCCAATTCAGTTTCCTTCACGGTGAAGTAAGCCTCAGAAGTGCAGTAGCGCATATCTGTCGCGCAGACCAGATCTAAAGCGCCGCCAATACAACCGCCCTGTACGGCACTGATTACCGGCATACGGATCTCTTCCAGCAAGTTAAAACAGCTTTGTAACTGCATCACTAAACGACGGATAGCTTCGGCACGACGGCCTGCTTCGCCGTTAAACATTTGCGGATCAGGCTGAGTAAAGATCTCTAGGTCCATACCTGCAGAGAAGTGCTTTCCCTGAGAGGAAATAACTAACACCCGCGCTTCAGCCTCAGAATCCAGTGTTCTTAAAGCTTCTGGAAACTCCTGCCAAAAGACTTTATTCATAGCGTTACAAGCTTCAGGACGATTTAACTGAAGGTGCGCAATCTGCTGATCAACCTGTAATGAAAAGGTCTGGTAAGTCATACATCTCTCTTATTTTTATGGATGAAAAATAATCTAGAAACCAAACTAGACACCGTCAAGATAAAAACAAGATAGCGCACCAATTTTGACACTGTCAAGATTGATTGCTAAATTCCTCAGCTATGACGAATTCAAAGAAGAACTATCACCACGGTGATTTAAGAGATTCACTACTGAAAGCAGCGACCGATCTGATCGGTGAAGGCGGTGTGGATAACCTATCTATTCGCAAACTGGCAGATAAAGTCGGCGTGTCCCGTACAGCCCCTTATCACCATTTCAAAGATAAAAATGAGCTGCTTTGTGCCATTGCTGCACAAGGATTCCACCAGCAAGATCAGCTAGTTAAGTCGGTTACTGAATGCAAAAAAGATTTATCTACAGTCGAATTGTTTGAGCATTACGTTCTCACCTATATCCGCTTTGCTGATGAAGAACGAGAAACCTACGATCTCATGTATGGTCGTGAAATTTGGAAAACGGGTAAGCCTACACCTGAGTTACAAACCATTTCCAAAAACAGTTTTCATCTTTGGCTGGATTGGGTGAAAGAGCTGCAACAACAGAACTTGTTTGATCCTGAACAACCGAGTTTACGCATTGCTCAATCAAGCTGGGCCGCACTCCATGGCCTATGTCGATTGTTTAACGATGGCATCTACATCAATCGTGAAGATATCAACGATATCGCTAAAAACACGGTCCGTATGATGATCAATCAACCCTGAGTAGGCATAGAATTATGACCACCATCCAATTTAGTCACGCCAATGGTTTCCCGGGTAGTAGCTATCAATATCTGTTTAACCAGTTGCCAGAGTACTCTGTAACCTATATCGAAAAAATGGGTCACGGTGACTACCCATTAGATGGTGATCTAACCAACTATGCCAAAGAGTTGATTGCAGATATTGAGCAAAACCAAGCTGCACCTGTAATCGGTATGGGACACTCCGCTGGCGCTGTGGTCACCTTAATTGCCGCTGGGCTTCGACCTGAGCTGTTTAAACAAGTGATACTATTTGATCCCGTACTATTTAACGGCCGCAAACGTTACCTGATAAAGCTGATCAAAAAGATGGGCTTGATAGACAAAGTATCTCCGGCACAGCGAGCTGCTAAACGTCGATCAAAATTTGATAGTCATGAACAAGCACGTGAATACTTCAGCCAGAAAAAGCTTTTCAGAACATTCCACCCCGCGTGCTTTGATGACTACATCACTCATGGTCTAACAGAGACCAACAATGGTGTAGAGCTGAGTATCTCTCCAGAGATTGAAGCCGATATATTCCGCAATGTTCTGCTCAATGCACCCAAGTGGCTAAAGCAGGTTTCAGGCACCGTTATCTATGGAGAGCATAGTGATCTGTTTGGCGCAGGTGACATTAAATGGTGGCAAAGAAATTTCCTCAATATGGAGTTAATCGGTTTTAACGGTGGTCATCTATTCCCGTTTGAACATCCCGATGAAACAGTAGAGCTACTAAAGTCATTACTTCCCAAACAAAGATGATTAGCAAGAACCTAATATTGATAGCAAAATAGGACATACATACGTTATCCATAGCAGCAACATCCAGTGCAATCACGTATCTATCGAGCCGCCTCTGATGCACTGCTTGCTAAACAAAAAAAGCTAACCGGCTCTGACCAACAACTAGCGTTTATTCCTGCACTCTTAGAAGCGCTGAAGCAAACAAACTAACCACCCTCGATTCTCCCTCTTGGTTAGCTATAAAACCAATAACCATAGTATCTATGGCAAGATTTTATCCCTGCGACAGTTTGCCACAGCGACAATTGGTCACATTCTCAAGACAGCATGTCATCGCTACCATGCGCCAAAATCTTATCGCATGGACAGGGTTATGAAGTCACAATCACTCTCTATCAAGTTCCCCCTTAATACGTTGGCGGTTGCTGTTTTCTCTGCAAGCGTTCCACACACTGTATTTGCTGCCGACGAAGTAGTTTCAACCATGGTTGTGACTGCAAGCCGTGTCGATGAAGAGAGTAACTCACTGCCTGTAAGCGTTAGTGCAATTGATGACAAACAATTGCAACTGGATCAGGGTGCGCATATTCAAGACAGTACCCGAATGATGGCAGGTGTGACTATCAACCAGCTGTCTGGCAGTTCATCTCATAATACCGGTATCCGAATGCCGTTAAACTACGATGGCTACTACCTATTCCTACAAGACAGCATCCCTCTACAATCCAGCGCACTTTTCAACCATAACGGTCTACGCTGGTCGAGCTTCAATACCAGTGCAGATCAGATCGAAGTACTTAAAGGTGCCGGTACAACTCTATACGGCTCGGGTGCAGTAGCAGCAACGATCAACGTATTAAGTGCAGAACCAACCTTCACACCTAAAGGCCATGTAAGCGTACTCACAGGTGAAGACGATTACGCACAGATTAAAGTTCAACACAGCGACAAAATTTCTGAGGACCAAGCATTTCTTATCTCAGCATCAGCATTCCAAGATAACGGCTGGCGTGATCATACTGCTCGAGACCGCCAAGAGATTTTGGCAAAACACATTTGGGAAATAGATGAAGATACGGAGCTAAAAACACAGTTCCAAGTCTCAACTATGACCGATGAGATGGCGTCCTCCCTAGATGCAGAAGAACTTGCAAAAGACCGTACACAATCAGGCTTAAGCGACGCGGTTAAAGCAATTGATCCTGAACGAGACAGTGATTTTGCTCGCCTTAGCTTCGAGTTAACTCACGCGCTAAATGATCAATTAACGCTGAGTTTTATCCCTTACGCTCGCTATAACTCTAATGATTACATTGCGACTTGGCGTTCATATACGCCTAAGACTGACAGCAACGTTACTAGTTTTGGCCTGTTAGCTAAAGGTAACTGGGCACACGACAATGGCAACGAAACTATCTTTGGTGTGGATCTGGAACACTCTGAGTCGGAAACATTCAGCTACCAGCCAATTGATATTACCGTCTCAGGCGGTTGGGGGCCTCCGGTAAGCTACACTGCTGGATTTGAATACCGCGATCAGGATATTACTTACAAAAACATCTCCCCTTACATCCAACATAACTTAATGCTGGGTGATGCACTGACGGTACAGGCGGGTTTACGTTACGACTATAACCAGTACGAATTGGACAACCATCTAGCTGAAACGGATGATGATGGCTTCGGCAACCGTCAACTGGCTGATCGTAAGGATAAATTTACTAGCCTGAACCCTAAACTTGGCTTCCACTACGCGCTGAATGATAACAGTGGTTTCTTTGGCCGTGTTGCCCAAGCTAACCGTCTGCCAACCGCTTCTACAATGTATAACCTTAAGAGTGGTGATAGTGCTTCACTCGTTGGTGGTGTTAAAGAGGAAACATCAACAACTGTTGAACTTGGCTACCGCTTACAGCGTGAAAACCTATCCCTTTCGGCTTCGATCTATCGAATGACGATCGACGATGCCATCGTATCAGCGGATGATAACAACGGAGATTCCTACCGCACCAATGCCGGCGAAACTCGCCATCAAGGTATAGAGCTTGAGCTTGGTTATGTTTTCTCGCCTTCATGGTCCACCAAACTAGCACTTAGCCACTCCAAGCATGAGTTTATCGACTACGTAAATGATGGTACTAACTATTCTGGCAACGAGATCATGCGCGCTCCACGCAATAAGGTCGGCGTAACTGTTAACTGGACTCCCGTATCTGTTCCGGGCTTAGTAACTCAACTACAAGCCGACCATATTGGTTCCTATTGGAAAGACGATGCTAACTCCCTAAAAGCGCCTAGCTACACCCTGTTCAACCTGAAAGGTCAGTACGAACTAACACCAGAGCTGATGCTATTTGGGCGTGTGGATAACCTATTTGATCGCCAATACAACTACCAAACTGAATTTAGCTGGGGCAGCGAGAGCTTCTACCCTGGTGCAGGCCGTACCCTTAAAGCCGGCCTGAAATATAACTGGTAGAGCTCACTGATATGAAAGCAAAACTTTACCTTTGGCACCGGCGGCTTGCGCTGCTGGTGCTCGTGCCTTTACTACTGTTTGGGCTAAGTGGTCTTCTTCATCCGGTAATGCGTTTAACTGCTCCGGAGACGGCGCAGCATTTTTATCCACAACCGCAATGGCCAGCCAATCTACCCAGCATTGAAACCCTAATAGAAGAGTCTCAGCTGACGACAGTTGCAGGGCTCCGCCCCGTTCAGGTTGATCAAAACTGGTATATTCAGAGTTGGGAAAAACGTTCTGAGCCATCACAGTTTTTAACCCTGAATGCTAAACCAGCTCAGGAGATAGAATTAGCCTACGCAGAACAGTTAGCGCGCCATTACAGTGGAGAAAATACTGGTGGAATAAAACAGATCAGACTGATTTCGGAATTTAGTCACCAATACCCGGCAATCAATCGGTTATTACCGGTATGGGAAGTGACGTTCGAGCGCGATGATAACTTAAGTGTATTTGTAGATATCCGTCAGGACCGACTGGCGACTATGACGGATGATTCTCGTCGCCTGTTTATGACCTTGTTCCATTTCTTACATGTATGGGCTTTTATCGATCAGGAAAACCCACTTAGAACCGCTCTGTTTATCAGCATGATGTTGATCTCAACCTTTATCGGTATCAGTGGCCTGTACCTGTTTGCAGTATTGCCTCTAAAACAGCGTAAAAATGCACAACTTAAGAAGATCCATGCTTGGACCGGTGTAGGGATTTCCGCAGCACTGTTAATGTTCGTATTCAGCGGTATGGTCAGAACTATAGAGAAACTAGAGCCCGAAATCCGAGGGGTTCCTCTCGATCAATCACTCGCGCTTTCAGACATTAGTTTTGGCTTAGCTCAAATACAGGCTCAATACCCTAACAGCAGTAATACACAACTTCATGAACTGGAAGGGCGTGCTGTATGGCAACTTCAGCAACCGAGACAATCCAGTCTGTGGTTAGATGCACAATCAGGTGAACAGCTACCCGAAGGACCGTTCGACTTCGCAAAACAGCTCGTATCTAACACCCAAGGCCAGCAGCCAGAAGTGATAGATCAGCGTCTTATTAATAGCTTTAAAGAAGACCATAGCTATGGGTTTATTGATAAACGCCTGCCAGTAGTCGCTATAGATTATGCAGATAAAACTTATTACGTGGATACTCGAGATGCGGTGCTCTCTGTCAAAGTAGATAACGCAGATAAAGTGTACAGCTGGATCTTTAGCTATCTACATAAATGGCATTTTGCAGATGGTCTAGGCCGGGATGGCAGAGATGGAGTTATAAGCCTGTTTATTTTGGCAATTTCTGGCACATCACTGTTAGGCTTTTACACGTGGCTAAAAGCTCGCCGTAAACGAAAGCAAGCTAATAAGCAGCGCAGTCGTTGCACGGAAGTGGCTTAACTAAGTTCCATCAGAAAATTAAAACGGGCCTTTAAGGCCCGTTTTTTTATTACGCTGAAACTTTATCTTTTTGAAACTGAACCTGTATGACCAAAGCCAAAGTCAGGGTAAGGATCAGCGATAAAACGATGGTAGCCGCCGCAGGAAGGTCAAACGACCAAGCCAACAACAAACCCACCACAAAGCCAACTACACCAACAAGGTAAGCCCAGCCGACAGATTTACCTCTTACTTGTGCTGCAAGCGCCGGAGCAATTAAGCAAGCAAATACCAGATAGATGCCCGCTTTCATAACCGACAATGTAATCGTCACAGCAAAAGCGATGTAGAAAAATCGCTCTAAACTCTGAGGCCTGAATAAAGCCAGCAGTTGAATGAAGATAGCCATCACACCGAGAGGCACCAGATCAGCCCAAGTTAGCCAGAGAACATCACCGCTTAACGTACGCGTTAATGCCTGACCGCCTTGGGGCTGGCCTGCTACCACCAACACCAACAGTGATGCGGAAGCCACATAGATCAAACCGATAAAAGCCTCACGCCAGTCTGGCAGGTTTCGGTTGATCCAAGCCACCAATGCAACACCCAGAAGGGAAAAAAGTACTGCCATCAATGTTGATATTAGAGCTCCATGATCATGATCGGCATCATGAAAGTGCCACTGCGTGGCTAAGATAGTGCCAAGTGCGGCTAACTGCGCTATGGCAAGGTCAATAAAAACAATCCCTCGTTTTAAGACCTGTCGTCCCAAAGGGACATGGCTAGCCAAAATCAGCAAACCAGCCACCAAAGCGGGCAATCCTATGCTCAGTGCCTGCATTACTTCTGCACCGTTAATTGCTGCAGCAGATGATCAAACAGTTTCGTTAGATCAGACACTTCGCCTTTAAGATCAACCGTCGCCGGCAAATTCGCATGCGCCATACCTGTTTGCTCAGATAACCAACGCGCACCTTTATCGTTCTGGTACCAGTTGCTGATCACAAACTGCGGACGCTGCTGCTCAACAGTAGATACCAACGATTGCAGATGTGACATCGTTGGCGGCACACCCGGATTAGGCTCCAGATCTGCAACAACCTTAATATCAGCCCAATTCAGCAAGTAGCTAAAGCTCGTATGCTGAACAACGACAGGCATACCTTTTAGTGGCTCAGCCATTGCTTTCCAACGAACGAGATTTTCCTGCCAACGCACCTGCCAAGCTTCCAACGCCTGTTGGTACGATTCTTTGTTATCAGGATCAATCTGCTGTAAGCGATTGCTGATAACCGGTGCTAGCTGTTGAATACGCTCAGGATCCAAATGGAAATGCGGGTTACCTTCGGGGTGAACATGCTCAGTACTGAAAAACTCTTTTTCGTGTTTTTCAATCGTCTCTACATGTTCAGACAGGTAGAGCATTCCTACGGCACCATCTGCCACTTTGCGGTTAGACGCACGCTTTTGTAGCGCAGGCATCCAGCCCTCTTCTAAGCTAGCACCACTACAAATAGCGATATCAGCTCTCGCCAACTTAGCAATCAGGCTAGGTCTCGCCTCGATATAATGCGGGTCCTGATAGACATGAGTCGCGCTAAAGACTTTTGCCTCCGGCGCCAGTTGACGGCTTAACGCCGCCCACTCAGGCTCGCAGGCAAAAATCGTAAGCGCTTGCGCAGGTGTAACAACAGCTAACAGCGTAACAGCTGCAATTAGCTTAGAAGCTGTGTGCAGCATGCGCGCCAAATCCTACTTGGTATTGAAGTGTGATCGCGTTGTCTTCACCTTCCATGTTATCAGCATCTTGATGACGGTATTCAAGGCGTACTTTCTGAGTATGCGTTGGCGACCAGCTAACCATCACTGCAGTTTCTTTAAGCTCAGAATCTTCCCACTCATGTTCGCCATCGTGTTCATGCTCATGTGCAAGATCCACTTGGCCGTGACGGATACCAGCAGCCCAGTTCTCATCAAACTGATAAACACCGGATAGGTACCAACCACTGAAGTCGTTTACTTCTGCACCATATAGATCATCTACATATGCGTATTCAGCTGCAATTTTTAGCTGTTCCTGACGGTTGTTACCGTTAGGTGACCATTTCCAAACTAGGTCAGCGATGTAAAGGTGCTCACCTTGATACTCAGCACCATGAGAATGAGCATGACCTTCTTCATGGTCGTGATCTTCTTCCTCTTCGTGGTGGCCCGCTTCCTGAGTGCGGTTACGCATGTAACTTACGCCTGCCTGCCAGCTTGAGTTGTTACCGAAGTCATCACCAAACTCAGTAGAAAGCGTCCATGTACCAATAGTGTTAACTGATTTTTCTTCACCCAGTTCATCACCTCCAAATGCAGCTGCGCTTACACGCCAGTAACGATCTGTTGGGACAATCCAGCTCGCAGATACACCATCATCGTAGTAATGACCGCCAAGGAACGCTTTGTACATTAGAGGACGTTCGCTGAAGCTATCAGAGTGGCTATGGTTAGCATTCAGATAACCAATATCTGCCAAGAAACGACCCGCTGTCAGGCTGATACCTGGTAGCGAAGTGCTTTGGATGTACAGCTCTTCAAGCTCAAGATCAGACTCTTCTTCATTCCACTCAGCAATCCAAGTCATTTGCGCTTTAGCAACATCACCAATATCTTGGCTCAAGCTAAGTTCACTGTGACTCAAACCAAAACCTTCAGTACGACCATTCAACGCCGTATCATCGGATTTGTGATACACATCTAGAATGACACCAACTTCCAGCGCATGACCTACAGAAGCCTGCATAGATAGCGCCGCCACAGCAAAAGCGAGTGCTTGTTTTTTCATTTTATACCTCAAATAATTATGATATATCATAACAAACAGACTTAACTGCTCGTTATGTTTCAAATTGAATTAGAAGATTGATCGACCAGCTCAGAACCCGACTTCAGGCTGTGAACTATGCAAAATCCAAAGTAGCGACTAATCGACTTTGCCCAGAAGGGACCATTGGAGAGCGATGTACAACACCCTTTCCATCCAAGCCATACCACCCATCACCCTTGAGCAGTAATACATCACCTTCTTGCGCTTGATGTATCAGTTCTTCACTACCGTATAGGCCTGACTTGTCGTCAGACAAACCACCATTACCCGCACCCAATTTTGACCGATCTAACAAAGGATCTTCCAACCACTCAGTCCCTTGACCAGCGTAAGTACTTACCAAACGACAACCTAACTTATCTGTATGGAAGCGAGGGCACATCGCACGGTCCAAAACCTGTAAGCGCAGACCCACTTCATCCAACTCAAACAAGCAAGCATACATGTCGATGATCAAAGCCAGATCTTCGATAAATTCAGACTTACCTGAGTGCTCTGGTAATAGATTATTTAAAACTGCTGAAGGATCATCGGCTTGAATAACAGCTCTGATATTTAGATGTTCGTTTTGCAGCAACGCCTCGCAATAGCCCGCCACATCATGTGCCAAGTCCCGTTGAAAATTACAGAGGTGTACATCTTGATCATAAATCTGAGTTAGAACCTCGGGACTAATCCCTTGCACAAATCTCATCTCAGATTCAATTTCTAGAGCTTCCTGCGCCACAGCCCATACCTTCAATCAACAGCAAAGCGCGAAATGTTACCATATAACATAACTAAGAAAAAATAATTCAGGATGACGCCCCGTTTTTCTTCCACTAGACTCTGTCCTATATCCACATAAATCCTCTGTACATTATAAGGATCAGACACCTATGGAATTTAAGGATTACCTTACGATTTTGGCGAAACGTGACGGCTCCGACCTCTACCTCACAACTGGAGCCCCACCTTGTGCAAAGTTTGAAGGTAAATTAACGCCATTAAGTAAAGAGCCTTATAAGCCCGGTGAGATCGAAGCAATCGCAAATTCCTTAATGGATGAACAGCAACGCGCTACCTTCGAAGAAGAGCTAGAGATGAACTTGGCTTATTCCATTCCGAAAGTAGCTCGCTACCGGATAAATATATTTAAACAACGTAACCAATACTCACTGGTTGCGCGTAATATCAAAGCCGATATCCCAAAAATGGAAGACTTGGGCCTACCCCCCGTCCTGAAAGATGTGATCATGGAAAAACGCGGGCTAGTCTTATTTGTAGGTGCTACAGGTTCCGGTAAATCAACCTCCTTAGCAGCCTTGATTGACCACCGAAACCGTAACAGCGGTGGCCACATCATTACCATTGAAGACCCAATTGAGTTTGTCCACAACCACCGAAAATCTCTGATCAACCAACGTGAAGTTGGAGTTGATACTCGTAACTTCCACAGTGCACTTAAAAACGCTCTACGCCAAGCACCTGATGTAATATTGATCGGTGAGATTCGTGATCAGGAAACTATGGAGCAGTGCCTGACCTACGCAGAAACTGGTCACTTAGCAATCTCAACACTGCATGCTAACAACGCTAACCAAGCAATTGATCGTATTATTAACTTCTTCCCTCAGGCACGGCATAAACAGATCTTCCATGACCTCGCCCTCAACCTCAAAGCAATTATCTCTCAGCGTCTGATTCCAACCATTGAAGGTAAACGTTGCGCAGCAATTGAGATACTTCTGGGAACCTCCAGTGTTCAAGAGCTAATCATGAAAGGTGACGTCAAAGAGATCAAAGAGGTTATGTCTAAAGGCTCTGATACCACCGGCATGCAAACCTTTGATGACTCGTTATTCAAACTCTTTGATGAAGGCAAAATTACACAAGACCAAGCGATCATCAATGCTGACTCAGCAAACGATATGCGCCTTCGAATGAACCTAGCAGTCGTTGATGACAAAGCGGAAAAAACCGATGCAGCACCGGAACCCGAGCAACAGCCCTTCGATGAAGATAATCCACTAGCTGGAATTCAGCTATTGGATGAAGACGAAGAGGTTTGATTAATAATCGGCCTAAAACAAACTAAGGCAGTGAAAAGCAGCTAAAAACAACTTAAGCCCCTTTTGGGGCTTAACTATCATAGACCTTCAGCTAACCAACTCTTTCGAAGCCACATCTAAACTTCCCTAAAAATGAACAACTGATCTACTAAGAAAATTATCATATGATAATTTTCATTGGACTCTTTAAAGCCATCAGGTTCTCTTCATGCTCAAAACACTGTTTGTCGCAGATCTATATCTAAAAGTTCGAAAGAACAAGTTTGAAATCAAAAACCTAACAGAAAACAGCGTTTGGAAGGTCGTAACCCCAGCACAGCCTTTTACTACAGACAGACTGTTAGTCGGCCAGTTTTCTGCTGCCGAGCCTATGCTGAAGGATCTGGTAAAAGATGTAATGCCAAGCGGCTTTATGAAAAAGAGTGCTCAAATACTTATCCACCCGATCGATATGGTTGAAGGCGGACTCTGCGAAGTAGAAGAACGGATTTTTACTGAACTTGGTTTAGGTGCAGGTGCTTTTAAAGTTAAGCTGCATGTAGGTGAAGGGTTAACAGATGAAGACGCTAGAAAGCTACTTCAGATTGGGTGAGAGATTTCCTTCTCATTAAATAGCTTTTTATTGCCCTAAACTAATATGGTCTATAAAGGCAGCTTTGTGCCATTAGCAGACATATACATATGAGGTTCTAAAACGAACAAATAAATATCGGGGCATTACCCCCGATATTCATATTTTTTGTTAAAATTAAGTCCCACAGCCTATCGTACAATGGTCTAGTATTTCCTGTTTACAAGCTTCATATTCTTCCGAAGTTAAGGGAATTTTGCGTACCCAAACAGTATCTTCAGTACGATTATCGAAATGATAAACACCATAATGATCACCTTCATCGGTGTAACCGACCAAGACCCAAGTGTTTACCCATGGACTACCACCAAGCTCCTGATCAAAAATAGCATTGGGATAAGTCGAAGTATTAATTTCACGATCATCATAGCCTCCACTAGTGGAGGAATAATTGCCAACTAGACCAATCTCTTCATCTGACCAAGCAGGGCAACTACCTACCGTACATTGCGCTACAGCTTGCGGATGATTCTGACTTTTCCCAGGAGGGTTTAACCCTTTAACTTTGGCTTCACAAGCGAAGTGATAGTCAGTTAGCTCATCACCTTCATCCAGTACAATTTCTCCACTTTCTATTGCGGCTGTTAATGCTGTACCGATATCCGAGTAAGGGATGGTGGCGCTACAAGCACCGTCCTCACAGTCGCTTGCCTTAACGGTAGCCTCTGCCTCAACTTCGCCATAGGTAATGGGATTATCTTCATCTTCTGGATTTGCCTTTTGAAGTAAGCATTTGACTTCAGAAGCATATTTCTTAGCTGGTCTTTTACCTTCTTCAGGGATAGCGGACCAATTTAGGATAAAGTTGTTTTCTCCACCAGGCACATAATTACAGCTTGAATATGAGAAATCATCTGGTTCCGGTAATAACTCAGAAGGATCAATTGGCTCCGCAAGAATCGGAATGGAAAATAGGCTAGCAGTGATAGATATGAGCATGTTTTTAACGTTCATCTTCTCGCTCCTTTAAAACGCAACCCAGCCGTCTCCCTACTTCCTCCTTAAAGACCTGTGGCTTTCCGTCCTCGCATCACTACGAGTTTGGCGTTAAAAAAGTATGCATAGCAGCAGTGAGTATAGAAAAGCGTAATGGGAATTCAAGCAGGCGAACATTTCTCAGGCAGTCACAGAGTATTAGATTTTGAGCAGAGCATCATATGAAGGCTGTATAGGACAGCCGCCTATCCATTAGGATTAATGACTGCTAAGTGTCGTTAGCAGACCCAATCCTTCTTGGATTAATTGCGTATAACTAACAAACACTTCCTACCTCTCTACAGATCTATACCACGTTTAGCCGCTCTCTCCCGTTTCAAGCAGCTTTCCACCGCCTTCAAAACCAAAAAAGCCCCGCTAAAAAGCGGGGCAAGATATAGCTTAGAGTGAAGTCGTGAAGAAGAAATGCGGGTGGATCACACCCTTTCAATCACGGTAGAGATCCCCTGTCCCATGCCAATACACATGGTCGCTAGACCTAAGGTTCCATCCTGTTGTTCTAGCACATTCATTAGAGTGTTAGTGATACGTGAGCCTGAGCAGCCCAGTGGATGACCGAGAGCAATCGCACCACCTTTTAGGTTTACTTTATCTTCCATCTTATCGAGCAGTTTCAGACCTTTTAGTACAGATAGGCCTTGCGCGGCGAAGGCTTCGTTAAGCTCAACATAGTCGATATCTTCGATGCTTAGACCTGCGCGCTTCAGTGCCTTCTGAGTGGCTGGTACTGGACCGTAACCCATGATCGATGGATCACAGCCAGCTACTGCCATGCTCACGATACGTGCACGTGGCGTTAGGCCTAGCTCTTCTGCTTTAGCCGCCGACATCACCAGCAGTGCAGATGCGCCGTCGGAGAATGCAGAGGATGAACCTGCTGTTACTGTACCGACTTTCGGTACGAACACCGGCTTAAGTGCACCTAGTGTTTCAACTGTAGTTTCTGGACGGATAACTTCATCCGCTTCGACTAGCGACTTAAAGCCGTTTTCGTCGTGACCTTCGACCGCGATAATTTCGCTATCCCATAGGCCATCCAGATGTGCTTGATGCGCTAGACGGTGAGATCGGGCCGCGAACTCATCCTGCATTTGACGGTTGATACCATTCATCTTACCTAGCATCTCTGCTGTTACGCCCATCATCATCGCTGCTTTAGCAACTTTTTTGGACATCTCAGCATTGATATCAACACCGTGCATAATGGATACATGGCCCATATGCTCAACACCACCCGCAATAAAGATATCGCCATTGCCAGTCATGATGCCTTGGGCCGCGGCATGTAGTGCTGCCATAGATGAACCACATAAGCGGTTGATCGTTTGTGCCGCTACCGTATGAGGAAGACCTGCTAGCAGTGCAGCATTTCGACCGATATTGAAGCCCTGCTCTTTCGTCTGGTTAACACAGCCCCACATCACATCTTCGATGTCTGCTGGGTTTAGCGCTGAGTTACGCTCTAACAGTGCTTTGATTACCGCAGCTGATAGCGCTTCGGCACGAACATTTCGGAACGAGCCATTTTTTGATTTACCCATCGGGGTACGAACACCGTCAACGATGACTACATCATTTGGTTTCAAGTTCATGATCTTTACCCCTTAACCCTGAGCATTTTGTGGAAAGTATGTTTCGCCAGCAGCGGCCATCTGTTTCATTTTGTCGGTTGGCTGATACAACGGTCCTAGGCCCTCGTATTTCTGCGCCATAGCACAGAATTCAGCTAAACCAATCTGATCCAGATAGTGCAGCGCACCGCCACGGAATGGAGGGAAACCAATACCGTAGATCAAGCCCATATCTGCTTCTGCAGGGCTGGCAACAATGCCATCTTCCAAGCAGCGAACAGTTTCGATACATAGAGGAATCATCATGCGCTCGATGATCTCTTCATCAGTGAACTCACGCGTTTCTTTGGCAATGCCATCAAGCATTGCTGGTACTTCCTCATCCACAATTTTCTTCGGCTTGCCTTTACGATCGAGCTCGTAACGGTAGAAGCCTTTGCTGTTTTTCTGACCGAAGCGCTCTAGGGAGAACATACGATCGATAACATTTTCGCCTTCGTGGCTCATACGATCAGGAAAACCTGCAGCCATCACACTATCTGCATGGTGTGCAGTATCAATACCGACTACGTCTAGAAGATAGGCGGGGCCCATTGGCCAACCGAAGCGCTCCATCACTTTATCGACTTGTTTAAAGTCCGCACCATCTTCAAGTAGTGCAGTAAAACCACCAAAGTAAGGGAACAAAATACGGTTAACTAAGAAGCCAGGGCAGTCATTTACAACGATTGGGGTTTTACCCATCGCTTTTGCGTAAGCAACTGTACGAGCTACTGCATCTTCAGAGGTTTTCTCACCACGAATAACTTCCACTAGCGGCATTTGATGCACAGGGTTGAAGAAGTGCATACCACAGAAGTTTTCTGGATTTTTAAGCGCTGTTGCCAACTCAGTAATAGAGATAGTAGAAGTGTTAGACGTCAGTACCGCGCCTTCTGGCAGCGTGCCTTCAACTTCAGCAAGCACGGCTTTCTTCACATTTGGATTTTCAACAACCGCTTCGACCACAAGGTCAACACTACCGAAATCACCGTAGTTAAGCGTTGGCGTAATGTTGTTTAGCACGGATGCCATTTTCATCGCATCCATACGGCCACGAGATACGCGTTTGTTCAGTAGCTTAGTCGCTTCATCCAGACCTAACTCTAGCGCAGCATCATTGATGTCTTTCATCAAGATAGGCGTACCTTTAGAGGCAGATTGGTAAGCAACACCACCACCCATAATACCGGCACCCAGCACAGCGGCCTTTTTAACAGGCTCGGCTTTGCTCTCAAAACCTTTGCTGACTTTCTTGATGTATTGGTCTTTCATAAAAAGACCAACAAGAGATGCGCACACATTAGTTTTAGCAACTTTGACAAAGCCTTTAGCTTCGATCTCGTTGGCTTTCTCACGAGGAAGATTCGCGTGCTTTTGAATCGTTTTCAGCGCAGCCATTGGTGCAGGGTAGTGAGGACCCGCCTTACCACCGATCACACCTTTTGCAGATTCAAACGCCATCATCTGTTCTACCTGATTTAGTTTGATCGGCGTTTTCTTCTCTTCACGGCGCGCTTGGTAATCAAACTTACCTGCAATACAGCCTTTCAATAGATCTAGAGCCGCAGCTTTAATCTGATCTCCCGTTACAACTGCATCTACACCGCCATCTTTAAGTGCTGCATCTGGTCGCTTCTCAGCACCTGCACAGATCCATTCATTGGCGTTATCTACACCAATTAAACGTGGTAGACGAACCGTGCCGCCCCAACCCGGGTAGATGCCTAGCTTAACCTCAGGCAGACCGACTTTCGCTTGGTCACTCATCACACGGTAATCTGTGGATAGCGCCAATTCAAAACCACCACCTAGGCATAGGCCATTTATTGCAGTGACCGTTGGACAGCCCATATCTTCGATCTGATTAAAGAGGCTGTGAATATCCATCAAGCCTGCGATCAGCTGTTCATCATCAGCTTTGAAAAAGCCCATAAATTCGGTGATATCCGCGCCGACAATAAAGCAGTCTTTGGCACTGGAGAAAATCACACCACGAATATCATCTAGGTTACACAGGGCATTTACCGCTTCGCGCAGTTCAGCCAAAGTCGCCTGATCGAGTTTATTAACAGCATCGCCTTTGCGGTCAAACACCACATCGTAGATCCCGTCTTCGATCGACTGTACGTAAATCGATTGTCCTTCGAAAAGCATCTAAGTTGCTCCGTCTATTTTTATTTTTGGCTTGGCGATGTGCCTAAGCGCTTTTTAGTTATGCTGTTTACAGCTTACTCTCTAGCTCAGGCACGGCATCGAACAAGTCGGCCACCAGCCCGTAATCAGCCACCTGAAAAATTGGGGCTTCTTCATCTTTGTTGATCGCAACAATGATTTTTGAATCTTTCATACCCGCTAAGTGCTGGATTGCACCAGAGATACCCACGGCGATATACAGCTCTGGCGCGACCATTTTGCCGGTCTGACCAACCTGCATGTCGTTCGGTACAAAACCAGCATCAACCGCTGCACGAGATGCACCGACTGCAGCGCCAAGTTTGTCTGCCACTTTGTTGAGTAGCTCGAAGTTGTCACCGTTACCCATACCACGGCCACCGGAGATTACTACTGAAGCCGCGGTTAATTCTGGACGATCACTTTTCGCCAGCTCCTCTGAAACGAAGCTAGAAAGGCCGCTATCGCATGATTCAGCAAGACTAACGACCTCTGCAGAACCACCACTGTTAGCGACAGGATCAAAGGCTGTACCACGAACGGTGATAACTTTAGTGCTATCACTGGACTGGACTGTCGCAATCGCATTACCGGCATAGATTGGGCGTTTAAAGGTATCCGCAGCTTCTACGGCAATAATATCTGAGATCTGATTTACATCTAGCAGTGCTGCAACGCGCGGTAGGAAGTTCTTACCTGTTGTCGTTGCTGAAGCTAGTATGTGGCTATAGTCAGCCGCGACAGTTAGCACCAACTTACTGATATTTTCTGCAAGCTGATGCTTATACGCAGCGTTATCAGCCAATAGAACTTTACTCACACCTGATACTTGCGCCGCTGCATCAGCGGCCGCCTGACAGCTAACACCCGCAACTAGAAGGTGTACATCACCACCAATTGCATTTGCTGCAGCTAAGGTATTGAGGGTTACGGGTTTAAGCTCGTTATTATCGTGTTCGGCAATTACAAGAATAGTCATCTGATCACCCCCTTAAATTACTTTAGCGTCATTACGTAGTTTTTCGACTAGCTCATCTACAGAGCTAACTTTGATGCCTGCTTGACGCTCTGATGGCGGATCGACACGTAGTAGTTGCAGATTGCTCGCTACAGACACGCCCAGTTCATCAGTCGTTAGGACATCAAGCGGTTTACGCTTCGCTTTCATAATGTTTGGTAGGGATGCGTAACGTGGTTCATTAAGACGTAGATCGGTTGTTACAACCGCTGGCATAGCCAGGTTAACCGTTTGCAAACCACCGTCGATTTCACGGGTGACGTTGATGCTATCGCCAGTCACCTCGACTTCTGAAGCAAAGGTACCTTGAGGACGATCCAACAGTGCAGCCAACATTTGACCGGTTTGGTTGTTATCAGAATCGATCGCTTGCTTGCCAAGAATCACCATGCCTGGTGCTTCTTTTTCTACGATTTTGGCTAATAGCTTAGCGACGGAAAGGGAATCAGGGTTGGTTTCGACATCGACACGGATACCGCGATCGGCACCCAATGCTAGTGCTGTACGGATCTGCTCTTCGCAGCTCTTATTACCAATAGAAACAACGACAACTTCATCCGCTGTACCCGCTTCTTTTAAACGTACAGCCTCTTCAATTGCTATTTCGCAAAATGGATTAAGAGCCATTTTTACGTTAGCTAAATCGACATCACTGTTATCTGCTTTGACACGGGCTTTGACGTTGTAGTCAATCACACGTTTTACGGCAACCAGTACTTTCATAACCGCCTCTTTGTATTGTTATTTTGGTAACCCATACACATAAGAAAATAGGGTTACTTTCATAGAGGGAAGCTCATTCCCCAAGCTATGTATAAATCTTAGTCTCAGACTGAAATTCAACAATGACAAAAAGCAGCTACATCGCTAACAAAAAATAGCAATATTAATCAAAGCCCCGTAAACAAAGGGCTTAAGAAAGGTTTAAGCGCAAACAAATACAATCAAAAGGTATCAAAAAAGTTACCTTTATTGGCAATGGTTAAAAAGACAGGCATAAAAAAAGGGCTAATAAGCCCTTTTTATAATCCAATTGATCTTATAAATATTTTTTTAAGCTGAAAGCACCACGAAGATCGCCTGTGGAAAAACCTTTCGCTTTATCTTCTGGGTAAAGGGTCTGAAGTTGCTCAGCTATCTCTGGTTTAATTTTGGAACCATGACAAGCTAAGCATTGATCAGCGACGGGGATCGCCTTCATCATGCGGAATACTTTTCTGCCTTCTTCGTCTACGACAACTTGCGAGAAACCTAAGGTTTTTAGATTAGCCCCTTGCTTCGCTTTGGATTCAAACTGTTCAAGAATTGCCTTTTCCCACTGATCAGGTGCATTTTGCGGGTTACGTAGTTTTAAACTAGTACGCTCAACATGCCATTCAGAATTATCATTCACGCTTTTTGTAAGGCCTTCAGCCTTGGTATTACACACGTTGATGGCAGCAATAGCACCGCCCTCTTTTTTAGCCGCTTTGAGTTCTGAACCAAGCGTTGTCGCTAGCTCTTTAATGACACCTTTAGCTTCGTTCTGCAGTTCAGGAATATTTACCGAGAATTGTTCCGCTTGAACCGGAAGGGCAGCCGCTAGAGCAGCAGTAAAGAAGAGTGCTTTCACCTTGGACCTCACTGGATAGGGTGTTCATAAGATGAGGCCATTATACAATTTCATATAAATTAGTAAATACTAATATTTAAGATCCATATATTAAAAATGCATATTATTTTTGTAGGAAGGCCATAAATGCCTTTTGCGCTTCTTCAGATAACAAGCGCTGATAAAACAACGCCCCTTCACTATCAATCACTTGGTGAACAGACTTTAAGGTTTCGGCTTTCATCAACTGTTTAGCTGCAATCACCGAATCAACAGGGCTATCAGCTAACTTTTTAGCACGATTTCGAGCTGTTTCTAGGAGCAGATCCGGTTCTGTGATTTGATTAACAATACCAAGTTGTTCAGCTTTTATAGCATCAAAACTTCGACCTTCAACCAGCAGTTCAAAAGCGAGTCGGTGACCTACTAGTTGCGGAAACAACAAAGTAGACGCTCCTTCAGGTATTAAGCCTAACTGCACAAACGGCATTTTACACCGCAGATTATCTGCAGACACAACGAGGTCACAATGCAAGAGCATGGTCGTGCCTATACCAACAGCATCGCCATGCACCGCTGCGATGATTGGCTTGGGAAAGCTTGCCAATGTATGCAAAAACACCAATACATCTTGCAGAATATTAGGGTTATGCGCTGCAGATACAAAATCGCTAATATCATTTCCAGCACAGAAAGACTGACCTTGCGCTCGAAATAACACGACGTGAACATTAGGGTCTTCCGCTGCTTGCTTTAGTAACGTCGTCATTTCGACATACATTGCCAATGTCAGCGCATTTTTCTTATCTGGTCGGTTTAGATTTATCTCGAAAACAGAACCCTGCTTTTCGGTTAAAACGGTAGCCACTATTTAGGCTCCTCTACTACATTAACGGTTGTCGCAGGCTGATAATGTTCTGGCAGGTATTCGCGAACCATCTCACTGCTTCGCCCCCATGAATGACAACTATCAAGCATAAACTCAGCACCTTGAGCGAGAACATCTTTATCGCTACTCGGCCAGATAGATTGGATCGCAGTCGTCGCCAGAACAGGTAAAAGTTCATTCATATGCGTACAACCCGCAACACCACCTACACGATCTTTAGCTATACGCAGCCAGCCAGGCCCAATACGTGTACCTTGAAGTTGCGCATAAGCTGCACCAACTTTTTTACAGATTTTAAACGGAGAATAATCTATACAGGCTTCTACCTGTTTAATCAGTAGACCTTTATCGAGGGTCAGGCGAATGCTCATATCATGAAATGCTTCACCAGCTGGAACATAACCACCGCGTTCAGGGTTATCCACATTTCGCGTTTTAACATCGGTCATACGGGCTTCAACATCCCATAAACCATCATCACGAAGATAACCATTACACATCACAGTTCGATTATGATGGGTTTCACGCCGAGTTGGTCGAGATAAAGGCATACTAATCAATTCCCTTTATTCGGCTTTAAGCTGCGTTGGCATTATCATCTGCAGAAGGTTTTAGCAGACGACGAAGCACCTTACCGACATTGGATTTTGGTAGGTCTTCAGCAAACTCGACTTGCTTTGGAACCTTGTAGCGAGTCAGTTTATCTTTACACCAATCCCTAACATCCTCACGGGATAGATCAGGATTATTGCTAACCACGAAGACTTTAACGATCTCGCCAGTCTTATCGTCTGGAATGCCGATAGCTGCACATTCCACGACATCGGGGTGCTGGGTAATGACATCTTCCACTTCGTTTGGATAGACATTAAAACCAGATACGATGATCATATCTTTAGCACGGTCGACGATGCGGAAATAGCCTTCCTCATCGATGGTCGCGATATCACCCGTGATAAAGTAACCATCATCGGTAAAGGAGGAAGCTGTCGCCTCTTCTCTTTGCCAATATCCGCGCATAACCTGCGGGCCTTTAACACAAAGTTCACCGGCTTCACCTTGAACCACATCCTGACCATCCGTACCAATAATACGAACATCCGTGTGAATCATAGGCAGCCCGATCGTGCCAGTACGGTTATCATCGGGTGGGTTGAAACATACCGCGGGAGAGGTTTCAGTCAGGCCATAGCCTTCAATTACGTCACAACCGGTTTTATCTTTCCAAAGCACCGCCGTAGATGGATTCAGCGCCATACCGCCTGAAGCCGTAAATTTCAGATTACTGAAATCGACCTGGGCAAAGTTCTCATCGTTACACAGCGCAACAAACAGCGTATTTAGACCAACAAAAGTACTCATGCGCCACTTCTGCATCTCTTTAATAAACCCTGGAATATCCCTTGGGTTTGGAATCAAGACGCTATGACCACCCATCAACGAGACCACCTGAGCAACAGTAAAGGCGTAGATATGATAAAGCGGCAGCGGTGAGATCACCGTTTCAGTCCAATCAACACCGGGAACGGTTAAACGCTCCTGCGCTTGTAACATGTTTGAGATCAGGTTGGCATGAGTCAAAATCGCGCCTTTAGAAACGCCCGTTGTGCCACCGGTATACTGCAAGACAGCAACATCAGAGGATTCAACTTTAACAGGACTCGGTTGCTGACCATCATATTTGTAGAATGCAGAGCGAAGCGGAATCGCTTGAGGCAGATTGTAATCTGGCTCCATCTTCTTCAAGTACTTAACCGCAGCATTCAGAAGATTACGCTTAATAAAATCGTGTAAATCCCCTACTTGGGTCACAAACAGGGTTTCAATCTGCGTCTTATCCAAAATCTTTTCAGCATTGTGGGCCATGCTTTTGTGGATAATCAGCGCTTTCGCACCGGAATCATTAAACTGGTGCTGCATCTCTTGCGGGGTATACAGCGGGTTGGTGTTCACGACCACCAGCCCCGCACGCAAAATACCAAATAATACAATCGGATATTGAACTAAGTTGGGTAGCTGAATCGCCACCCTATCACCCGGCTGCAAGTTTGTTTCTTGCTGAAGATACACAGCAAACGCCGCAGATAAACGATCTAATTCGTTGTAATCGATCGTGCGCCCAAAGCTGGTAAATGCTGGTTTAGGGCCAAAGTTCTTCTGCACATGCGCTAGAACATCTGGAACAGTTTTAAAACCGTAATGATTTATATCAGCCGGGATAGTATCGGCGGCAGGGAGTTGCTGCATCTAAGGTTCCTCATGTAATTATTTTTATAAGGGATCTATGTCGGTAATTTTAGGCTACGGGGAAAAGTACAGCCAATTTAGTCGCTAGCATAATGTCACCATCAGCCTGTACACGACCCGCCATGAACGCCTGCATACCATCAGTTTCACCCGACATGATCTCTTCGAGAGTAATAGAGTCCATTGTCAATGTCACGGTAGCGTCATCACTAACACCTTCCGCTACATCACAGCTTCCCTCTTTCACTGTCACAAACCAGGAGTCACCATCGCTAATGTCGTACTGAAAAATTGCATCTGTGTCAGCTGCAGCATCGGCATTAAAACGATTTTTCATTTCAGTAAAAACTGCATTCAAGTCGGACATTTCAGATACCTCTTTGTCATTTTTATTCTTTAACGCATAACGTTTTGCGTTGAGTTTTAAGAGGCCGCGTAAAAGCGTGCGGCCTACTGGATTATTAAGTGCTTTCTTCACGTCTATACCTCGACTAGAAAGCAAAGTGCTCTTGATCCATATCCATCAGGTTATCTGCACCTGACTGCATTGTTTCAACCAAACTACGAGTACGCGGCAAGATTCGCTGGAAATAGAAACGTGCTGTAGTCAGTTTAGCTTGGTAGAACGCAGCATCACCTTCACCTGCTGCCAACTTTTCTTGAGCCACTTTAGCCATACGCGCCCAGAAGTAACCTAATACAACATAGCCTGAGTACATGAGGTAATCGACAGATGCTGCACCCACCTCATCGCGGTTTTGCATCGCTTTCATACCGATCTTCATAGTGAGCTCACCCCACTCTTTATTCAGCTCAGTTAGCGGTTTGATGTACTGTTGTAGATCGCTGTTGTCAGATTCAGCCTGACAGAACTTATGTAGAATTTTGGTAAAGCCTTTTAGAGATTCACCTTGGGTCATCAATACTTTACGACCTAGCAAATCCAGAGCTTGGATCTGAGTGGTCCCCTCATACAGCATAGAGATACGGCTATCACGTACGTTTTGCTCCATGCCCCACTCTGCGATGAAGCCATGACCACCAAAGATTTGAAGGCCGTGGTTAGCGGATTCGAAACCCACTTCGGTCAGGAACGCTTTTGCAATCGGGGTTAGGAATGCTAGCAACGCATCCGCTTGTTTTTTCTCATCACCTTCTGCTCGCTCAACTTTATCCACCAGTTGAGCACAGTAGTAAATCATTGCGCGACCACCCTCAGCGAAAGCCTTTTGGGTCAGCAACATTTTACGAACTTCAGGGTGTACGATAATTGGATCGGCCGCTTTTTCTGGGTTAGCTGGACCATTTAGAGCACGCATCTGCAAACGATCTTTGGCGTACACTAGTGAGTTTTGGAAACCCCATTCTGCATGCGCCAAGCCCTGTAACGCTGTGCCTAGGCGCGCGGTGTTCATAAAGGTAAACATGCAGTTAAGACCTTTATTCTCTGGCCCAATTAGGTAACCCGTAGCCTCATCAAAGTTCATGACACAAGTAGCATTACCGTGAATACCCATCTTGTGCTCTAGAGAGCCACAGCTAACACCGTTATCTGAACCAATAGCTTCCGGCAGGTGCTTAGGAACGATAAATAGAGAGATACCTTTTGTACCTGCAGGCGCATCAGGCAGGCGCGCCAATACGATATGCACAATGTTGTCTGCCATATCGTGCTCACCGGCAGATATAAAGATTTTGGTACCGGAGATCTTATAGCTGCCATCACCTTGAGGTTCTGCTTTAGTACGCAGCATGCCTAAGTCAGTACCACAGTGAGGCTCGGTTAGACACATAGTGCCCGTCCATTCGCCGGAAACCAGTTTAGTTAGGTATGTTTGTTTCTGATCTTCTGTACCATGGGCATTTAGAGTATTCATTGCACCATGGCTTAGACCTGGATACATACTCCAAGACCAGTTAGCCGTACCGACCATTTCATTCACAATGATGCCGATAGATTCTGGTAGACCTTGCCCGCCGTATTCAGCCTCATGCGCTAGTGATGGCCAACCACCTTCAACAAACTGGTCGTAAGCTTCTTTAAAACCTTCAGGAGTTTTCACAGCACCATCATTCCACTGACAGCCCTGCTGATCACCAATCTGGTTTAACGGAGATAGAACACGCTCAGCAAACTTAGCACCTTCTTCCATGATCGCGGCTACCATATCAGGCGTAGCATCCTCGCAACCTGAAAGACTCTGGTAATGCTGCTCAGCGTTAAGCACTTCGTTTAACACGAAGTCCATATCACGGAGGGGAGCTTTGTATTCTGGCATGACGTTTTCCTCATTCTTATTATCGCTCCGCTTATGCGGATAAGTGGTGCCGAGCACCAATACAGTATGTATTTAAGAATGGTTCAAAGGTCGTAATCCGCCAATAACAAAACTTACCAGTTTTAGTGACAAAAAATGGCAGACAATATTAGACAGCGCTTTATTTACTGTAAAAAGGGGCTACTGCATGGCATTTAAGATCACTAATAATGACATATTTCGTCACCTTTATTTCGCATTGCAATATAGATACAAAAAAAGCCGGCTACTTGCCGGCTTTTTAGGTGGTACAGCGTTCAGTTTATGTAATTAAATAAACTCAAATCCTTAACCTGTGCAAAGCTTGCGTACGAAGCCTGCAAAGCAGTTTGCTGTAGCTGGAACCGGCTAATGGCTTCATTATAATCAAGATCTTCAAAGGAAGATAAAGCTTCAGTTGTGAAGAGCTCATAATCTTCATTAACCGACTGCTGCTGGTCCAAGGCATTAATTCGTCCACCAATACTGGTAGTAACCCCGATTAGTTTTTCCTGAATGCCATTCAAATTATCCAGCACAAAATCCATTGTCTCTGTAAATTCTTGTTTACCAGTGTTTGTTGTAAAGTCAGCATTATCCAATGCATCCTTCATATCTTTTGCAGTATCTAAAATATTATGCTGTGATTTAGATCCTAAAGTTGCAGTTCCATCAATTATTTTATCCAACGTAATATCCACCCCACCAATCTGTATAACTGGGTGTGTAGGGTTAGACGTTAAATCAAAGTTATTCAAAACCACTGATGGATTATCTGCGGTAATAGGCTGACCTGCAGCATTCAGAACAGTTAAGTTACCGCCTGAAAAAGTAAACGTCAGTCCGCCGTTATCTGCAATAAACTGATCAAACGCATCAGCATTGTCTTTGTTTAGAGCGACATCATCAATATGATTATTATCTTGGGTTATAACAGCATCAACATACCCAGAAACCTTTGGTACCGTCTCAAATATATCAAAACCAGAATCGGTCGAAGCAATTTTATTTTCTGGTCCTATCTGTATAAAACGCTGACCGTCATCTCCCGCATAAGAGTAACTATCTAGGGCAGCATTATATTCGTAAGGTTTTGTGAATCCTTTATGCCCAGAAAATAAAAATTCCCCCTGCACATCTTTCGTATTCATCAAACCTTCTAACTGCCCTAGCAACTCCCCAACTTCTGAGGAGATAGATAACCGATCCGTCTGGGAAAGCACCCCATTTTTACCTTGGATCGCTAACTCTTTAAGTCTTATAGAAATGTTATTTATTTGCTCCAGCGTATTCTCTTCTAACTCTAAACGACGACGCGATACTTCAATGTTGCTATTGTATTGCTCCGTCCTAGCTATTTCTTTTTTGAATTTCTGAATTTGAGCAGAAGCAAGCGGGTCATCAGAAGGCTGCTGAATGCGCTTCCCAGTCGATAATTGGTTTTGTGTCTTAAAAAGTTCACTATTAGTTTTATTGATATTATCAACATTACTAAGGAAGACTTGTTGAGTAGAAATTCTCATTTTCTATCTCCTATACACTTTGAAGCAGCGTATCAAAAATTGTCTGTGCTGCCCGAATCAACTGAGCAGAAGCCTGATAAGCTTGTTGAAACTGAACCAGCTTCGCTGCTTCTTCATCCAAATTAACACCTGAAATCCCTTCACGCGTAGCAATATTTGCATCTAAAACTGATTTACCAGCCTTAGCATTTACCTGTGCGACAGCAGCTTCTGAACCCACTCGTTCTACATTCAGGCCATACTGATCCTGATAAGAAGCACCATCAATCAATTTTTCTGCCTGCAGGTCAGACATTAAAAGAGAATTCCTATTATCTGAAACTCCACCTGTATTTAGAGTAATCTGAAACGTATCACCCACTTGAGGCCTGTTATTTATAACAACCTCATAGCCAGATAATGCTATAGGCGAATTAGGCTCATATTCACGGACAACACGATCACCATCGCCATCAGTTAGGACAACATAAGCAGCGTCTTTTGAGTCAGGAGAGTGCTGAATAATAAAGCTGTCACCATTCCCCGGTACTTCTGGAGGGTTATTAACATCAATCGCAAAACCAAATGTTTTAGTCATGTCCAAAGCGCCAGATTGGGCTCCGCCGTTAAACAAGACTGTCGATGGGTTTGCTGAATCTGTGACTACATAGGTACTTGAACCACCGTCATAAACAACCTGAACAGGGAAGGTAACAGCCCCCATTAAACGCTCATCGGTTACTCGTATGTTATTGATAGTTGCAGCACTATTAATATTAGAATTCTGCTCAGGAGCGATCGTCACCGTATCATTAACAGCAATATCTGTATCTACATGAATATCTAGGCCAAGGCTTGGCAATGAAAGGTTGCCATCAGCATTAGCCACCCCTGAATAAAGCGTGTTTCCTGCTGTATCAGCAACCTCATAAGTACCCGCAGGGACATTGGTATAAGTAACCGTTAGAGGATATTGCGCGGCACCAACCAATGCAGTATCGGTAACTCTTGCTTCAATAGAACCTGTTGCAGAAGGGTTACCCGTTTGCGCTGTAAAAACAGGAGTATGCTCTACTTTATTCACATCTGCAGGCTGTACCGTAAAGCTATTTAAACCTGCGCCATCAACAACCCCGGTAGCACTTATTTTCAGGCCAATCTGATCTGTCATATCAAAAACAACATCAGTACCTGATACTGAAGCAGTTACAACAAAAGGACCTCCTGACGCAGGAGTTACCTGATAATTCCCCCCCCCTAAAGAATCAAAAGTTAAGGGATAACCTACACTTCCAACTTCTTCAGCATCAGTTAGGGTGACTGCATCAGACGAAAAACTTAAACCTGTCGTTCCTACCGTCACATTTAAATCAGCAGGTAAAGATACAAACTGATCCCCAGTATTCGCAGCACCTTCAAGCTCAGGTAAAAAGGCAATCTGTAGAGGAGGCGTTAACCTATTATCATCAATTACCGTTGAGTCATACTCGATTGAAGATACACCAACTGCCGACGCAGCTCCGCCCACGGTTAAAGTTAAACCATAAGCTGCATCAAGATCTATCTCTGTCGCAGTAGGAGCGGGTACACCTGGCCCAAAAATCGAGGCTCCAGTACTGTCTTTAACTTCATAACTACCTGCACCAAAATGCTCAACACTTATAGGAAAAGATAAGTTATTAATTTTCGTATAGTCAGAAACTTGGAACGTTAAAGGCGTACCTGCAGGATCAACAACGGCCAATCCTGCAGTTACTGGAGGCGTTAATGTGTTTTCAACATTAGACAGCTCAGCATACTCAGGATCAGTAATAATAACTTCGACTTCACCTGTACCTTGATTAGACCCTGATTCAGTTACAGCCAATGGCGCTGCCAATGCGAGTTGACGCCCATTGGTGAGTACTGTATCAATTTCTGAAGCAGCATTTCGAGTTGGACGAATTAAAAACTGATCACCAGGAATAAATCCGGTATCAGTACGCATGCTTAAGCTAAATCCGTCAATCCGTAAATCCAATTCTCCAGACACAGGGTCATATGCATATTCTCCCTCTTCATCAACATCAGATACATCCGACTGTAAATTCAGAGTATTACTTTCCCAACGCATACCATCAGATTCACGAGTAATAGTGAATGTACCCGTATCATTAAAAATCAAACTATATTCTGAGGCTTGGAGTTTATCGGCTTCATTAATAATGACTGTCGAATTTACAGCTGAGCCATTATCCCTATAAGCTATTACTCTGTTCTGAGTAACCGCAGGCGCATTAATATCTGTAAACAAAAGATCACCAGCATTACCATCAAGGTCCATACCTTTTTGATGCTGCTCATTCATTGTTTCAGCAAATACTAAAGCAATCCGGCCCAACTCATCCAGCGACTGATTTAGTGTCGTATCCCTATAAGTTAAGGTCCCGCCAATAATTCCCCCTGACACTTGACGAGTAATATCTGCTTCATTATTCCCCATCTGTAACGAGATATTCAGCATACTGCTGTCCGCAGGGTTTAAAGTGGTCACTAGTTTATTAGCAGTTAGCCCTACTACTAAAGGCTCGCCGTTACCGACAAATACGCTGACCTCACCGGTAGACGGTTCACTGATCGTGGTAAAACCAATATATTCGGATAACTCCTCAAGCTTTGCATCGCGTTGATCCAATAGTTCATTGGAAACTTGCCCCGCAGCTGTAGCAATACGAATATCATCATTCAACTGCGCTATATTCTGAGCAATGGTATTTACTGCTGCAGAGGCACTTTCCAACCGGCCATTGATAGTTTCATTTTGGCGTCGAATATTTGAGTCAAGATCATTAAATCGTCGTACCAAGGCATCTGCTTGCGCAAGAAAGAGTTCGCGGTTTGGCAAGCTTACTGGATCATCAACAGCAGTCTGTAGCGCACCAAAATAATCATCCATCGCTTTAGATACACTTGTGACATCTGATGCCATAAGGTTATCTAACTCATTCGCATAGTCACGATAGATTTCAAAACTCTTGTAGGTAGAACTATCAGACCAAATCTGCTTATTCAGGAACTCATCAGCTATACGCTCTACATCATTTACCAACACCCCGGCTTGATCTTCACGAGAAAGGAACACAGGTCTTTGCCTGCTATACCCTTCCGTATTGACATTACTGATGTTCTGACCTGTTACTGTCAGAGCCGTTTGGTTAGCCTGTAGGCTCTGTGTGCCTAAAGATAGTAAACCGAAAGACATGAGAACTCCTTTTGAGATTTGGTCTGCTTCTGAAGATGGATAAAGGAGAGTTGTGTAATAGTTTATCGACTATTACTTAACCCTCTTTAGATCCATCACTTCGACTTGCGAGCAGAGCTCCCTCAAAAATATTTTTAATCTTGTCAGCGTAATTAGGATCAGTTGCATAACCTGCTTCCTGTAATTGCTGCACATATTTATATGGATCATCTGTACTTTCCAACGCCACTTTGTAACGCGGATTAGTTTTCAGAAAATCAACATAGTCTCGAAAGCTGTCTTCATAGCTGTCATAGCTTCTAAAGAAAGCCTTTTCCTTTTGTGCTAAGCCATCTCTGTATTCCAGAGTTGAAACTTGCGCACTTGCGCCATCCCAGCGTCGATCTGCCTTTATATTGAAAAGGTTATTTGCATTGCTACCGTCTGCAGATCGAACCATAAATTTTCCCCAACCCGTTTCTAGAGCAGACTGCGCTAGCAACACTCGAGGATCCACCCCTAACTCACCAGCCACTTTTTCAGCTAACGGCATTAGCTTCTCAACAAATTCTTCTGGAGATTCAAAACGATCAGGAAGGTTTTCATCTACTACTTTTTTAGCAGCAGCCATCTGTGATTCAAAAACTTCTTTAACCGTACTTTTCTGATCTTCTGTCAGCGTAATGCCCGGAGGGTTTTCTTGGCCTTCAGCCTTCGCTAAAAGCGCTGCAGCAGCAACCGATGCAGCATGATCAAAAGCTCGATTAAGCTCCCGGCTACTTGTATCTAGAGACTTAAGTTCAGGCTTTTCTTTATCCACCTGGCCACCAAGCTGCCTCACTAGCACATCAGTCAACCCAATACCTTGAGCACCTGACATCTCTAGAGCAATCTGATTGTCATACATGCTTTGAAACATTTTGGTTTGACTACTATTCATAAAGTTGTCTTCACCAAATGCGGCATTTGCTTCACGCATAGACTTCAGTAACATGCTGACAAAAAGTTGCTCAAACTGCTGAGCGGCCAAACGCAGGCCTTCATCACTATCGCCTTTAGCTTTAGCTTTTAATTTTTGAAGCTCAGCCAGATCTGAATAAAGCTGAGCATTATTGCCTGCGCCTGTTTTAATCATTAGATCACCACCAATTCAGCTTTTAAGGCACCCGCTTGTTTCAGCGCTTCCAAGATAGCCATCAAGTCACCTGGAGCTGCACCCACCTGATTTACCGCTTCAACGATATCTTGCAGGTTTGCACCTGGCGCAAACTCAAACATATGACCGGAACCTTCATCTACTTCGATTCCAGTACGAGGGGTTACAACCGTCTGGCCACCACCTAATGGATTTGGCTGATTCACATCAGCAGCCTCTGCGATTGCTACCGTTAAACCACCATGAGTAATCGCCACAGGAGAGACTTGAACATTTTGACCAATAATGATGGTACCGGTACGTGAATTAATCACGACTTTTGCGGAATCTTTCGCCGGTTCCACATTTAGATTCTCTAATACCGAAAGAAAAGAAACTCGTTGATTAGGGTCGCGGGGAGCTCTTACTCGGATTGAGGTTGCATCCATTGAGGCCGCCATTCCGGCTCCTAACAAATGGTTAATTTCCTCCGCAACTCTTCGTGATGTAGTGAAATCTGGACGATGAAGGTTTAACACCAAGCTATCCCCTTGAGTAAAACCACTTGGGACAGCTCTCTCTACCGTAGCACCATTCGGGATCCGACCAACGCTTGGTACATTCAAAGACAGACGAGAACCATCAGCCCCCTGAACACCAAAACCAGAGACAACCAAATTACCTTGAGCTACCGCATAAACCTGACCATCAGCTCCCTTCAACGGTGACATAAGTAAACTACCACCACGTAAGCTTTTCGCATCGCCAATGGCCGAAACAGTAATATCAATCTGCTGGCCTGGCTTAGAAAAAGCAGGAAGATCAGCATGAATTGCTACTGCTGCAATGTTCTTAGAAGCAGGATTCATCGTAGATGGAATCGCCACACCAAAGTTATTCAACATGTTTCGGAACGTATGCGAAGTAAAGGATGTTTTATCACCAGTCCCATCAAGACCAACAACCAAGCCATAACCAACTAATTGGTTAGAGCGAACACCAGAAATACTAACCATATCTTTTAGGCGGCTTGCTTCAGCGACAATGGTCACGAGCATGCAAGTTATGAGAATTAATGTTTTTTTCATCATCACTACCTTTAGAATGGCATCAATGCACTGATAAAGAATTTAGACACCCATCCCATTACATTAGTGTCATGAACTGCTCCGGTACCACTGTAAGCTATACGCGCGTCAGCAAGTTTAGTCGAGGCAACTGTATTATCTGAGCCTATATCCTGCGGTCTGACCATGCCGCTGATTCGGATATATTCATCACCCTGATTTAAGGTTAACCACTTTTCACCTTTAACCAACAAAACACCGTTTGGCAGAACATCATGCACTGTAACTGTAATATTACCTGTCAGGTTATTACTCATATCAGAAGAGCCTTCACCTTCGAATGCCGTTGTCGGACCAGTAATCGAAGCACTTAGTGGTTTGCCATTAAGCGATACCGCATCACCTAATATCGTCGGTTGTGTCAGCGTCAAACTGCTAGATTTGTCTAATTCTGTTGTCGCACTTTTTTGAGAACTGGTACTTTCTTGCAATGTGATTGTCAAAATATCACCGATTCTGTGGGCTCTACCATCACCATACAAGTTTATGCTTGTTGCAGAATTGTAGATTGAACCATTCACTGGTGCAGGCTGCGTTAATGCCTGAGGCACTACAGGTGCATACTCAGGGTTATTTGGTTTAACTTGTTTCTGCACACAACCTGTAAGTAACAATGTAATAGATACAAAAGCAGTGATAAGTTTTTTCATCGTTATAACCTCAATATCTCATTACAGCTGCTGGCTGACATAAGAAAGCATCTCGTCAGCTGTAGAGATAACTTTTGAATTCATTTCATATGCTCGCTGGGTAGTAATCATATCCACCAGCTCTTCTACTGAATTTACATTTGAGTTTTCCAACGACCCTTGAATAAGTACCGCTGTACCATTTTCCCCTGGATTACTGACTACAGGAGCACCACTAGATGCAGTTTCGATATAGAGGTTTTGGCCTTGTGACTGCAGCCCCTGAGGGTTAACAAAGTCTGCAAGCTGCATTTGCCCGATCTGGGTACCTTGTGGACTATCTGGAGTAGTAACTGTAACTATTCCATCAGTACCAATCGAAAAGCTAAGTACATCATTAGGCAACGTAAGCTCTGGCTCGAGCAAGTAGCCCTCTGGAGTAACTACTTGATTATCACTATTCAAGTGTAGCTGCCCATTACGCGTATAAGCGGTATCCCCATTAGGCAAAGTTACTTGCAGAAACCCGCGTCCATTGATCGCAACATCAAATGGCTCGCCAGTCACTTCCATATCACCCGCTGAAAAGAGCTTTTGTGTTCCTACAGTTCGAACACCTAAACCAATTTGCAAGCCTGACGGAAGCTGTGCTTCTTCTGCTGTTTGAGCGCCTGGTTGACGACGTACCTGATACATCAGATCTTCAAAAACTACGTTATCTTTTTTGAAACCAACAGTTGATACGTTGGCCAAGTTGTTGGAAATCACCTTCAGATTTGTATCCTGAGCGGTCATTCCTGTTTTAGCTACGCTTAGTGCACCGTGCATTAATTTATCCTCAGGTGATTATTAAGATATTTTCAAAATGGTTGCTGCAGTTTCTGAATTTTCTTCTGCAGTTTTCATCATTTTAATTTGCATTTCGAATTGGCGGGAAGTCGATATAATCCCGGTCAATTCACTGACAGCATTGACATTACTTGATTCAATATATCCTGAACGGATACGTACATTCGGGTCCGCCAATTCAGGCACACCACCATTTGTCATCAAGCCGTCAGGTCCTTTGAAGAGAGTCTGAGGATCAGGGTTTACAAGCTTAATTTGATCTGCCACTAGCAGTTCTGCCGCATCTTCACCTAATGGACGAACAGTGATTATTCCACTAGTAGACACTTCAATTTCTTCGAAGGGAGGCAATACAATAGGAATTCCGCCATTGCCCATTACCGGCAAGCCACTTCCTGTAACTAACTGGTTAGCGGCATTGATCTGCAGTGAACCGGCACGAGTATACCCCTCAGTGCCATCTGGACGAATAACAGAAAACCATCCGTCACCAGCCACAGCGATATCCAGCTTACGTCCCGTTTCAATCAACGTTCCACTTGTCATATCTGTAGCTGGACGTTCAGTTTGAGCATAAACCCGAGAGGCATGCCCTTCACCAAACACCTGCATAGCGCGGGCTTGAGCCAAATCTGCCTTAAAACCTGAGGTATTTGCATTTGCAAGGTTATTGGCATGAGCTTGCTGAGCCAGCATATTCTCTCTGGCGCCACTCATTGCTAAATATAGAACCTTATCCATCTTTCTCTTCTCGTTTGAGCGGCATTGCCGCATCTCGTTGAATTCGTATATGGATAGATAAAGCAAAGGGTATGCCAGAAACACAAAAAGACCACTTAAGCGGTCTTTTTTCGTTAAAAGGTGATTAATTCAGATTAAATCTGGAGAATATTCTGCGTCACAGTATTTAGCGTTTCCAACGTCTTGGAGTTAGCCTGGAAATTCCTCTGAGCCTCAATCAACGCTACAAGCTCTGCTGACAAATCAACATTTGATTGCTCAAGAGCAGCTGATTGCAACGTACCATTCAAGCCTGTACCAGGCGGGTTAACGATAGCATTACCTGAAGCGAATGTTGCAGACCATTCAGTATCCCCAGAAGGGGATAAGCCAGACTGGTTTTCAAAAGTCGCTATAGCAACAACACCAAGGTCTTGGTTTTGGCCATTGGAGAAGCTCGCGACCATTTCACCAGTTCCACTAAAAGTAACACCTATCAGATCGCCTTTAGTGTAACCATCTTGCTGCGAGGCTTTCACAATAGATGCCGATGCAAATTGGGTTGTATTAGAGATATCCAACGTAATTTCCGTAGTAGCATCTGCTGGGTCGGCCCCAACAATAGTGATACCCGGCACTACAGCACCTACCGAGAATTGCTGACCATTAATTCCAGACAACAAACCATTCGCTGGATTAAACTTAATGAGTATTGGTCCAGGCTCAGTACCTGTGCCCGCCTCACCCGGATCTAGCGCCTTACCAATATCAAGTGTTTCATTTCCGTTCAGGTAGGCATACATCCGATAGACGCCCTGAAAAGAGTTATCACCGTCTTTAATGGTAGGTGCACCAATCACCGTAGTACCACTAGTAGCAGTAAAAGCAATCGCCTCACTCGCATTTATGTCACCGGCTTCAGCTTTATAGGTAATTACAACCTGCTTATTGACGTTATCATAAATAACCGATTCAACATCAGGGTTTGCATCCTTAATCCTTGCTTCAGCTGCAGTTATCGTATTACCAACTATATCGTCCGTAGAACCAGACGGGATAGTAGGTAAATTTACCCCCCCAATTTCCAATACGAGATCATCAGTCGTACTACCCGTTATAGGGAATGTATAGGTTTCATTAGCAGTAATTTCTGCGACTTCAGTTACTACAAGCGACCCATCACCATCATTATCAACAAACTGGATGAGATCCGGTTCTGGATACTCTGCCTTAAATCTTATAGTTATATCATCAGGGCCATTAACAATAATACTTTGAATACGGGCATCACCATTAATTGGATCCGTCATCGTGTCAAAGAAAGCACCAGCAGCCGCTATATTAGGATCTGCATTTGTTGAGGACGAAGAATCTAAAGTATAGGGATAACCCGGACCAGGTGGGACCGCAGCCACATCCAAATCAGCCAATGCTGTTAAATCTGCCGCTGTAATCGGAACACCTGAAATCTCATCATCTAGTTCAATACCCGTAACCTGCTGTTGAGCCTGGTAAGGGCGAGCCTCTGCCAAATTGAACTTAATAGTATGTTCATTACCTAAACTATCGTATGTCCGAATAGTTGTACTATAAGTAAATGAACCAGGTTCATCTTTATCGTAATCTGGCAACAAAGTTGCGGCATCTTCCCTTGAATCAATATTGAAAGATAGATCAATATCTTCTGTAGCTTTTGGCGGGCTTTCTTTCTGGGTAACTGCCAGATTATCAATAGGTAATCGGTTACCTTCAGAATCGAGACCATAGCCCTGCAGAAAAGCCCCCGTTTTAGATACCACAAAACCATTTTTATCTAGCTCAAATGAACCCGCTCGGGTATAGGTGGTACTGCCTTGACCATCATCGAGCTGAAAGAAGCCGGAACCATTGATAGCCAAATCAAGATTATTGTTTGTAAACTGGATCGTGCCCGCTTTAAAGTCTTGTGCAATATCCGTTACCGTTACACCAGCACCGGCAACATTTGACGAACCAGCACCAACAACCGCCGTCGCATAAATATCACCAAATTCAGTTCGAGATGATTTGAAACCGACAGTACTCGCGTTCGCAATATTGTTGCCCGTTACATCGAGATCTGTAGTAGCCGCTTTCAAGCCGTTAACGGCTGTATTAAAACCTGACATAGTCTTATCCTCACACGCCTATCTGTTTCACATCGCTGATATCAAATGTGCCAGCTGTTGTGTTCACTTTCATACCGATACCATTTTCACCCAGAGTCACACTGTTAACTCTATAAGCCATACTGGTATCAACCGCTTGATATTCATTATCCTCTAGGCGCTCGATCACGAACGTATAGTCTCCCGGCGGATGCTCCGGATTACCGTCTTCGTCGAACCGCATCTGCCAAGCAAACTCATGCTCGCCTTGCTGAACCGCACCAAGCTGCATATTGTCAACTAAAGTTCCGCTTGAGTTATAAACCTTAATTCTTACGTCTGAGGCACTAGTTTCTAGATTAAAAGCACCTTTCGCGAATGGGTTCATGGCAGTCCCTACCTCAGAGGTATCACCAGGAATAAACACTGACTGACCCACCATAGAGGATGCTTGTAATGCAGCCTGACTCGAAAGCATCGACTGAGACATTTCATTCACTGAAGTATTAAGTTGGTTAATACTCTCTACCTGTGACATAGTCGCTATCTGCTGCATAAAGTCAGTTGTATCAGCAGGACTAGATGGGTCTTGATTCTGCAACTGAGCAATCATCAAACGCATGAACATATCACTATCTTCTTCCGTCTGACTCTTCTGAGTACTGTTAGCCTGATTAGATCTGTTTATCTGATCGAAAACGTTCTGATTTACGCCATTAACGTTACTCATGGCCAAAAACCTCGTTTCTTAAATTATTGCTGCCCAAGTCTGATCGTCTGCTGAAGCATCTGCTTGGCAGTATTCATAATCTCGGTATTAATCTGGAAAGATCGAGATGCTGAAATCATATCCGCCATCTCTTCTACAACATTTACATTCGGGTAATACACAAACCCTTCTTCATCAGCCATTGGATGCGCTGGATTGTATTCTTGGCGTAATTCAGCCTCACTTTCCACAATCCCAAGCACCTGTACCCCTTGACCTGCAGCGATTCCAAACTCATTGTCAGGTTCCGCTAAAGGATCAACTTGCTGTACAGCAAAAACTGGCTTTCGAGCTCTATAAGTCTCATCAACACTCGAGCTCACACTTTCCGCATTAGCCATGTTACTGGCAGTCGTATTTAAGCGGATTGTCTGAGCATTCATAGCCGAACCAGCGATTCCAAATACATTACTCAATGACATGATTATTCACCCTTAATCGCTGATTTAAGACCAGTAAACTTCTTATTTAGGAAATGAAATGACGTCTGGTAATCCATAGCATTCTCTGTGTAACGTGCCATTTCTTGCTGAACCTCAACAGTGTTACCATCAACCGAAGCTTGGTTAGGAATACGGAACATCATATCTGCCGCCAAATCAGGCTCTAGCAACTCAGTGTTATGCCCTGAAGAAGTTGCAACCTGCTTTACATTCATTTTAGTCGACACATGCTCTAAAGCTTCAGCAAATTCGATGTCTCTGGCTTTAAAGTTAGGTGTATCAGCATTAGCAATATTATTAGCTAAAACCTCTGCACGACGTGCACGGTGCATAAGTGCGTCATCGTGGATTCCCAAAGCTGCGTCAAAACTAATTGCCATTTCATTGCCTCTTTTAATAATACCCACAAGAAAGCAACTAACATGCCAAATAATTAAAATCCATTAAATTCAACAAGTTATACAGATATCAGTAATATCAAGAACCACTCCCCTTATGAAAACGGCAATCTAAAACCGCTACATTGCCGCTTGCGGCAACAGCTCTGAACTTGAAGGACAACAAAGAGGCAACAAAAAAGCCGCTTACCTTTGGTAAGCGGCTTTTGCATTAATACACAAACTAGCGAGCTATATGGCTTGGTAAATAATACCTGGCCGGCAATGAATCATTTTGTATTTATCAGATAATCCAGAAAGGAATTCTGAGGCACCAAGGATTAAATACCCCCCTGGCTTTAACACCCCATGCATCTTTGACAAAATTTCAGTTTTCTTCTCACTGGAGAAATAAATCAATACATTTCGACAGAAAATAACATCAAATTTACCCATCGATGTATATTGACCAAGTAGATTAATACTCTGAAATCTCACCTTAGATTTTATTTCCGGTTTTACCGCCCAACTACCGTTAGACGTTTCTCGGAAGTGCTGTGTTAATCGCTCTTGAGAGAGGCCGCGACCTATCGCCAACATTTCATATTCACCTCTACGCGCCTGCTCTAGCACTTGAGTCGATATATCTGTAGCAATGATCTCTTCTGAAACCAACTTACCAGGTGTTTTTTTCTTAAATTCATCCAGCGTCATACTGATTGAATAGGGTTCTTGACCTGTAGAGCAGGCGGCCGACCAAATTCTAATTTTATTAGAACCAACACCCTGCCCTAGCATTTCGGGCACAATACGATCACGTAAAATGTCGAATGGATGAACGTCCCTAAACCATAAAGTTTCATTGGTAGTCATCGCATCGATGACCTGCTCACGCAAACGTTTTGATGTAGGGCTTTGCAGTTTAGTAATCAGTTCTTTTAAACCAGGACAGTTGTTTTCCTGGACAATTTTCCCCAAACGGCTTTGTACAAGGTATTGCTTATGCTTCGCAAGCAATATCCCACTACTATCCTCAAGGAAGCGACTGAACAACTCGAAGTCAGCATCCGTAATAGTAAAGTTTGATCTACCGGAAATACTCATAGAAAGAGTAATACCCCTAACCTATGACTGATTATTTTTCTACTTGCTGGATGCGCTGCACTACAGCTGTCGCTAGGTCATCCGGATTAAACTTAGCGAGGAAACCATCAGCCCCTACTTTTTTAACCATAGACACGTTGAAGCCACCCGATAAGGATGTATGTAGCACTACATGCATAGCACTCATACGCTCGTCTTCACGAATCATAGAAGTCAGCGTGTACCCATCCATTTCTGGCATTTCAATATCCGAAATAACCATCAAAAAGTGCTCTGTAACATCAGTTCCACGGTCAGCCATATCACGTAACAAGTCCCACGCCATACGGCCGTTGTTGCACGACGTCACCTTGATACCCAAATTCTCCAAACTTCTTTGCATCTGATTACGGGCTACAGAAGAATCATCGACAATCAGAATTTGATGCTCACGAGCTTTTTCACGAACCTTGTCATCAGCTACATCTTTACTGACTTCTGTTGGCATTGGATATAGGTCTGCTAGGATCTGCTCCACATCCAAAATTTCGATGAGTTTACCTTCATATTCGAAAATGGCTGTCAGATAATTCTCCACACCGATTTCTGTTGGAGGGGCCATTATCTGATCCCACTGAGTATTTAAAATCCGATCGACTTTGCGAACTAAGAATGCAAGCGTTCGACGGTTATACTCAGCAACAATCAAGAAACAGTCTTGCCTTTGCTCATGAGGAACGGTTTGGCGTCCAACAGCTTCAGACAGATCCAGTACAGGAATTGTCTCGCCGCGAATATGCGCCATACCTTTAATAGCGGAAGTCTGACGAGGCACCTCAGTAAGATCGGGGCACTGTAAAACTTCACGCACTTTAAAAACATTGATGCCGTATTGTTGATCTGTTTCCAAACCAAACAATAACAACTCTAGCCTGTTCTGCCCTACCATTTGGGTACGCAGGTTTACACTATCTAGGATACCTGACATGATCTAATAATCCCGTAGAGATTAAATCTATTCTGTTTGTACGCCGTTACATAAACATAATGTTAGTTACAACAACGTGAATAAGCATAATTTAACACGACTTTTCTTCCTAACCACTGTTCTTTTGGCCTCATTCGGCGCTTTAGCAGCCGATCAAACCGAAAAATTAGAGCAGGAGGCGCTACTTTTTCTGCAAGAACATTACAAAAAAGCTAAGCCGGATGCGCGAACTGAGATCAAACTTAACCCGATTAGCCGAAAAATCAAACTAAAAAACTGCCTACAACCCCTAGAATTTCAATCACCTAAAGGAAACGGAAGCAGAATCACCTTTCGAGCACGCTGTCCATCTCCAATGTGGCAACTTTTTGTTACAGCACAAATTAAACTCTATGGTACAGCTGTAATCAGCAGTACCAGCCTTCCAAGAAATACTCGTTTGAGTTCCCAGCATATCCAAAGAACTCAAGTCGATATCACCAACATTCGTTCAGCATATTTTCTTCGCACTGAAGAAATTATAGGCTGGACTACGAAAAGAAGTATTGCAGCAGGCACAATTTTTACTGCTTCAATGCTAAAACCCCCTTTAGCCGTGTCACGCGGAAACTCTGTTATTATCGAAGCTAAACGTAGCGGCGTTTCAATCAGAGCAGCTGGGACAGCTTTAGAGGATGGAAGTATTGGCCAGCAGATAAAGGTTAAAAATGATCGTTCAGGCAACATTGTTAAAGCGGTAGTTATTGAAGCAGGGCTGGTTCGAACCCCATAAAACACTGTCAATCCAACATGGTTTCATCTGCTTACAACTGCTATACTCGAATTCATTAAAGAAAAAAATATTTTTCTAAAGTTTCCAAATTAGCCGCCGATAAGCTGGTTCAGATACAAGTTTGAGGACGGAAAAATGATTAACGACATCACGGGCCTGTCATCGTCGCAGACGAATAGCACTCGTGCACGAGCAGGCGAAGGTAGTGCCACCAAAACTGGTAGCAATGATGCCCCTGCGCAGTCTCCGTCCAGTAAAGGTGATACAGTTAAACTCAGCAATGCAGCTCAGACACTGCAGAATGTTGAAAAACAACTGGCCAATGCACCTGATGTGGACAGCGAGCGTGTCGAGCGACTAAAACAAGAAATTGAAAGTGGCAGCTATCAAATCAATGCTGAACGCGTAGCAGAGAAGATGCTAAGCTTTGACAACCTATTGTAAATTTCGCTATGACCGAACAACAATATACAAAACTAGATACCCTGCTTAAGCAGGGTATTTTGCTTTTAGAATCACTTAGTACGGTTTACGACAGAGAGCTCGAAGCACTCAGTAGCAAGGACCTTGAACAATTAAGTGATATCACCCAAGAAAAAATGGGTGTGATTAACAAGTTCCATAACTTCACTCTTGAACGTGTAGCCTTATTAAAATCTTTTGGTATTGACATAGATTCCGAAGATTACTCCGCTCAGGAAGACAACACTCCTGCCGCACAGCAAACTAATGCATTTTATGCTGAAATCAAACGCCACCTTAAAGAGCTACAGCATAAAAATAAGCGCAATGAACAAGCTATCTATCGTAATCAGCAAAACGTCAACCAATTACTCGCTATAGTTCGCGGCCATAAGAAACAAGACCAACTTTATGGCAAGGCTGGAGCTTCAAAACTGTACAAAGCACAAAGTAGCTTAGGCAAGGCTTAAACCGCTTTAACCCTTCTATATCGAGTGACTCGATTGTAAAATCCACCTACAAGCACGAAAATTCAACAAGCATGTCCCAGTAGCTCAGCTGGATAGAGCGGTCCCCTCCTAAGGGACAGGCCAGGGGTTCGAATCCTCTCTGGGACGCCATTTTCTTTGCTATCTATCGCAATAAATTACCTAAAGAACCTTTCGGCAACAGAGCGACATCATGGCTCAGATAGCGCCTTAGCTGATGCTGCTTATCAAGCTCAATACCTTCCAAATTAATCCGTTCAGATAGTTTTAGATAACGTTGGACCATTTTAATACGCTCATCGCGCTTCTCTTTACTATCTCTGGCCGTTTCTAAGAAAAGTTGGGCTAAATTCAACAAAGCATTCACGTTGCTTGAATCATATTCCGTCGCCAAACCAAAATACTTAAGGGCTTGAGGCATTTTTCCAGAAAGATAGTGCTTCACACCCAAACGATTCACTTTGATACTCATATCCGGATCATGTTTCTTACCAGGTACTTTCTTCGGTTTGGCCGCAGCCTCTAGGATTGGAACCGCATCCCCCATCACACTGAGCAGTTCTCGATCAAGATCTAAAGGGGCAGCTAGCTCTGAGTTTATTCGCTGAGCATCCCTGGTAGCCTTATTAGCAGCATCAGTATCACCTACCTGATGATACATCTCACTTTTCAGAAGAGACGCTCGAACTTGTAACCGCTCATCACGAGGAAAGGCTTGATAAGCTTGCGCTATCGTATTTTCAAACTCATTAAAGAGCTCGATAGCCATACCACCATCTGCATTTTTAGCTTCTAAGCGCTTTACGTTGGCAAGGCGAAGGTAAGGGTCAGGTGATTTATAGCAGCTACGTCGACCGAGGACGATAGACTTTTTATAAGCCCCACCCGCCATATCCAGTTGTTTCGTTTGTGTAGCTAAACGCCCCAATTCCATCTGGCGAGGAATACCCATCGGCGACTTCTGTGCTGCTTCAGCAACAGCATCTCTTGCTTGATCCAAATCCCCTTCTTTTTCATGAGTCTGAGCAAGCAAATCATATGCAGCAATCAACAATGGGTACTCTGCTATAAGCTCTAGTAGGAGAGCCTTTGCCTCTTTGAACTGTTCCTGATGCAACATAGCTTCTGCCCAAACGATACCCGCTTCTTTATCATGACTCTTCCAATATTGCTTTTCAGCAACCTTGGCACTCTCTTTAGGCCTCTGAAATTTAAGCAGCAAACGGGCAAGAATCAGTTGAGCTTCATCATATTCTGCATCATAGGAAGCAAAGTTATGCTTACAAAATGTAATAGCTGCCGGAAGATCGCCAATTTCCAAGGCATCATCGACAGGCTTAAACACGGATTTTCGATAAAGAATATTATCCAAACGATGCTTTAATTCATCCACCGAAAACGGCTTCATGATCATATCATCTGGGCGGCTATCAATTGCGTGTAGAACCACTTCTTGAGAAGCATCACTGGTCATAAAGATCCAGCAAGCAGTAGGCTTTATAAAACCTCGATAACGGCATTCTTCCAGCAACTGGATACCGGTGAGACTATCATTCACATTATGACCGAGAAGAATAACATCGTAGTTATTCTCTGAAATTTCATTTAAAACCCGATCATTAATAGTAACTGCCTTGAGATTGGCAACACCCATACTCCTCAGCATATAGAAGATAGTAGATCGCATGTTGCCACTGCTTTCTATCAGTAGAACTTGCTTATCAGAATAATCTACTTTCGCCACTCAACCGTCCATATACGCAAAAAAGATATTTGAAGTATAAAAGCCTATTCGTTATGACAAAAGCATTTCCTGCAAACAAAAAAAAGCACCGGGTGTAGGGTGAACACTCGATGCCAAGACAGTTCTATGCTGTGACAACCATCCTATCCTGAGGGCATACAAACACTAATGATCCAGATCAAGAAAAATCTAACTCCAAGGTGTAGGCTTGAGGTATTGAGACGATGTAATGAGATCCTGCTTTTTGGGTTTCAGGTAAACTAAACAAAACTTATAAAAAAGCGTGCTTATGACTACTGCATTTATCACTCATGAAGATTGCGGCCTACACAATATGGGCCCAGAACATCCTGAAAGCCCAATTCGCTTGGTAGCCATCCAGAAAGTATTGGAAAAAACGGGCCTAATGCAGGATCTTGAACGAATCCAATCCGTACACGTATTACCTGAACAAGTACAACTTGCCCATGCTCACCTCCATCAAAAACGCTTGGAGATGAAACTACCTGAGCAAGGCGTTGTGTATACCGACGAAGATACTGCACTTTGCCCTCATTCATTGCATGCAGCTAGTTTAGCGGCAGGCTCTGCCGTTATGGCAGTTAACAGGGTAATTAGCGGAAAATCCAAAAACGCTTTTTGTGCTACGCGCCCACCTGGCCACCATGCTGAGCATAACAACGCAATGGGATTTTGCTTCTATAACAATGCTGCTATTGCAGCTATGCATGCCTTACAGCAGCCAGGTATAGAACGTGTTGCTATATTCGATTTCGACGTCCACCAAGGTAACGGTACGGTCGACATCTTTAAAGACAGGCCGGAAGTGCTTGTTTGCTCTACATTCCAACACCCATTCTACCCAGAACGTTACTGCGATTTTGTGCGCGACCACATCATTAACTGCCCGATGGATGCTCACAGTGACGGCATGGTATTCCGGAAACTTGTAGAATCGCGCTGGCTACCAGCCATCCAAGCTCATAAGCCAGATATGATCATTATCTCTGCAGGCTTTGACGCTCATCATGAAGACCCTATGGCAGATATTAAGCTCAATGAGGAAGACTATCGCTGGGTAACTCAGCTACTGTTAGACGCTGCTCGCACTTACAGTCAAAACCGCGTTGTTTCGGTTCTAGAAGGCGGTTACAACCCTGTTTCCTTGGCATTTAGTGTTCAAGCACATTTAGAAGTATTCGCCGGACATTAAGCTAGAGGCTAGAGGCTAGAGGCTAGAGGCTAGAGGCTAGAGGCTAGAGGCTAGACAGAATAGCACCTCTCTAAAGAAACAAAAAAGGCTGCCAATGGCAGCCTTTTTTTAGTTCTACAAGCTAATAATCAGCTTACGAACTTGATCATTACGCCCGCTGCAATCGCAGAACCGATTACACCAGCAACATTTGGACCCATAGCATGCATCAACAGGAAGTTTTGAGAGTTATACTCAAGACCGATCTTATTAGATACACGTGCAGCCATAGGTACCGCAGATACACCCGCTGAACCGATTAGTGGGTTGATCGCATTGCCACCCATCATCTTGTTCATAATCTTAGCCATGATCACACCAGCAGCTGTACCGATACAGAATGCAACGATACCTAGCGCCATGATGCCTAGCGTTTCAAGATCTAGGAACTTATCAGCAGATAGTTTAGAACCTACAGATAGACCCAAGAAGATTGTAACGATGTTGATCAGAGCATTCTGAGCAGTATCGCTAAGACGATCTACTACACCACACTCACGCATCAAGTTACCGAAACAGAACATACCCAACAGAGGTGCCGCATCTGGAAGCAATAGCGCTACTAGGATCAACAGTACGATTGGGAATAGAATCTTCTCAAGCTTAGTTACATGACGTAACTGGCTCATCTGAATCTTACGCTCAGCATCTGTAGTCAACGCACGCATAATTGGTGGCTGAATCAGAGGTACTAGCGCCATGTAAGAGTACGCAGCTACCGCAATTGCACCTAATAGGTGTGGAGCAAGCAAACTAGTTACATAGATCGCAGTTGGACCATCAGCACCACCGATGATACCGATTGCTGCAGCTTCTTGGATGTTGAAGTCCATGATGCCCATAGAAGACATTGCAACCGCACCTAGTACAGTTGCGAAGATGCCGAACTGAGCTGCCGCACCCAAGAACAGGGTACGTGGGTTAGCCAACAACGGACCAAAGTCTGTCATTGCACCAACACCCATAAAGATCAACAACGGAGCAGCAGTAGAGCCGATTGCCACACTGTAGAAGTTATACAGCATGCCATTCGCATAACCGCCGTCTTTAGCTACGTTGATTGCATCTTGAATCTGAGCTGCTGAAGCCGTGTTGTGGTAGGCATTCAGAATCTCTTTTGGATCAGTGCTAGTGATATTTAGCGCAGATGCCAAACCATTCATCACCTCCGGAACAGCAAAGTGCACAGCATTTTCTACAGCTGTATACGCTAAGCCCGCTTCCGGAATGTTCGCCATGATGCCACCGAAACCGATTGGCACAAGCAGTAGCGGTTCGAAATTCTTTTTGATGGCCAAGAACAGAAGCAAAAGGCCAACCAAAATCATTACGATCTGACCGCCACTGATGTTATAAGCACCAGAGGCAAGAAACAGTTCGATTAGCTTATCCATCAAACAATACCTTACGCTAGAGTCAATAGAGTGTCGCCAACCTGTACAGCGTCACCTTCATTAACTTCTACAGTAGAAACAGTACCAGCGCGTGCTGCACGTACTTCTGTTTCCATCTTCATCGCTTCAAGAATTACTAGAACATCACCTTCTTGAACAGCCTGACCTGGAGCAACCTGTACTTTCCAGATGTTACCCGCCAATGGAGCAGGAACGTCTTCACCAGCACCTGCAGGAGCAGCAGCTGGAGCCGCGGCAGGAGCAGCAGTTGGAGCTACAGCAGAAATATCACCGCCTTCAGTTACTTGTACAACGTAGTTTTGGCCGTTAACAGAGATAGTGTAAGTCTGTGGACCAGTGTTTTTAGGTGCAGCCATTGCTAGTGCGTCCTCTAATGTAGGTGCAGGTTCAAATGCATCAGGGTTGTTACGGTTTTCAAGGAATTTCAAGCCAACCTGAGGGAATAGAGCGTAAGTTAGAACGTCATCAATTTCGTTCTCGCCTTGAGTTAGCTCAATACCTTTCTCAGCAGCAAGGTCTTTCAGCTCGCCTACCAACTTGTCCATTTCTGGTTCAAGTAGGTCAGCAGGACGACAAGTGATTGCTTCACCACCATCCAATACACGAGCCTGAAGGTCAGCATTGTAAGGAGCAGGAGCTGCACCGTACTCACCTTTCAGAATACCCTGAACTTCTTTAGAGATAGTTTTGTAACGCTCGCCCATTAGAACGTTGATTACAGCCTGAGTACCAACGATCTGAGAAGTTGGTGTTACTAGTGGGATCAGACCTAGGTCTTCACGCACACGTGGGATCTCAGCTAGTACTTCATCGAACTTATCTGCAGCACCCTGCTCTTTCAGCTGGTTTTCCATGTTAGTCAACATGCCACCAGGTACCTGAGCAACTAGGATACGAGAGTCTGTACCACGTAGAGAACCTTCAAATTTAGCGTACTTCTTACGTACTTCACGGAAGTAGCCAGCAATCTCTTCTAGAAGATTGATATCTAAACCAGTATCACGGTCAGTACCAGCCAACGCAGCTACTACAGATTCAGTAGACGTATGGCCGTATGTCATAGACATAGACGAGATAGCAGTATCAACACGGTCGATACCCGCTTCAACAGACTTAAGGATAGTCATATCAGACAAACCAGAAGTCGCGTGAGCGTGCAATTGAACTTCTAGATCAGTCTGAGCTTTCAGACGAGAAACTAGGTCAAATGCATCGTATGGCGTCAGGATACCGGACATATCCTTGATGTTGATGGAATCAGCACCCATATCTTCAAGAGTTTTTGCATATGCAACCCAGTTATCGATCGTGTGAACTGGACTCTTCGTGTAAGAGATTGTGCCTTGAGCGTGCTTGCCTGTCGCCTTAACTGCTTTGATTGCAGTTTCAAGGTTACGTGGATCGTTCATCGCATCGAAGATACGGAATACGTCTACGCCGTTAACAGCAGCACGTTCACAGAATTTGTTTACAACATCATCAGCGTAGTGACGGTAACCTAGTAGGTTTTGTCCACGCAGGAGCATCTGATGTTTTGTGTTTGGCATTGCTTTTTTAAGCAAGCGGATACGCTCCCACGGATCTTCTCCGATAAAGCGAATACATGAGTCAAATGTTGCGCCGCCCCAGCTTTCTAGGGACCAAAAGCCTACTTTATCTAGCTTTTCCGCGATCGGCAGCATGTCTTCAACTCGCATACGCGTAGCGAATAGCGACTGGTGTGCGTCACGCAGAACTACGTCGGTAATGCCAAGTGGTTTCTTTGCGTCGGTCATGGGTAATGGCCTTCTGTCGATTAATGCAGATTTATTCGTTATTGAGCCGTTCTTATTTACGAACGGTGTTTGTGAACCGCAGCTGTCATGACAGCAATTAACTCATCATTGTTATTTCCAGCTGGCGCTGGTGCAGTCTTTTTTGCTTTTGGCTGCGCTGGTGCTTCAGGGAAAAACTTGCCTACCACTTTGGACATTCCTGAAGTAGCGAATACCAACAAAGTAAGAAAGACAACAACGAAGCCCATACCAAAGACCATTAATTCAAGGCCTTCTGATAGCAGATTTTCCATTTTAATGGATGCTCCTGTACTTATCGAAACCCATACGTCAGATATGGCTTTTGGCCACCTAATTATTAGGCTTTCACTGACGGATGTACTGGTTGCAAATGGACCATAATTAAACCCGAAAAGTCTACTTCAGGCAATAATTAGAGGGGATTTTTCGGTCAAAGGGAGGATATGGATCAAAATTTGCTTACAACCTTTGATCCATATTCAGTGAAATATGGCGTTATTCACTCTTTCCAGGGCGATAAACTTTTACATTACTAAAGCCGCGCTCCTGCATTTGATGCGCATGCATTTGGCTCATAACACCCTTTTCACAATAAAGAAGATACTCCTTACCTTCTTCAAATTCGTCAGCAGCGGCGCCTAAAGCGAAAAACGGAATCAACTGAATTTCACAGCCAGGAATATTTAGCGGTTTCTTTTCTTGTTCATGCGGCGCACGGATATCTACAACGACTTGGTTATCAGCAACCTTGGTTAACGCCTCAACCTCAGCATGAATATTTACATCTTCTTCAATCTCATCAATGCTGATCACCTGACGACGTTCAAGCGCTCGTTCAAGCACCTCAAAATCAAAATCAGACTCTTCCTCTTCCACACGATCTTTCTTGGCACAGGTCGTTGGACGGTCAGAGATCACACCACAATACTCGGGCATATTTTTAGCGAAGTCATATGCACCGATTTCACGTGTAATATCGATAATATCTTGCTTATCCATTGTTACTAGTGGTCGCACAACCAATTTTTCAGTTGCCGCATCAATAATGGACAGATTAGGTAAGGTTTGACTAGATACTTGAGCAATACTTTCGCCAGTTACCAAAGCGTCTATTTTCATTTTATCGGCAATCTGCTCACCTGCGCGCATCATCATGCGCTTCAATACCACGCCCATGTAGGAGTGATGTACTGATTGTAAAATTTCACCAATCACTTCATCAAAAGGGATCGTAATAAACTTTACTCGCGCAGAAGAGCCATATTTTTGCCATAAATACAGAGACACCTGCTTCACACCAATTTCGTGTGCATGACCACCCAGATTAAAGAATACAAAATGGGTTTTACAGCCACGACGCATAGACATGTAACTGGCAACGATGGAGTCGAATCCACCAGAAATAAGAGAAAGCGTGGAATCTTGCGTACCTAGAGGGAAACCACCTAGACCTTTATAGGTATTAGTTACCACATAAAGACTGTCATTGCGGATCTCTAAATCAACATAAACATCAGGCGTATGCACATTCACGCCCGCTGTATCAGCATGCTGATTTAAACCACCACCTACATAACGCTCAACATCAATTGAACGGAAGTCATGCTTACCAGAGCGCTTAACACGCACTTTGAAGGTTTTGCCTTTCAATTGTTCTGCGTAGATAGCATGCGCTTTTTCGTAAACATCATGAAAATCGCCCAACGGGTACTCAGTCACTTCGATGAAGCTATGAATCCCTGGTGTACGGCCTAAAAGATCTACCACCTGTTCGATGATCTCTGCACTCGCACCAGCGCACTCTACATCCAGCTTGTCCCACTGCCCCTTAACTTTGATCTGCTCATCAATACGACGAGTCATATTCTGCAAATTGCTCTGCAAACGCTGAATTAGACGTTTACGTACAGGGCGACTTTTGATGGTAATTTCTGGAAACAAACGAATAGAGAACTTCATAGCAACGAGCTCAAAAAATAATTAGGACGAATATTATAAAGTGTAGGAAGGTAGAGTTACAGATGGCGCGCCCGAGAGGATTCGAACCTCTGACCGCCTGGTTCGTAGCCAGGTACTCTATCCAGCTGAGCTACGGGCGCATATCTGAGATTTTCTTGGAGTGGCGCGCCCGAGAGGATTCGAACCTCTGACCGCCTGGTTCGTAGCCAGGTACTCTATCCAGCTGAGCTACGGGCGCATCCAAGAAAATAAACCGTTGTTTTTTTGAGTGGCGCGCCCGAGAGGATTCGAACCTCTGACCGCCTGGTTCGTAGCCAGGTACTCTATCCAGCTGAGCTACGGGCGCACATCAAAATGGCGGTGAGCGAGGGATTCGAACCCTCGATAGGGGTAAACCTATACGCCCTTAGCAGGGGCGCGCCTTCAGCCACTCGGCCAGCTCACCTAAACAACGGCGCGTACTATAACCAAGTGATTATCAAAAGAAAAGAAAAGTTTTAAAAAAATTACGCTTTATTTCCTTCTTCGGCCTTTTCACGCTGAATGCGCTGGTAGATCTCTTCTCGATGCACAGATACATCCTTAGGCGCGTTAACACCAATACGCACCTGGTTACCTTTAACACCAAGCACAGTGACAGTGACATCGTCACCAACCATAAGAGTTTCGCCAACACGGCGAGTAAGAATTAACATGTGTAGAATCTCCTTAGTACTTCCCAGGCCACTCCACCTAAACGGTAGAACACATACTGGCATTCATCCAAATCCCTGCCAGAACGCTGCCTATACAACAACAGCTAACCTAACTATAGACCAGCTTTTTCTAATAACCATTATGAACGGTTATTCACTAACCGAATCATCAACATCCATATCAAAAGCAGTGTGCAGAGAGCGCACCGCTAGCTCCAAATACTTTTCAGCAATCACAACTGAGACCTTAATCTCAGATGTAGAAATCATTTGAATATTAATATTTTCAGCTGCTAAGGCATCAAACATTTTACTCGCTACGCCGGCATGGGATCGCATACCCACGCCCACAATAGATACTTTAGCAATCTGATTATCACCAACTACTTCACGAGCACTCAGCTCAGCAGACACCTTTGCAAGCACCGCTTCAGCCGCATCATAATCGTTACGATGAACCGTAAAGGTAAAATCCGTTGTGTTATCAGCGGCAACATTCTGCACGATAACATCAACTTCAATATTTGCCTGACTAATCGGCCCTAATATTTTTGATGCAACCCCAGGAACGTCAGGCACACCCATTACAGTCAACTTAGCTTCATCGCGATTAAACGCGATACCTGAAATAACTGGCTTTTCCACGGCTGAATCACCCTCAACGGTAATTAGAGTCCCTGGCCCTTCCTCAAAGCTAGAAAGAACCCGCAACGGCACTTTATATTTTCCTGCAAACTCAACGGCACGGATCTGCAATACTTTAGATCCAAGACTCGCCATCTCGAGCATCTCTTCAAATGTAATTTGCTCTAGACGCTTAGCACTCGATACTACGCGCGGATCGGTAGTATATACACCATCTACATCAGTATAGATTTGACACTCATCAGCTTTCAGTGCCGCAGCTAGCGCAACACCCGTTGTGTCAGAGCCGCCACGACCAAGCGTGGTGATATTGCCATCAGGGTCTACCCCCTGAAATCCCGCCACAACAACGACTCGCCCAGCTTCTAGATCTGATTTAATAGAGGAGACCTCTATATCCTGAATCCGGGCCTTGGTATGCGAGTTATCCGTAAGAATTTTGACCTGACTACCGGTATAGGAACGAGCAGACACACCGCGCTTTTCCAATGCCATACAAAGCAATGCAATGGTGACTTGCTCTCCAGTGGAGACCAATACGTCCATTTCACGAGCATTAGGTTTTGACTGTATATCTTTAGCTAAGGCGATGAGACGGTTCGTCTCACCACTCATAGCAGATACAGCAACAACAACATCATGCCCTTGCTGCTTAAAACCATGCACCTTGTCTGCGACTGCCTCTATACGTTCAACAGTTCCAACAGAGGTACCACCATATTTTTGAACAAAAAGCGCCATGCGTGCACCTAAATCGTTATAGAGCAGCCTCAACTAGAGCTGTTACAGACTCTAGTGTAACAGGCAGAGCAACTTGATCCGTGCCGCCACCCTGAGCAAAGTCAGGACGACCACCGCCTTTACCGCCCAATTTAGCCGTTAGCTCTTTAATCAAATCACCAGCACGAACCTGACCAGTCAGGTCTTTAGTCACACCTGCAGCCAAAGCAATCTTGTCATCAGACACTGTAGCCAATACAACAACACCGCTGCCCAATTTGTTTTTCAACTGATCGATTGTGTCACGCAATGCTTTAGGCTCTACACCTTCAAGCTGAGCAGCTAGCACTTTAACGCCAGAAACTTCCACTGCGTTACTAATCAAATCAGCACCCTTAGCAGCAGCTAGTTTAGCCTTCATCTGTTCAAGCTCTTTTTCAAGCTGACGATTCTTCGCTTGTTGATCTTGAAGCTTCTGTTCAAATTGCGCTTTTTGATCCGCAAAATAATCCAGCGCTACAGGACCGGTTACCGCTTCAACACGACGGATACCGGCAGCCACACCACCTTCAGAAGTAATTTTCAGCAGACCAATGTCACCTGTACGCTTCGCATGAGTACCACCACAAAGCTCGATAGAGAAATCATCACCCATCGAAAGCACTCGCACTTCATCGTCGTATTTCTCACCGAATAGAGCCGCTGCACCTTTCTCTTTTGCAGCTTCAATTTCCATGATTTCAGTTACAACTTCTGTGTTCAGACGAATTTGATCGTTAACCATCTTCTCAACTTCAGCGATCTGCTCAGTGCTTACCGCTTCAAAATGAGAGAAGTCAAAGCGCAGACGCTGATCATCATTCAATGAGCCTTTCTGTTGTACATGCTCACCGAGAACAACACGAAGCGCTTCGTGCAATAAGTGAGTAGCAGAGTGGTTCAGCGCGATCGCCTGGCGGCGCTCAGAGTCAACTTGAGGAGCAACCTTATCGCCCACTTTCACAGAACCTTTTTCGACAACGCCGTGGTGTAGGTTATTTTTACCCTCTTTCGTACAGTTATTAACTGCAAAGGAACCGTTAACAGCAGTTAATACACCTGTATCACCTACCTGACCACCAGATTCAGCATAGAAAGGTGTTTCATCAAGAACCACTAAACCAATTTCACCGGCTGTAAGTTCATCTACAGATTCACCTTCTTTGAATAAGGCAACCACTGAAGATGCTTCGCCAGCAAGATTTTCATAGCCGGTAAAGTTAGTTTCACCATCCAACTTGATAGCATCGTTGTAATCAATTGAGAATTTGCCTGCCGCACGAGCACGCTCTCTCTGAGCTTCCATCTCACGCTCAAAGCCTTCTTCGTCAATTGTGAGCTCATGCTCACGAGCAACATCAGCTGTTAGGTCATGCGGGAAACCGTAAGTATCATATAGTTTAAATACTGTTTCACCTGGAATAACAGTGCCATCCAGATTTTCAATCGCTTCCTGCAGCAAACGCATACCGTGATCAAGCGTCTTCGCAAACTGCTCTTCCTCTTTAAGAAGAACACGCTCAACCTGAGCCTGCTTCTCAGCTAGCTCAGGATAAGCTTCGCCCATCTCCTTCACTAACGCAGCCACAAGCTGATTAAAGAAAGCACCTTTAGCGCCTAGCTTGTTACCATGACGTACAGCTCGACGGATGATACGACGTAAAACATAGCCTGCACCTTCGTTAGATGGCAGCACACCATCAACAATAAGGAAGGAACAAGAACGAATATGGTCTGCAATTACACGTAGCGATTTATTATCCATATCTGTTGTACCAACAGCCGCAGCAGTGGCTTTCAACAGATTCTGGAACATATCAATTTCGTAGTTAGAGTGAACATTCTGCATAACTGCCGCAATTCGCTCTAGGCCCATACCTGTATCAACAGATGGTTTTGGAAGTGGTGTCATTTCACCATCAGCGCTACGGTTGTATTGCATGAATACAACGTTCCAAATTTCGATATAGCGATCACCATCTTCTTCAGGGCTACCTGGAGGACCACCCCACACGTCAGCACCATGATCAAAGAAGATTTCAGTACATGGACCACATGGGCCTGTATCACCCATTGACCAGAAGTTATCTTCATCTAGTTTAGAAAAACGTTCTGGATCTACGCCAACTTCCTCTTTCCAAATACGCTCAGCTTCTTCATCAGAATGGTGAACCGTCACCCACAGACGCTCTTTTGGAAGGCCTAGCGTTTCAGTCAGAAACGTCCAAGCAAAGTTGATTGCATCTTTCTTGAAATAATCACCGAAACTAAAGTTTCCAAGCATTTCAAAGAAAGTATGGTGACGCGCTGTATAACCTACGTTTTCAAGGTCATTGTGCTTACCACCAGCACGCACGCATCGCTGCGAGCTTGTCGCTCGTGTGTAATTGCGCTTATCTGTGCCCAAGAACACATCTTTGAACTGTACCATCCCCGCATTTGTAAACATCAGGGTAGGATCATTAGCAGGGATAAGGGAGCTACTTGCTACAACCTCATGTCCTTGCTGGTTAAAGTAATCTAGAAAAGCCTGACGAATCTCGGCACTTGTCATATATTTCATTAGATGAACCGTATGCGTATCCATTCTGGTAAAGCCATCGGCAAGCCTCACTTGCCTACCAACAGCGCAAAATCACCACAAATTATGGGCGCGACATTATATATCGTGAGCGAAAATTGTTCGAATCTTTTTCAGAAATGGGCCTATTCGTACTAAATAGACAAAGAATAATCTGTTTGATTTCAGATTAAGGTAGGTAGCGATTATCTGTATTGCAAAGAAAAAACCTGCTTAACTGCTGGCAGAGAAAAATCTAACCCTTTGAAATATCTAACGATAACATCTCAACATTCATCGTTCGCAACTTGCTCTATAGCAAACTGAATCTCATCTATGGAAAATCCACGCTGACTCATAAAGCGCATGCGCTTACTACGCTCTTTAAAATCTTTATCCGCTAGAGGTTCTCTATATTTGCGCCGATAAAGCTCCTCTGCTTGGACAAACCAATCTATATCTAAACCCTCGAGGCAACTAGCAAGCAATTCCGAAGCTATACCCTTCTGTTTTAAATCAAATCGAATTCTAATAAGACCATGACCCTGCCCGACTCTCATACGTATAAAGCTTTCACAAAAGCGCTGATCAGATAGGTAGCCGTCCTCCTCTAGACTTTGTAATACGCTATCTAAATCCGCCCCCTCGATACTACGAGCAAGCTTTTGGCTTAATTCTTTATAAGAATATTCGCGCCGTGACAGTAATTGAATTGCCTTGTTCCACGCTTCTTTATTAGGATATTCATCCATAACCAACCCTCTTTAAACGAAAAAACCTCCATCTATAGACGGAGGTTTTGTTGTGCTAGCTTAGTACCTTAAATCAGATCAAGACTTTCAGTTTTATCTTCAGCACCATCTTCTTTCGGTGCAGGCGTCGAAAGCAAGCGATTACGAAGTTCTGTTTCGATTTCATTCGCAATCTCAGGGTTTTCTTCCAAGAACTTAGATGCATTGGCCTTACCTTGACCAATCTTATCGCCATTGTAGGCATACCAAGCACCCGACTTATCAACCAAACCTTCTTTAACACCTAGGTCGATAACTTCGCCCATATGGTAGATACCTTCACCATACATAATCTGGAACTCAGCCTGACGGAACGGCGGTGAAACTTTGTTCTTAACAACCTTCACACGCGTCTCGTTACCAACTACCTCATCACCTTTCTTGACTGCACCAGTACGGCGAATATCCAAACGAACAGATGAGTAGAATTTAAGCGCATTACCACCTGTAGTCGTCTCAGGATTACCAAACATAACCCCAATCTTCATACGAATCTGGTTAATGAATACTAATAAGCAGTTAGAACTCTTAACATTACCCGTCAACTTACGTAGCGCCTGAGACATCAAACGAGCCTGAAGACCAACATGGGAATCACCCATATCACCTTCAATTTCTGCCTTCGGGGTCAAAGCAGCTACAGAGTCGACGATAATTACATCAACTGCGTTAGAACGAACTAGCATATCTGTAATTTCTAGCGCCTGCTCACCTGTATCTGGCTGTGAAACCAACAGGCTATCTACATCAACACCTAGCTTCTCTGCATAGATAGGATCTAGTGCATGCTCAGCATCAACAAAGGCACAAGTTTTACCCTGTTTCTGAGCTTCAGCAACAACCTGTAATGTCAGTGTTGTTTTACCAGATGATTCAGGACCATAGATCTCAACGATACGGCCATACGGCAATCCGCCTATGCCAAGCGCGATATCTAGACCAAGGGAACCAGTAGAAACAGATGGAATCGCTTCACGAGGCTGATCCCCCATACGCATCACTGCGCCTTTACCAAACTGCCTTTCAATTTGACCTAACGCTGCGTCTAATGCTTTTTTGCGATTTGCGTCCATCTTCGACCCTACTTTCTCAAAATTCATATTGTGCGCATCTTATTACTGCGCAAAACACTGTATGTATGGACAGTATTATTTCACAAGTTTTCCGGATTGCAACCCTCAATCAGATAAGTTCTGTAAAATCCCTTCTAACGCTACGCTAACTGCTTGTTTTCGAACTGATTCACGATCACCTTCAAAACAGTATTTTTTTGCTCTAACTGGTTTACCTTGCTCAGCCCAAGCAAACCATACAGTACCTACCGGCTTCTCTTTACTTCCACCATCTGGCCCTGCAATACCACTCGTTGCCACAGATAGATGCGCCCCACTATTATTGAGCGCACCTTCTGCCATTTCAGCTACTACTTCGGCCGACACTGCTCCATATTGCTCTAAGGTATCTTTTGATACACCAAGCGCCCTTTGCTTAGAGGCATTACTGTATGTAACAAAGCCACAATCAAACCACGCAGAGCTACCAGGTATTGCAGTTATCTCTTGTGCAATCCAACCACCAGTGCATGATTCAGCTGTTGCGATAAAACATTTTTTTGCCTGTAATTTTTCAGCGATATCCATCAGTGGTAATTGCATACTGATCCACCCTATTCAAACTATTTAAGCCGCTTTATTTACCGTACAATGCCTGAAGTTAAGTTTGCGTAACAACTCTTTATTTCATCATTTAGTAATTAATATCTCTATGACCAAACAAGCAGCGACTACCCACACTCCAATGATGCAGCAATACCTACGCATCAAAGCTCAACACCCTGATCAATTGGTGTTTTATCGGATGGGTGACTTCTATGAGCTGTTTTATGACGATGCAAAAAAAGCTGCGGATCTGTTAGATATCTCCCTTACCGCACGAGGCAAATCAGGTGGCGAGCCTATCCCTATGGCAGGAATCCCATACCATGCAGCAGAGAACTATGTAGGCAAAATTGTTCGTGCAGGCGAATCCGTAGTTATTTGCGAACAGGTAGGAGATCCCGCCACCAGCAAAGGGCCTGTAGAACGTGCGGTAGCTCGAATCATCACACCAGGCACAGTAAGTGATGAAGCACTTCTTGATGAAAATAGAGATAACTTACTGGTAGCTATTAATCAGTCTGGCGACACTTATGGATTGGCTATTGTAGATATCGCTTCGGGTCGTTTTAGCCTGATGGAAATTGATAATCAAGACACGCTTATGAGTGAACTTGAGCGCTTACGCCCCTCTGAAACGCTCTTCAATGAAGATAGCCAGCTACATGACGTATTAAGCGAACGCAAAGGCCTGCGCCCGCAATCCCCTTGGCACTTTGAAGCAGATACCGCCAACGATCTGTTATGCCAACAATTTAAAGTTAAAGATTTGAGTGGTTTTGGTTGCGATCATCTAGCGGTCGCAACAACTGCTGCGGGTTGCTTATTACAGTATGCGAAAGAAACCCAGCGCACTTCACTACCTCATATCAGGCGCATTCAGATTGAACAGCATAATGACTGTGTAGCTTTGGATGCGGCTACGCGTAAAAACCTTGAACTTGATCAAAATTTATCTGGCGGATTTGATAATACGCTCGCCAAAGTTATTGATAAATGTCGCACACCTATGGGAAGCCGTCTGCTAAGGCGATGGCTACATCGCCCTATTCAAGACAGAGCAACGCTATGTGCACGTCAAGCCTCTATTCAGTGGTTAATTGATAACTATCACTTTGAAACGGTTCAAAGCACTCTCAAACTCATTGGTGATAGCGAACGCATTTTAGCCCGTATTGCACTTAGATCAGCACGCCCGCGCGATTTGGAACGATTAAAAACATCTCTGAATTCCTTACCTTTGCTTCAGCAACAGATCGAAGCAGCCAATGCTCCATTGGTAAACGAGTTATCTGAGCAAATCTCAGAATTTCCAAACTTGGCAGAGCTGCTAACCAAGGCCGTGATAGAAAACCCGCCGGTAGTCATTCGTGAAGGTGGTGTAATTGCTGATGGCTATGATCCTGAACTAGATGAGCTACGTGGCATTAGTGAAAACGCTGGCGCTTACTTACTGGAGTTAGAACAGAAAGAGCGGGATCGTACCGGCATTGCCACTTTGAAAGTGGGTTATAACCGCGTACACGGTTATTTTATTGAGATAGGCAAGGCACAAAATGCAGAATTGCCGGCTGAATATATTCGCCGCCAAACACTTAAGAATGCTGAACGTTATATTACGCCAGAGCTAAAAGAGTTCGAAGACAAGGCACTATCAGCAAAAAGCCGAGCACTCACCCGCGAAAAGGCGCTTTACGAATCCCTAATAGAAACCATTGCTGAAGAGCTTGCTGATCTACAAGATTCAGCTTCCGCTATTGCAGAGCTAGATGTACTCGCTAACCTTGCAGAGCGTGCCACTACGCTAGATTACGTTCCACCGACACTGACAGATACACCGCAGATCAAGATACAACGCGGTCGTCATCCCGTAGTGGAAACTGTATTAACAGAGCCTTTCGTAGCTAACGATTTAGACTTAGATACTGAGCGCAAGATGCTCGTTATTACAGGCCCAAATATGGGCGGTAAATCTACCTACATGCGCCAAGCCGCGCTTATTACTCTGCTTGCGCATATTGGTAGTTATGTTCCAGCTTCAGCTGCAACAATTGGCATTGTTGATCGCATCTTCACCCGAATGGGATCATCTGATGATCTAGCAGGTGGACGCTCAACCTTCATGGTTGAGATGACCGAAACCGCCAACATCATGCATAACGCGACAGAACGCAGCTTAGTATTAATGGATGAAGTGGGCCGTGGCACAAGTACATTCGACGGTTTATCTCTCGCTTGGGCCTGCGCAGACAATCTTGCCAGAGAAACAAAAGCCTTCACTCTCTTTGCTACGCACTATTTTGAACTGACTAGCTTGCCAGACCAAGCTGCTTCGGTCTTCAATGTTCACTTAACGGCAGTAGAGCATAATGATCACATCGTTTTCCTACATGAAGTTAAAGAAGGACCTGCAAGCCAAAGTTATGGTTTGCAAGTAGCTCAACTTGCTGGGGTACCTTTGCCTGTGATCCAACAGGCAAAAACTAAGCTTATGCAACTTGAACAAGATGTTGCGGTCAGCGCCCAACTTAGCAGCCCGCCACCACCGGTGCAAAATGACATGTTTGCAGCACCGGAATCCAAGGCCCTGAAAGAGCTAAAGAAGATTTCGCCTGACGATCTCTCTCCAAGAGAAGCTCTAGATCTTCTCTATAAACTCAAAGAACTAGTTTAAATTCACCCACAAAAAAACCGCCTATCGGCGGTTTTTTTTTCGAAGAGCGAAGTTAAGCTTACTGTTGCAGTAAGTCCTCTCCGCTCAAACCATTCTTTTCAACAATATCACGAAGTTTACGTAAGGCTTCAACTTGGATTTGACGAACACGCTCACGTGTCAGGCCGATTTCACGCCCAACTTCTTCCAACGTGCTCATTTCATAACCCCTGAGACCAAATCGACGTGACAACACTTCCGCATGCTTTTCAGGTAGAGCATCCAGCCATTTATCCAAGTTACCACTAATATTTGAACTTTGTAGCAACGTTGCAGGATCAGAAGAAACTGCATCAGGGATCGTGTCAAGTAAAGATTTGTCAGAATCTTTACCCATTGGCGTATCAACAGAACTGACACGTTCGTTAAGGCCTAACATCCGCTCAACATTTTCAACCGGCTTATCCACCAGCTCTGCAATCTCTTCTGGTGAAGGCTCATGATCCAGCTTTTGAGCTAATTCTCTTGCTGCCCGCAAATATACATTCAGCTCTTTAACAACATGGATAGGCAATCGAATAGTACGAGTCTGATTCATAATCGCTCGTTCAATCGTTTGTCGAATCCACCACGTCGCATAAGTAGAAAAACGAAACCCCCTTTCTGGGTCAAACTTTTCTACGGCCCGAATTAAACCTAAGTTTCCTTCTTCGATTAAATCAAGCAGAGTTAAACCGCGATTGATATATCTACGTGCAATTTTAACGACCAGACGTAGATTACTTTCGATCATGCGCTTACGCGCTGCTTCATCCCCCTTGAGGGCACGACGAGAGAAATACACCTCTTCTTCCGCACTTAATAGCGGCGAGAAGCCTATTTCATTCAGGTAAAGTTGGGTTGCATCCAAGTTTTTGGCATTAAGTAGGTCTTTATGAGCCATACTACCGCGCCCACGACCACTATTTAGAAACTCTGGTTCAGCTTTCTGAGGCGTTCCATCTGTATCCTCATCATGAGTTTCTTCAGTCAGCTCTTCGCTTTCAACAGCGATATCCTGCACATCCGTTTTGCAGTTATTATCGATATTTTCCATTGCCCGTTCCCTTAACCAATCAGTGCTATCACGCGTTTATACGTTATTTTTTATTATTATGTTTTCTTATAATTATTGTTTCGGCAGATATCGAAGAGGGTTTACCGGCTTACCATCACGACGTATTTCAAAATGGAGCATCACGCGATCTGTACCTGAATTTCCCATCTCCGCAATTTTCTGGCCTTTATCAACCATATCATTTTCTTTGACTAAAACACGACTATTATGTGCATAAGCGCTTAAAAACTGCTGATTATGGTCAACAATAACTAAATTACCATAACCTAATAAACCGCTTCCAGCATAGACAACTCGGCCTTTAGCCGCAGCCGTGACCTTAGCCCCATAAGCGGAGGCAATATTAATCCCTTTATTAACTGCTCCCTTTGTTTTAAACGTAGATACGATCTTACCGGATGCTGGCCATCCCCATTTGATTGGTCCAGCAGTAACTTTTGGGGGCTTCGACTTAGCTTTAGGAACAGGTTTGGCTACCACTTTTTGTGGTTCAGCTTTTGCGGTAACTATAGGCTTAGCAGCAACTTTTACTTTTGGAGTGGTATTCTGAGGTTTATTTGTCGTTTTTTGATGGCTAGATACAATTGTCGGCTTTGGCGCAACGATAGAAGCATCGCGTACAATCGATTCTGAAACAGTGCTTTTCGGCACAGGCTTTAAACTCAGTTTCTGGCCTGGGTAAATATTGTAATTACTGGATATACTATTCCTTTTAGCTAATTCCCGATAATCCATCCCATATCTAAAGGCGATAGAATACAGAGTATCACCTTTACGAACCTGATATTGGTTAGGTTGAGGCTGAGCAGAAACAGGCACCGAACGATCGCTTACTGGCGCATAGGTCTTCCCTCCACATGCAACCAGCAGAAATGAGCAACACAGTAACAGACAACCCTTCAAGCCCATTGAACTATACCCCAGCCTCTATCCCTCTGACCTCCGGCCCATTCGTTCAATCAACAATACAGTTGCAGCACCAACAATCATCAAACCAACAGAATATAAAACAAAGGAAGGTTGCCCAGTCATAGACTCAAATGAGAACGGCGAAATATTCTCCTGCACTAAAGGCACCTGCTCACCATGTCTATTGATGGTGTAAGCAGTCGTATATTTCCACGGCCATACTTTATTTAGTGAGCCCAACATAAAACCGCCTAATAAAGCCAAAGTCGTCGTTTTAAATGAACTAAACATCCAACTTAAAACACGAGAGAAACTCAATAGACCAACAGCACACCCTGCGGCAAAAATACCTAAGGTAAATAACTCAATATTTTTGATAGCCATCAGAATAGGCGTATACATACCTAAAAGTAGAAGGATAAAGCTACCTGAAATACCCGGTAAAATCATGGCACAAATAGCGACCATTCCGGCCAAGAAAATAAATAGCGGAGTTACTTCAATTGTGGTTGGCGATATAGAGGTAATCATATAGGCAGCAATAGTCCCGGCAATAAATGCGGTAAAGCTATTACTATCCCACTGCTCTATATGTCTACAGACAGACCATACTGAAGCCAAGATTAAGCCAAAGAAGAACGACCATAGAAGTTCAGGGTATTCAGCCAACCAAAAGAGCACTACCTTTGCGACAGTCACCAAACTGATAAAAATACCTAAAACAAGCGTCAGTAAAAAAGTGCCGTTGACATGCTTCCAAGCTGCAATAGGGCCTTGCTTAAACAAAACGAACAAAGCTTCTGGCCCGAACTGTTTTAAGGAGTAAATAAGCTCTTCATAAATACCCGTCATGAAGGCAATAGTACCGCCCGATACTCCTGGCACTGCATCAGCAGCCCCCATCATCATCCCTTTGCCCGACAATGCTAGATAGTCGCGCCATGTTCTTCCTTCTTGCTTCAACTTACTACCTCACCGTACCACTTAACAAAGGCACAAACTTCACACAGTCTAAAATTTCAGTACTAAACTCTTCTTCAGATAGCCTGATAACCAGATTCAACTTCTGAGAATCGCTGCCCCCCACAGGAATAATTAAGCGGCCACCAATAGCCAACTGCTGCTTTAACTCTTCAGGAACAGTTTCGGGTGCACAAGCAGCCAAGATACCATCATAAGGTGCTTTTGCAGACCACCCCATACCACCATCTGTATGCTTCAACTGTACATTATTAAGGCCTATTAACTTCAAACGCTCCCGCGCCTTATCCTGCAGAGGCTTAATACGTTCTACACTGTAGAGCTGATCTACTAAAGGCGCCAAAATTGAAGTTTGATAACCAGAGCCTGTTCCCACTTCCAGGACTTTTTGCAGTGGTCCTTCTGACAGAAGCACCTCTGTCATTTTGGCAACGATGAACGGTTGCGAAATAGTCTGGTTATAACCAATTGGCAGAGCCGTGTCTTCATATGCCCTATGTGCCAAGGCTTCATCAATAAAAATATGTCTTGGTGTATTTCTCATCACATCCAGAACACTCTCGTCCTGGATTCCCTGATCTCTTAATCGATTAATCAAACGATCCCTTGTTCGCTGCGAAGTCATTCCTATTCCGCGTAATTGCTGATCGTTCAAAAATTATTCTCCAACCAATCACCCACATTATCCATGCCCGAATATTGCGTCATATCTGCATGCAAGGGTGTAATAGAAACACATTGTTCTTTTAATGCGTAAAAATCTGTTCCAGGGCCCGCATCAGCGGCAGGACCCGCTCCAGCAATCCAATAACGAGTTTTACCACGGGGGTCTTCTGTTGCGATAGGTTTGCCAGCACAAGTTCTATGACCCAGTCTCGTTACATGAATACCTGAAAAGTCATTCTGTGAGCAATCGGGAACATTAACATTAATAACTGTACGAGGAGCTACATTTAGATACTGTATATTTTCGACCAACTCTCGAGCAACTTGAGCCGCAGAGTCATAATGCGCTGGATGAAACTCTCCAGAAGATATAGCAATGGCAGGGAATCGCAGATGGCGTCCTTCCATTGCTGCAGCAACCGTCCCAGAGTAGATGACATCGTCGCCTAAATTTGGACCAGCATTTATCCCAGAAACAACAATATCTGGCTCAAAACCGAATACACCTGAACTACCTAAATGCACACAATCTGTTGGGGTGCCATTAATCCCAATAAAGCCATTTTCATGCTCAAAAGCTTCTAGTGGCCGATCCAACGTCAACGAGTTACTCGCACCACTACGATTACGATCTGGGGCAACTACCAGAATATCGCCAACTTCAGCTAGCGCTCTAGCTAAAGCAGCAAGGCCTGGTGCATAGACACCATCATCGTTAGAGATCAGTATCTTCATTTATCCCTCATTTCTATCGGGCTGGGTAACATTACATAGCTCCCTCAATACACTGGTAGCAAATGCCCCTGAAGGCAGGTCAAATTCAAGCCAACATTCAGTTTCATTAATCACATTGATTTCTAACCGCAGAGGCAACAGTCTAAGCGATCTACGCTCTTGTTTTAAAGTTAGCTTTTCAAGCAAATCACTGACCTCAGACCAGCGTCCGACCTGCTCTTGCTCCCATTCTTCAGCTGCAGCATTTGGCAGCATACTTCCTCCGCCCCACATTGGGCCGGTGAGATTAATCTCTTTGCCAGTTAAACGTTGCTGTAATTCATCGGTTGCTTCATCTTCGACAAAACAGCTCTGACTTCCAGCCAACATGAGTGCATCGCCATCAAGAACGGTACTCCACAAGCCTTGCTCTAGCCTTTGAGATAAAACCTGATTAAATACCCAAGATCGGACAGCAGAGATGTAAATGCCCTTCTTATTTCTTTGACGCTCCTGATATTCACCACGTAGCAACGCAACCCCTTTATCTAAATTACCAAAGTCCCGACCGAAACGCTGCTCGCCAAAATAGTTGGGTACACCCTCTTTAGCCACATAATCTACGCGCTGCTTCAGTTCATTCATATTAGTAATCTGGCGAAGTCGCAATTTAAAGCGATTCCCCTGAAGAGCACCTAGGCGAAGCTTTCTTTGATGTCTAACAGCTTTTAGAACTTCTATGCTATCGCCACCAAATAACTTCCAATTCAAATTACGCTTGATCGGAAATTTCGCACAAAACCATTGCTCAGTTACAGCATGACGATCTTTTTTACCCGCATAACTAACATCTCTAGGGCTAATTTGGGCAAAATTTGCTAATTGTCTAGCAACCCAATCAGTATTTTCACCGCATTTGCGAATATAAAGGAACACATGTTCGCCTGATCCTTCAGGCTCAAACCCTATCTGTTCGATAACCTGAAAATCCTCTGGGCAACTGCGGATCACGGCAGAACCAGTAGGCTTTTCATTGAGATATGAAAATTCTGTAGGCAGGGATGTCATAAAAGGTTACTTCTCTGAGGCGGGTTCCACCAGCTGGAAAAAGGACTCATCTTCTTTGATCATACCAAGCTCACTACGAGCCCGCTCTTCCAAAGCAGCATTACCCTTTTTAAGATCTAGAACTTCGGCTTCTAGCTCACTATTCCGCTGACTAAGCTCTTGATTAATGCCTTGTTGCAGTTCTATTTTAGCATTTAGAGCCCAAATATCGCGCAGGTTTGCCTCCCCAAACCACAATCTGTACTGCAGTCCGAGTATCAAAAATAATATAAGAGCAACCAACCAGCGATACATAGATTTCTTATAAGTAAAAAAGGGGGCATTAAGCCCCCTTTTTATATCAGACTATTACGTAGGGTACTACGCTTAGCCCTGACCTTTCACTTCAGAAAGGCCGTTGTAGATTGCGCCGTCACCTAGCTCTTCTTCGATACGTAGAAGACGGTTGTACTTAGCTACACGGTCAGAACGGCATAGAGAACCAGTCTTAATCTGGCCTGCAGCTGTACCTACTGCTAGATCTGCAATAGTTGTATCTTCAGTTTCACCAGAACGGTGAGAGATAACCGCTGTGAAGCCTGCATCTTTCGCCATTTTGATTGCGTCTAGCGTTTCAGACAAAGAACCAATCTGGTTGAATTTGATCAGGATTGAGTTACCGATGCTCTGCTCGATACCACGTGACAGAATTTTCGTGTTAGTTACGAACAAGTCATCACCAACCAACTGCACTTTGTCACCGATTTTCTTAGTTAGGTAAGCCCAACCATCCCAATCAGACTCGTCTAGGCCATCTTCGATGGAAACAATTGGGTAGTTTTCAGTTAGTGCTGCAAGGTAATCACCGAAGCCTTCTGCATCAAAGACTTTACCTTCACCGGAAAGGTCGTATTTACCTTCTTTGTAGAATTCAGATGCAGCACAGTCTAATGCTAGCGTTACATCTTTACCTAGCTCGTAACCCGCTTTATCGATTGCTTCTTTAATAACAACCAAAGCTTCTTCGTTCGATGCAAGATTTGGAGCAAAACCACCTTCATCACCAACAGCAGTGTTTAGGCCTTTTGCTTTTAGAACAGCTTTTAGTGCGTGGAAAATTTCTGCACCACAACGCAAGCCTTCAGAGAACTTGTCGAAGTTTACTGGCTGAACCATGAACTCTTGGATATCAACGTTATTATCCGCATGCTCACCACCGTTAAGAATGTTCATCATCGGTAGTGGTAGGGAGAACTGACCTGGAGTACCGTTAATCTCTGCAATGTGAGCGTATAGAGGCATGCCTTTTTCTGTAGCTGCTGCTTTTGCCGCTGCAAGAGATACCGCTAGGATTGCGTTTGCACCTAGGTTTTCTTTGTTTTCAGTACCATCAAGCTCTAGCATTTTATTATCTAGCGCGCGCTGATCTGTTACATCCATGCCCGTTAGCGCTTCACGGATAACACCGTTAACCGCTGCAACCGCTTTTTGTACGCCTTTACCTAGGTAACGACCTTTATCACCATCACGCAGTTCTAGCGCTTCGCGAGAACCCGTTGACGCACCAGAAGGCGCACAGGCAGAACCAATCACGCCAGATGCAAGAATTACATCAGCTTCAACTGTTGGGTTACCACGAGAATCCAGTACTTCGCGGGCTTTGATATCAGAGATCTGTGCCATGGGGAAATAACTCCAGAAATTTTACGTTCTGGGGGCATCAAGCCCCCAATCCTTAATTCGTTTTACTGTTTAGCTTGTTGATCTAATGCAGCTTGAATAAAGCCTTTGAACAAGCCATGACCATCACGCGGGGTGGATGTGAACTCTGGGTGGAACTGACAAGCAACAAACCAAGGGTGATCTGCAACTTCAACCACTTCAACCAGTTCACCATCAACAGAACGGCCAGAAATTCTTAAACCAGCGTTTTCCAGTTGCTCAACGTAGTTGTTGTTCACTTCATAACGATGACGATGACGCTCAGTAATCTCAGTGTTACCGTAAGCTTGGGCAGCAGTAGAACCTTCTGCCAGATGACAAACTTGAGCACCCAGACGCATAGTACCGCCCAGATCATCAGCTTCGCCACGGGTTTCCACACCACCTTCAGAGGTAGCCCACTCAGTGATCAAACCAATTACCTGGTGTTCAGCATCTTTATTAAATTCGGAAGATGTCGCATCTTCTAAGCCTGCAACGTGGCGAGCAAATTCAATAACCGCAACCTGCATACCCAAACAGATACCTAGGTATGGCACTTTGTTTTCACGCGCATAGCGAACAGCAGCAATTTTGCCTTCGACACCACGTTCACCAAAACCACCTGGAACTAGAACAGCACTTGCGCCATCTAGAATTTCAACACCTTCACGCTCGATACGCTCAGAGTCGATACATTCGATGCGAACTTTTTTCTTCAATGCGATACCCGCATGAGAGATCGCTTCGATAAGAGATTTGTAGGCATCCAACAGCTCCATGTACTTACCCACCATAGCGATTTTAACTTCGCCTTCTGGGTTAAGATGAGCATCTGCTACACGATCCCATTCACCTAGATCTGCTTCTGTGCATTCTAAGTGGAAACGTTCCACTACGATATCGTCTAAGCCTTGCTCAGACAGCATTCGAGGAATGTTATAGATAGTATCTGCATCAGGAAGCGACACTACTGCACGCTCTTCAACGTTAGTAAACAACGACAGCTTACGACGAGAAGAGTCTGGAAGTGGGAAATCGGAACGACATACCAAAATATCTGGCTGAATACCGATAGAACGCAGCTCTTTTACTGAGTGCTGTGACGGCTTAGTTTTGATTTCGCCAGCTGTCGCAATGTATGGAACCAAAGTCAGGTGCATAAACATCGCACGAGCGGAACCAAGTTCAGCTTTCAACTGACGCACTGCCTCCATAAATGGTAGTGATTCAATATCACCAACAGTACCGCCAATCTCTACTAGAGCTACGTCAGCATCACCAGCGCCTTCGATAACACGACGCTTAATTTCATCTGTGATGTGCGGAATAACCTGAACCGTTCCACCTAGGTAGTCACCACGACGCTCTTTACGTAATACATGCTGATAGATACGACCAGCAGTAAAATTATTACGTTTGCTCATCGTTGTACGGATGAAACGCTCGTAGTGGCCCAAGTCTAGGTCAGTTTCTGCACCATCCTCAGTAACAAAAACCTCACCATGCTGAATTGGGCTCATTGTCCCTGGATCCACGTTAATGTACGGGTCCAATTTCAACATAGTTACTTTAAGCCCTCTGGCTTCCAAAATTGCAGCCAAAGAAGCGGATGCGATGCCTTTGCCCAATGAGGACACAACACCGCCTGTGACGAAGATATAACGCGTCATGCAGAACCTGTTTGATCGTGTTTAAGCGAGGATTTTTTAAGATCGAGATGGGGCTATAGGATAGCAAATGAGGGCTAATCAGACAACGATAAGGGACGCCATAAAAGCGAAAAACCTGAGCTTTCTTTATCCCAGCCATCACAAACACAGATACCGGGCACGGCAACTATGGTTTCACCCTGAAAAATCAATGGCCAGTCAGACTTCACCCAAGGTGGAAGATCTGCTTCTTGGAGCAATTTTTTTACCGATTTTGAATGCGTTTGCCCATGAGGAACACACCTTTCACCACCCTTGCGGCGCTGAACCATCAATGGTTTCTGCAGCGGTTTAGCCAATTGAATTGTGAGCTCACCGTCTCCCAACACCCAACAGCCAGCCTCAGATATTTCGACATTATCGAGTAATTCAGTGGATGGAGATACTATATATAAATGATTGCGAAAGCGGCGCAGCGAGTACTCCTGAATAGAATAAATTGGGTTAGCATCCGATTGCGCTTGAATAACATCCTGCTGAATTTGCTCTAACTGCTGCTCGTTAAGCAAGAAACCAATCTCGTTATAGACCCAGCGCCGAATAAGCTCGGAACGCTTTATCTCAATCATAAGCCCCCATACATCCAGATTTAACTGCCTATTTGCAGTTAAACACTGACGCAAATCTTGATCTAAATAATGATTCAACAAAGACTCACTTTTAGCCACCAAGTCTGCATTTTTTTGCCAACGAGAAAGCAATTGCGGCCAGCGCAGCTTTAATTCAGGTAATACCTTATGCCTTAAAAAGTTGCGGTCATAATCAATGGAATCATTAGATGGATCCTGAATAAATTCCAAGCCAATCTCAGTTGCCGCTTGCTCCAATTGTTTTCGAGAACAATAAAGCAATGGCCGTAATAGATAACCCTGCCCTAGCTCTCGCTGTTCAGGCATACCTTTTAAGCCGGTCAGCCCTGCTCCTCTTAACCAACGAAATAGCAATGTTTCAGCCTGATCATCTGCATGATGACCAAACAACAAACAATCACCTTCGACAACAAAGTCATTAAACGCTGCGTAACGCGCATCCCTTGCCGCAACCTCAGAGGAATCAATGGGAGTCACCGAAACCGAGTGATGAACAACACAATTAAGCTCAGCCTGTTTCTCGGAAAACTTTGACCAACTATCTGCCTCAACCTGCAAATTATGGTTGATATGAAGCACGACTATTTGGCTGCGTGGCAACACCTGACACGCAAGATGCAGTAATAATTGAGAGTCTAATCCACCGCTATGGGCAATAATCCAACGGGAGATTGAAGAGGACGAATCAAGGGAAGAAATACAACGGGAGGTCAGCGCCTGAAACTGGCGCTCACACTCCTGTAAAGCAGTGAGGTTGCCTGTATTAGGCTTCACCACCAAAACCGTATGCCATCAAGCGCTTATAACGACGCTCCAGCAATTCATCGGTAGACAGTTCATCTAAGCGACCTAGCACTTCAGATAGGTGACGCTTAAGATTCGCCGCTGTTAGGGCTGGATCACGGTGAGCACCACCAAGCGGCTCACTTACGATCTGATCAACCAAGCCCAACTCAAGCAGGCGATCAGAAGTAATACCCATTGCTTTAGCTGCATCTGCAGCACGCTCAGCGCTCTTCCAAAGAATAGAGGCGCAACCTTCTGGAGAAATTACTGAATACGTAGAGTAACTCATCATCATTAGCTCATCACATACACCGATTGCTAATGCACCACCCGAGCCACCTTCACCAATAACAGTGGAAATGACAGGTGTTTTTAGCTGAGACATCTTAGCTAGGTTAAATGCAATAGCTTCTGACTGACCACGTTCTTCAGCATCGATACCTGGGTAAGCTCCAGGCGTATCAATAAAGGTCATGATTGGCATTTTAAAACGCTCAGCCATTTCCATTAGACGTAGTGCTTTACGGTAACCTTCTGGACGAGGCATACCAAAGTTACGCTTTTGACGCTCCTGAACACCACGACCTTTCTGATGACCGATCACCATTATTGGTCGCTCATCCATACGTGCGATGCCACCCACGATAGCCTGATCGTCAGCAAAATGACGATCACCGTGAATTTCATCAAACTCATCGAACATATAATCGATGTAGTCCAATGTATATGGACGCTGAGGGTGACGGGATAACTGTGATACTTGCCAAGCAGACAGATCAGAGAAAATAGATTCTGTCAGAGTGCGGCTTTTGTCTTCCAGACGCTTGATCTCATCGGAGATATTCAGTTCAGCTGAATCCCCTACTAGACGCAGCTCTTCAATTTTTGCCTGCAGTTCTGCAATTGGCTGTTCAAAATCCAGATAGTTCGGATTCATATGACTCATCTATTCAATAGTAAAAAAATTGTCCAAAGTGTACCTGTTTGCAGCTTTAAGAACCAGACCCTACAAGAGAAAGCCTCGACTCCAAACAGGACAGCTAAATTACGCCAGTTAAACTGACTAATAGGTTAATGAAACGGCATCACTTCCGAACCGTTCCATTAATGCAATCAACAAATCATCGTTAGCCTGAACCTGCCAGTTATCGCCCAAAGTTATAGTTGCCTCTGCATCAGGTCGAGAGTAGCGCAACTGCACTGGCAGAGAACCCTCCCCCTTATAACTATTAAGTAATTCCTGCAGCTCTTTCAGACGCCTACCAGCTAACTGACTTTCGGTACATTTTACTTGGATACCTGCCGCATACTGAGCACGTGCCTGAGGAATAGTCAGCACTTTGCTTACACGCACTTTGATTCCACCAGAAAAGTGATCTTCTGCCACTTCTCCTTCAACCACTAACACCGCATCTTTATGAACAAGTTCACGCACCGCATCATAAGTATCGCCAAAAAGAGTTACGTCGATACGCGCAGTTCGATCATCCAAGGTCACAAAGCAGAGATTATCGCCTTTTTTAGTTTTCTTCAGACGAAGATCAACTACCAACCCTGCCATTTTTTGAGTTTGACCACGGGCGGGCTGTAACTCAACAATACGCTTACCAACAAAGTGCCTTAACTCGGACTCATATTCATCGATAGGATGGCCGGTAAGGTACAAACCAAGCGTGTCTTTTTCACCCGTAAGGCGCTCTTTATCTGTCCAAGATCTAACCGACTTGTAATCTTCATATGAACAGCGATCAGATTCAGCTTCTACCTCACCAAATAGGTCGAACATCCCTGCATCTTGGTTTTTGGCCGCTTGATCGGCAGCTTTCAGCGCATCCGGAATAGCTTCCCATAGAATGGCTCGCTCAGCACCCAGACAATCTAGCGCACCAGAACGAACCAAAGCTTCTAATACACGCTTATTAAGCTTCTTCGCACCAACCCGCTCACAGAAATCAAATAGATCCGTAAATGGACCGCCATCTGCACGCGCTTCCGTGATCGCCTCTATAGGTCCTTCGCCTACGCCTTTAATCGCACCTAGACCATAAACAATGACACCCTCATCGTTTACGGTGAACATATACTCACCGGTATTAACGTCCGGCAATGCAGGAGGAATACCCATCACGCGACACTCTTCAATGAAGATCACCACCTTGTCGGTGTTCTGCATATCAGAAGAGATTACCGCCGCCATAAACGGAGCAGGGTAATGAGCTTTAAGCCAAGCCGTTTGATAAGAAACTAAGGCGTAAGCTGCAGAGTGGGATTTGTTAAAACCATAACCTGCGAATTTCTCTACTAGGTCGAAGATATTCCCAGCTAAGTCACGATCGATCCCATTCTGTTCAGAACCATCAAGGAAAGAAACCCGCTGCTTAGCCATCTCTTCAGGCTTTTTCTTACCCATCGCACGACGCAGCATATCCGCACCGCCAAGGGTATAACCCGCCATTACCTGAGCAATCTGCATTACCTGCTCTTGGTAAAGGATAATTCCGTAAGTCGGCTCAAGCACCGGTTGCAGTGAATCCAATTGATAATCAGGATGTGGCCACGCCATCTCCGCGCGACCATGCTTACGGTTGATAAAGTCATCTACCATGCCTGATTGCAGCGGCCCCGGACGGAATAGAGCTACTAGCGCGACAATATCTTCAAAGCGCGAAGGTAATAGTCTGCGAACCAAATCCTTCATACCGCTGGACTCAAGCTGGAATACAGCTGTAGTTTCAGCAGCTTGCAGAAGACCAAAGGTCTTTCTGTCCTCTAAATCAATCAGAGCTATATCGAGCGGTTCTTCACCGTTCTTTTCGCGAATACGGTTTACCGTTTGCAACGCCCAATCGATAATCGTTAGCGTACGCAGGCCCAAGAAGTCGAATTTTACTAACCCAGCTTCTTCGACATCGCCTTTATCGAACTGAGTAACAAGGCCATTGCCCTCTTCATCACAGTACGTAGCAGCAAAGTCTGTTAATTTGGTAGGTGCGATTACTACACCACCGGCGTGCTTACCCACATTTCGCGTCACACCTTCGAGTTTATACGCCATATCCATAATTTCTTGAGCCTCTTCACTCGACTCAATAAATTCACCTAGCATAGGCTCCTGATCCAAGGCTTTTTTCAGAGTAATACCTGGCTCAAAAGGAATAAGCTTTGAAAGTCGGTCTGCAAGACCAAATGGCTTGCCTTGTACCCGCGCCACATCTCGCACCACCGCCTTAGCAGCCATGGTACCGAAGGTTACGATCTGAGAAACAGCATCACGTCCGTAGGTACGCGCCACATAATCGATCACCTTATCTCGGTTATCCATGCAGAAGTCGATATCGAAGTCAGGCATGGAGACACGTTCAGGGTTAAGGAATCGCTCGAACAGAAGATCATATTCTAATGGATCAAGATCGGTAATTTTTTGTGCATAAGCTACCAAGGAACCCGCACCTGAACCACGACCGGGGCCTACAGGAACACCGTTTTCCTTACCCCACATAATGAAGTCCATTACGATCAGGAAGTAACCTGGAAAACCCATCTGGATAATAATATCCAATTCAAACTCTAAGCGATCGATATACTCTTGACGCTTCGCTTGGTAATCAGGATCCTCTTTATCAAGTAGAATCTCGAGACGCTCTTCCAACCCATCAAATGACACTTTTCGGAAATAATCATCCATCAACATCCCTTCAGGGATAGGATACTTAGGTAGATAATATGTGCCGATTTCAATCTCAATATTACAGCGCTTAGCAATCGCTACTGTGTTTTGAACCGCAGAAGGGATATCACTGAAGAGCTCAACCATCTCTTCTTGGGAACGGAAGTATTGCTGGTCGCTGTACTCTTTTGGACGCGTTGGATCTTCTAATGTACGGCCTTGGTTGATACATACACGTACTTCATGAGCCTCAAAATCTGACTCATTGATAAACATAACCTCATTGGTCGCCACTAATGGGCAGTTATAGGTTTTAGCCAATTCAACAGAATCATGAACGATCTGCTCGTCACCCACTCTACCTGTTCTCTGAACTTCTAGATAAAGGCTATTTGGAAAGACCTTCATCCAGCGTTCTAAAATCGCACCAGCCTGATCATTATTAGCCAAGATAGAACGACCAATTTCACCTTTCCGCCCACCTGACAATGCGATTAAGCCCGCTGATTTAGTCTCTACCCATTCAGGTTTAACCAAGGCCATATCCGCTAGAACATTTTGCCCCTCAGCATAAGCCTGCGAGATCAACTCCATCAGGTTGAGGTAACCCTCAGCATTTCGAACCAACAAGGTTAGACGGTAAGGCTCCCCACCAGGCTCATCTGTATTTTCAACCCACAGGTCAGAACCACAAATAGGCTTAATACCACTACCTGTTGCCGCTTTAAAGAATTTCACCAAACCAAAGAAATTTGTTTGATCCGTCATACCGACGGCGGGCATATGGTCATCTTTAGCGGCATTAACCAGCTCTTTGACTCGAACCAAACCATCAACTAGGGAAAATTCTGTGTGAACGCGAAGATGAATGAACTGCGGATCAGACATAAAACAAACTTATTAAAGGTTAGGAAAGCAGATCCCTTACGGGCTTAAAACTGCGACGATATTCAGGTAACGGGCCATGTTCGGCCAGTTTTTCAAAATGTAGAGCTGTAGGGTAGCCCTTATGCTTAGCAAAGCCGTACTCAGGATATTGTTGATCCAGAATTTCCATCTCTCTATCACGATCGACTTTGGCTAAAATGGATGCAGCGCTAATTTCAGGGATTTTACTATCCCCCTTAACAACAGGCTCACTAGGACAATTTAGATCAGGACTTCGATTACCATCAACATATACAAACTCAGCAGGGATATCTAATCCTTCGACGGCCCTTTTCATCGCTAACATAGAGGCATGTAATATATTAATTTCATCAATTTCAGCTGGCGATGCCGAAGCGACACACCATGCCAACGCCTTTTCTTTGATTTCGATATAAAGCTGCTCTCTTTTTTTTGCAGAAAGCTTTTTCGAATCAGCCAAACCTTGAATAGGATTTTCTGGATCCAAAATTACAGCGGCAGCAACGACATTTCCGACCAACGGACCACGACCAACCTCATCCACACCGGCAACCCTTTTCCCCTGAGAAAAATCTAATTCCATGGTACTCACGAGATCACACCTTTATCTTTCAAAAGCACCTCTATGGCATCTGCGGCTTTTTCGTCTGCGTCTTGATGAAGTTGCTTGTGTATTGCTGAAAACTTATCACGCAAATAAGCTTTGTATTCACTATCTTGCAAACTCTTTAATACCGCAGGTCCTAGCACTTCTGGTTTTACTTGGTCCTGTAAGATTTCAGGCACTAAAGCCTCATCAGCTAAAAGATTTGGTAAAGAGATAAATTTAGATTTAACCATTCGTGAATAGATAGCATAGGTCAACGGTGCCATTTTGTAGGCTACGACCATTGGCTTCTGTAAAATAGTAGCTTCCAGCGTCGCGGTTCCAGACGCTATCAAAATACTATCGGCTATCGCCATCACATCACGCGAATGCTTCATCACAAGCTGAATATTAAGATCAGAGTATTTTTCTATAATTAATTTATGTAACTGATCATGGCGTGTTTCATTGGCAGCAGGGATAACAAATCGAACATTATCTAACCTCTCACTCAACCAGCGAGCGGTATCTAAAAAAGGCTCAGCCAAATATTTAAGCTCACTACCTCGACTACCAGGCAACAACGCAATAATTTTTTCATCAGGCTTTACTGCGAATTTTTTCTTACTCTCAACTACGTTGACGCTTAGTGGAATACTATCCGCTAGAGGATGACCGACGAAAGCGACTCGCTGTTGAGTCGGCGCATAATGCTTCGCTTCAAATGGGAAGAGACTAAGAACAAGGTCGGTGGTGCGTTTGATTTTATAAATACGCTTCTGCTTCCATGCCCAAACAGATGGGCTGACATAGTGCACCGTGGGAATTCCAACTGCCTTTAACTCCCCTTCCATTTTCAGAGTAAAGTCTGGTGCATCAACACCAATAAACAGATCGGGAGGGTTATCAATGAAGTGGCGAATCAGCTTTTTACGTATACCAAGAAGTTCTGGTAGTCGCCCAAGAACTTCCACAAGCCCCATAACTGACAATCTTTCCAAAGGGTAATGAGAGTGACAGCCTTGAGCGATCATCAACTCACCGCCAATTCCCTCGACAGTGAGATTCGGGTAGCGTTTTTTTAACGCTTTGATTAAGCCACTACCTAAAATATCGCCTGAAGCTTCACCAGCTACAATGCCTACTCGTAGGGGGTTTGGCATAATCAACCTCAGCGAATTATGCCACGAGTGGAGGATTCAATAGATTGGATCATCGGAACAACTTCAGGACATTCATTCGCCATCGTTTTTAATTCAGCTAATGCCTGAGCGGTTGTAAGTTTATTACGGAAGATTGTTTTATAAGCACGACGCAACTGAACAATAGAATCAGCACTAAAACCGCGACGCTTAAGACCTTCAACGTTAATACCGTGAGGTTTTGCGGTATTACCATTCGCCATAATGTAGGAAGGTATATCCTTTAACACGACGGTGCTAGTACCACACATTACATGAGAACCAATCCTGCAGAATTGATGTACTGCGGTAAACCCACCCAGAATAGTCCAGTCACCAATATGTACATGCCCTGCAATCGCAGTATTATTAGCCATGATTACATGGTCACCGACAACACAATCGTGGGCAACATGAGCATAAGCCATAAATAGATTATGACTGCCAATTGTCGTAGTACCTGCATCCTGAATAGTACCACGATGGATCGTGACACCTTCGCGGAAAACATTATCATCCCCAATGGTCAGGGTCGTAGGCTCACCCGCATATTTTTTATCTTGGCAATCTTCACCAACGGACGAGAATTGAAATATACGGTTATTCTTCCCGATTTTGGTTGGCCCCTTAATAACGACATGGGGGCCAATAACTGTGCCCGCACCAATTTCTACGTCAGGCCCAATGATTGACCAAGGCCCGACCTCAACATCATCAGCAAGCTTTGCAGTAGGGTCTATAAGAGCACGGGAATCTATCAAGATTTAAACCTTTCTATCAGCACACAAAATTGTTGCACTACTTACCATATCACCTTCAACGGTAGCTCGCACATCAAACTTCCAGATACCACGACGCTCAGAGATAACTTTTGCTTCAAGTTTCAACTGGTCACCAGGCACTACAGGACGCTTAAAGCGTAGTTTATCTGAGCCAACAAAGTAATAAATTGAACCATCTTGTGGTTTCTTATCCATAGTTTTAAAACCTAGGATACCCGCTGCTTGCGCCATCGCTTCAACAATCAGCACACCAGGCATTACTGGATGATCAGGGAAATGACCATTGAAGAATGGCTCATTTACTGTAACGTTTTTAATCGCAACAATGGATTCTCCCTTTTCTAATTCCAGCACACGATCCACCAATAAAAACGGATAGCGGTGCGGGAGGTATTCCCGTATTTCATTTACATCCATCATTTCTTAAGAACCCTTAATCTCAGTAATCTTATCTTCTACAGACTTTATACGACGTGCTAGCTCATCCAACTGACGAAATCTAACAACATTCTTCTTCCATTGTTTATGTGGAAGCATACCTGTACCAGACGAATAAACGCCTGGCTCTATGATTGATTTTGTGACCAATGACATTGCCGTGATATGGCTTCCAGCAGCAATATTTAAATGCCCAGTAATTCCACACGCTCCAGCAATAGTACAACCGGCGCCAATTTTAGTGCTTCCAGCCACTGCCGTACAACCAGCAATTGCAGTTTTTTCACCAATGGTAACGTTATGAGCAATTTGTATTTGATTATCTAAGATTACACCATCGGAGATAACTGTATGCTCTAATGCTCCACGATCTATTGTGGTCCCAGCACCGACTTCAACGTTGTTGCCAAGCCTGACACCACCTAACTGCGCAATTTTGACCCAGTCGCCTTCATCATTAGCAAATCCGAAACCATCTGCTCCCAAAACTGCACCACTATGGATAAGACAATATCTGCCAACGTGAACATCTGGATATAGGGTTACATTAGGTTTAAGAACAGATTCTGCACCAATAAAGCAGTCATCACCTACCACTGTATTCGGCCCAATAATAACCCCTTCATCAACTACTACTCGCTCACCAATAACGACGCCTTGAGCAATTGAAGCTGTTTCAGCAATTTTTGCCGATTCAGCAATAATTACTGAAGCAGCGATACCTTTTGCAGATTCGGAGGACAGGACAAAGAGCTGACTAACACGAGCATAAGCAAGATATGGATTATCGATAACTAAAGCATTACCTTTAAACAGACCAACATCTGAAGGAGCCATCAAAATAGCTCCTGCTTGCGTGTCAGATAGATATTTTTGGTACTTACTATTCGCAATAAAGCTCAGATCCGAAGACCCAGCTTTTTCCAAAGTAGATAGGGCACTAACTTTGAAATCACCGTCGCCATGTAACTCTGCTGACAAAAAATCAGCAAGCTGCTGTAGCGTGTACTCATTTGAACTCATTCAGTGCAGCTAGCCTACTGCTTGTTTAGCAGTTCAACTACTCGAGGAGTAATATCTAGTTCTTTTTTTGCAAACAATGTAGCTTGCTTCGAAATCACCACGTCATAACCCTCTTTTTCAATCAGATCACGAATAACTTTATCTAGACGGGGGCGCATCTCTTGGATAAATGCTTGCTCACGTTGCATTTTTTGCTGCTGCAGAACTTGACCGTTTTTTTGATACTCAGCAAAGGCTTTTTGGAATTGAATACTCATTTTCTTCAATTCAGCCTCCGATGCTAGATCTTTATTCTTCTTAAGTTTTTCTCTTGCTGCTTTAACCTGTTTTTCCAGATCAAGCATTTTCTTATCTTCTTTCGCAAACTCAGCTTTTAATGACTGGCGATAATCTGCAGCAGCCTCAGATGCAAGAAGAGCCTGCTGGACGCCTAAAACAGCAACCTTTTCAGCGCTTGCATTGAAACTTAATGTTGCAACAAAAAGAAAACCAAGTACGGTTTTAAATTTCATATTCTATTCCTTAGAAAGTTTGACCTAATGCGAACTGGAACACTTCGGTATCATCACCAGTTTTATCATTTAGAGGCGCAGCCAAAGCAACGGACAAAGGCCCAATTGGTGTCAACCAACTCAAGCCAAATCCTGCTGATAATCTCAATTCATCTAGCTCTACACCATCTGTACAATTCCCAGGTTTGGAAACTGAAGAACAGTCCGTGTCATAGACATTACCCGCATCCACAAACAACAATGTTCGCCAAGATGTTCTTTCTTTTACAAAAGGCGTAGGGAAAATAAATTCCGCGCCACCGGTAATCAATACATCACCGCCAAATGGATCATCTTTGGAATCTCGAGGGCCTAGAGAGTTCTGCTCATAACCTCGAACGGTTTTCAAACCACCAGCAAAGAAGTGTTTATAGAATGGATATTCATTACCCCCTAACTCACCCCCAAGTCCCACTCTTCCTTTGAGAGATAAAACCCAGAAACGATCATCTGTCAGAGGATAGTACCATTTGCCGTTATATTGCGCTTTGTAATAGCTCAAGTCACTACCAGGCAGGCCTAGCTCTAGAGACAAGCTCTGTGAATAACCTTTTGTCGGGAAGAAACCGCGATTCAAGTGATTCGAACTCCAACGACCAGTAACGTTGAAGTTGATATAATCATTGCCTTCATCGGCAAGATACTGATTTATTTCATCAGGCGTTTCAGTAGTGTTAGTTTTGATTGTTACTTTTTCAACATTAAGTCCGAAGTTCAAACGCTGATAATCATCAATAGGGTAACCAAAGTTAACACCACCCCCCATCTCATCAGTAGAGAATGCACTGGCATTATCTTCATCAAAATCACGTTCACGGTAATAAACGTTAAAGCCACGACTTACGCCATCAACGGTATAATATGGATCGACGAAACTGTATGAATACTCAGTTAATGTATCACTGTTAGAGATACCAATACCGACTTTCTTACCCGTGCCTAAGAAGTTATCTTGCTGTAATTTAAAACCTAAGATAATACCTGCGCTCTGAGAGAAACCAACACTCGCGGAAAACGAACCTGATTGTTGTTCTTCAACACGGTAATCTATATCAACTAAATCGTTACTACCTGGAACTGGCGTAGTTTCAACAGCAACCGTTTTAAAATAACCAGTTTTTTCTAAGCGCTGCTTGGATTGCTCAATCAATTCATTAGATGCAACCGCAGCTTCCATCTGTTTCAAGTGCTGACGAACGACCTCGTCAGCTGTACGTGTATTACCTCGAATATTAATTCGGCGAACGTAAGTTCGTTTACCTGGATCAAGAAAGAATTTGACTGTTACCGTATTGTCATCGTTCAACTCTGGCGCTGGAGATATATTTGCAAACATATAACCTGCATCACCAATACGTTTAACCAGTGCATCTTGAGATTCTGTGATTAAACGACGAGAAAACACTTGCCCTTCTTCCACACGAATGACATCTAAAAGCTCACCTTCTGGTACTACCATTTCACCAGCAACAGCAACATCACGAATTGTGTACTTCTCACCCTCTGTTACGTTTAAGGTAATATAGACATTTTTCTTGTCTGGAGTGATAGAAACTTGTGTGGAATCGATAGAGAAATTCACATAACCGCTATCAAGGTAATACGAACGGATTCGCTCCAAATCACCTGTTAATTTTTGGCGAGCATAACGGTCATCTTTCTTATAGAAAGACCAAAAATTCGGCAATTTCAACGAGAAAAGTTCTTTCAATTCTTCGTCAGAATAAACAGTATTACCCACTATATTGATATGCTGAATTGTTGCTACACGACCTTCTTTAACATTAATATTCAGTGCAACACGATTACCAGGCAAGTTTTCCACATTCGTACTAATACTCGCCCCATAACGACCCTGGGAAGCATATACACGCACTAAATCCTGCTTAATTTGCTCCAGGGTTGATCGTTTAAATACATCACCTTCTTGTAAACCGGTCTGTTTCAATCCATCTAAAAGCGCTTCAGACTCTAGCACCTTATTGCCTTCAAGCTTTATCAAACTAACTGATGGTCGCTCTTGTAGACGCAGCACAAGAACTGACTCATCACGCAGCAATTCAATATCGTCAAAATAGCCGGAAGCAAATAACTTTTTTGTTGCTCTTGTCAATGATAGGGAATTTACTTGATCACCTGCGGTAACAGGAAAATTCCTGAACACGATACCTGGAGAAACGCGCTGCAAACCTTCTAATCGAATATCTTCCACTGTGAAAGATGATGTGTTTGCCTGAGCAAATGATACCCAGAAAAAGAGCGCTACCAGAAGTCCAATGCCACGTTTCATGAAGTGCGTCTAATCCGTAATAAATAATCGAAGCAGCTGTTAAAGCCGCATAAAGTCATTAAACAATGCTACAAACATAAGCGAAAGCAGCATAGCCATACCAATTTTCAGACCAAGGAGCTGAATACTCTCACTTACAGGCTTTCCTGTCACTAATTCGACAGCATAATAAAGCAAATGCCCACCATCTAAGACAGGTATTGGCAGTAAATTCAGGATACCTAAGCTAATACTTAGATAGGCAAGAAAACTAATATACGATTCCAAGCCTGACTCTGCTGAAGCACCGGCCACTTTAGCAATCGTAATTGGACCGCTCAAGTTTTTTACCGATATAACGCCCTCAATCATTTTCCAAATAGAATCGAGAGTTAAGACCATCATCTGCCCTGTTTTATCAACTGCACGCCCAAACGCATCAAAAAAACCATATTCAATTGTACGCCTTAGATCATCAGGCCACGAAACCGGCTGAACTCCAGCACCAATATAACCATACTCGCGCCCTTCATCATCAATCTTAAGGGCTGGGACCAAGACAATATTTTGTAGATTTTCTGACCGTAAAATAGTTAATTGGATTGCACGCTCAGGACTATCTCTAACAACCTGAACAAAACCATACCAATCATTTACAGGCCGGCCATCTATCTCCTCAACGATGTCACCTACTAGCAAACCGGCCTGAAGCGCACGCCCACCATCTACAACCTGCCCAATTTCTGCTGGAATAGAAGGCCTCCATGGATCTAAACCCAAGGCAGTTACTGGAGACTCTGATTCAACATTTACATGCCAGTTAGACACTGAAATATGGACAGGATGTGAAAGCGTACTTTCCAACGGTTTAACCAACAAATTAATATCGCCAGTTTCTCCTATTCTAGAGGCCAAACGAAGATTTACCTCGTCCCACGACAATGTAGCAAAACCATCCACCGCTAGAATTTCAACATCATTTTGCAAACCAGCTCGCTCAGCTGGCGACTCAATCTTTACCCCCCCGACGACCGGAGCAACCGTTGAAACGCCATAGGCAAACATGAACCAATAAGCAAAGACAGCAAAAATGAGATTTACAAGAGGACCTGCTGCAACAATTGCGATACGTTGAATTACAGGCTTACGATTAAAAGCTTGGGAGAGCTGTTCTTCAGGCACATCACCTTCACGCTCATCCAACATTTTGACATAGCCACCTAAAGGAATACTGGCGATCGCATACTCAGTCCCTTGACGATCTTTCCAAGTATAAATAGCTTTACCAAAACCAACAGAGAAACGTAGAACTTTTACCCCACAACGACGGGCAACATAAAAGTGCCCCCATTCATGGATTGTAACTAAAACCCCTAAGGTAACGATTGTGGCAAGAATGGTATGTAACAGCTCCATAACAATCTCAATAAGCAATTAGATATTGCATACCCAATACAAACAAAGGCGAGGCTGCAGTCAGACTATCGATTCGATCCAACACACCACCATGTCCCGGAAGTAATTGACTACTATCTTTAATTCCCCGATGCCTTTTCAACATGCTTTCAAAAAGGTCACCGAGTACAGAAATCAACCCTGTAGCAGTAGCAAGCACAACAAGAAGAAGAACTTGCGCCATGTCAAAACCACTGTACAGAGCAAACCCTAGCGCAATAACGATACAAGCAATTAAGCCACCGTAAAGGCCTTCACGCGTTTTACCCGGGCTAACATCCGGCGCTAATTTGACCCGCCCAAAGTTTTTGCCTGAGAAGTATGCACCAACATCCGCCCCCCAAACCAAAAGAAACAACAGTAGGATTAACACCTCACCGTTTTCTGAACCTTTCAGCCCAACAAATGCAATCCAGCTTGGTACCAATACAACCAAGCCAACTAAGGCTCGTTTCCAGCAAGCGCTCCAACTAGTGCTCTGCGGATATTTCACCACCCAGAGAAACGCGACCATCCAACCTAAGAGTGCTCCTGACAAGATAAGTTCAACAGGAACACTGGTATAAAAAAGATGCAGACCAGCAAGAATCGATGCCATCAAGCCGACATACATGAAACGCTGAATACGGCTTTGATATCCGGATAAATTGGCCCACTCCCAAGCACCCAAGAGTATGACAACATCCATAAAATAAAGAAAAGATGATAAAGGTAAAGCAAACACACCCAGCAACGCTAACGGTGCAAGCACAAGCGCGGTTAATATTCGCTGTTTAAGCATTTTGCTCTGCCTCTACCTGTTCACTGGTTTTACCAAAACGGCGTTGTCTACCGCTATAATCTTGGACTGCTATATTCAAATGCTCTTTATCAAAGTCAGGCCAATAAGCATCCGAAAAATACAATTCGGTGTAAGCAAATTGCCAGATCAGAAAATTGCTAATGCGTTGCTCACCGCCTGTTCTGATACATAAATCAGGCTCAGGCAGATCAGAAAGGTTTATGCATTTTCCTAGGGATTCTTCTGTGATATCTGAAGGAGATAATTCATTAGCAATGCATTGCTGAGCAAGCTGACGTGCCGCTTGGGTAATATCCCAACGGCCACCATAATTTGCCGCAATATTAAGCTGCAACCCATCACAATCAGCAGTCAAAGTTTCGACATCGTGAATTTTTTTCTGTAACGAATCACTAAACGATGTTTTATCACCAACAATTCGTAAGCGAATGTTGTTTTTTAATAACTTCTTCGCTTCTCGATCTAATGCAAGTTTGAACAACTCCATTAGACCTTTAACCTCCAACGGAGGTCGCTTCCAATTCTCAGAGCTAAAAGCAAATAAAGTCAGAGATTCAACACCTAACTCCACACAGCCTTCGATGACTGAACGCACACAATCCACACCCGCTTTATGACCTGCCAAGCCTGGTAGTCGACGCTCTTTTGCCCAACGGTTATTCCCATCCATAATGATGGCAATATGCCGAGGCGTATTAGTAATAACTTCTGAAGAATTGTTTTCTGATGTCATGCAAATAATTCAGCGGCACCTTACAGCACCGCTGCTTCGATCAAATTTCCATTAGATCTTTTTCTTTCTGTTCCAGAAGACTATCCACTTCTGCAACATGCTTATCCGTAACTTTCTGAATCTGATCTTCGCCGCGACGCTGATCATCTTCAGTGATCTCTTTTTCTTTCAAGAGATCTTTAAGATCACCGTTTGCATCACGACGAATATTACGAATAGCTACGCGTGCACCTTCAGCTTCCTGACGCGCTTGTTTGATATAACCCTTACGCGTTTCTTCAGTCAACGGAGGCATTGGAACACGAATATTTTCACCCGCAGTTGCTGGGTTCAAACCTAGATCAGAGGTCATAATCGCTTTTTCGATTACAGGCACCATTGGCTTTTCCCATGGCACGATCGATAGCGTACGACCATCCTCAACGGAAATATTAGCCACCTGGCTCAAAGGCACATCAGAACCGTAATAGGAAACCTGAATCCCTTCCAGAATGCTTGGGTGTGCACGACCAGTACGAATTTTCTTAAAGTTCGTTACCAGAGAATCAACACTTTTCTGCATGCGCTCGGCAGCATCCTGAGTGATTTCATTCAGCATATTTTTCTCCAACCGTTTCACTGCAATCGATCAAAGTGCCCTCATCACTACCCACTACAAGGTTGGCAAGAGCACCTGGTTTATTCATATTAAATACACGCACTGGCATATTATGATCTCGCGTCAAACAAATCGCAGTCAGATCCATAACACCCAGTTGCTGTTCTAAAACTTCATCATAACTTAAGTGACGGTAACGACGCGCCGTTGGATCCTTAACCGGATCAGCCGTATAAACACCATCAACTTTTGTTGCTTTCAATACAACATCCGCTTCTACTTCAATACCACGAAGGCAAGCTGCTGAATCCGTTGTAAAGAAAGGATTTCCTGTGCCCGCCGCAAAAATCACTACATCGCCTTGATTTAGGTAACGCATAGCATTTCGACGGTCATAATGATCTACAACACCACTCATTGGAATAGCAGACATTACGCGAGTATTTATATTGCTACGCTCCAATGCATCGCGCATCGCCAATGCATTCATAACGGTTGCAAGCATACCCATATGGTCGCCAGTAACACGATCCAACCCAGCTTCATTTAGCGCTGCGCCACGAAACAAATTACCACCGCCGATAACCATACCGACTTGAACACCAATCCCTACTAGCTGGCCGATCTCTAGGGCCATGCGATTCAGGACATTTGAGTCTATACCAAAGCTCTCGTCTCCCATTAGGGCTTCGCCGCTAAGCTTCAGTAATATGCGTTTATATTTTGATTGTTTCTCGGTGGTTGGCATCCGTATATCTCCACAGAAATTGGGATCAGGAGAGTGTAGCAAGAAAAGAGGGGATTGCGCATGGGTTAGATGCGCAATCCATAAGCTTTAGAGCTTATTAGCCGTTAAGCTGAGCAGCAACTTCTGCAGCGAAGTCTACTTCTTCAACTTCAATACCTTCACCCACTTCTATACGAGTGAATGCAGATACAGTAGCGCCAGCATCTTTTGCTACCTGATCAACTTTCTGATCTGGGTTTTTCACAAAAGCTTGCTCTACTAGGCTGTTTTCAGCCAAGAATTTGTTGATACGACCAGTAACCATTTTTTCTGCAATCTCTGCAGGCTTGCTAGCCATATCTGGCTGCGCAAGAATGATTTCTTTCTCTTTTTCAACAACTTCAGCAGGCATATCTTCTTTGTTAACAACCTGAGGGTTAACAGCAGTAACATGCATTGCAATGTCTTTAGCCGTTTCGTTGTTACCGCCTTCAAGCTGAACAAGCGCAGCGATCTTGTTGTTGCTGTGTACGTAAGCACCAACAACGCCACCTTCAACTAGGAATACGCGACGTACGCCGATGTTCTCACCGATTTTCTGAACCAATGCATCACGCGCATCAGTTAGTTCACCAGCCATCAACGCTTCTACGTCAGTCGCTTTATCAGCAAACGCTTTGTCCAGAACAACATTCGCGAAAGCTAGGAAACCTTCATCACGTGCAGCGAAGTCAGTTTCAGAGTTAACTTCTACTGCTACCGCGTAGCTGCTATCGTCTGCAACTTTAACAACTACAACACCTTCTGCTGCTGTACGACCTGCTTTTTTAGCAGCCTTCATACCAGAAGCTTTACGTAGCTCTTCAATCGCTTTTTCGATGTCGCCACCAGCTTCTTTAAGTGCTTTTTTACACTCCATCATGCCTAGACCAGTACGGTCACGCAGATCTTTAACCATTGCAGCGGAAATGTTCGCCATATCGAATACCCCTATAAAATAATCGCGGGTTAATCAAAAAATCCAAAAAAGGGGGCAAGGCCCCCTCTATAAAGTCAAAGAGAATACGTTGCCGTATTCCCAGCAGAATTATTCAGCTGCTTTTTCTTCAACTTCAACGAATTCGTTTTTGTCGCCAGCAGTTGCTTCAGTACCCTCAAGGCAAGCATCAGCTGCAGACTTAACGTAAATCTGGATTGCACGCAGTGCATCATCGTTACCAGGAATAACAACATCAACGCCATCTGGGTTGCTGTTAGTATCAACGACACCGATAACTGGGATACCCAGTTTGTTTGCTTCATTTACTGCGATACGCTCGTGGTCAACGTCGATTACGAACAAAGCGTCAGGCAGACCGCCCATCTCTTTGATACCACCGATAGAACGCTCTAGCTTTTCCATTTCACGCTGACGCATCAAAGCTTCTTTCTTAGTTAGCTTCTCAAACGTACCATCCTGGCTCTGACCTTCCAGATCGCGTAGGCGACGGATAGACTGACGGATAGTTTTGTAGTTAGTCAGCATACCACCCAACCAACGGTGGTTTACGTATGGCATACCTGCACGAGTAGCTTCTTCTTTAACGATTTTGCTAGCAGCGCGCTTAGTACCAACGAAAAGAACTTTGTTTTTGTTGGAAGCCATACCTTGGATGCTATCTAGTGCACCGTTAAGTGCAGGTAGAGTGTGCTCTAGGTTGATGATATGAATCTTGTTACGAGCACCGAAAATGAATTTAGACATTTTCGGGTTCCAGTAACGAGTCTGGTGACCGAAGTGAACGCCTGCTTTAAGCAGGTCACGCATAGTAATTTTAGCCATTATATTTTCCTAAAATTGGGTTAAACCTCCACGATCCCCAACATCCAACCCGAAGGCACCCTGAACGTTGTGTCGGAACGTGTGTGATATATATTTTTGCTTACGCAAATTGAGCGCGGATTTATACCATAACCACCCAATAATATAAAGCCTATTTCTATTCCTGCAGCAGGATTGCTACAATCACCTTCAGTTAAATTTTAATACACCGCTTCTGGCGGTTTCACAGGACAATTGACAGCTTATGAGCATCAAAATTAAAACACCTGAAGAGATCGAGAAAATGCGCGTTGCAGGCCGCTTAGCTGCCCAAGTTCTCGAAATGATCGAGCCATATATAAAACCGGGTGTCACCACAAATGAGCTGAACCAAATTTGTCATGACTACATTGTTGACAAGCAGCAAGCCATTCCTGCACCGCTTAACTACCATGGCTTCCCAAAATCTATCTGTACTTCAGTTAATCAGGTTGTTTGCCATGGCATTCCAAATGACAAGAAACTGAAAGATAGCGATATCATCAACGTTGATATCACGGTAATCAAAGATGGTTATCACGGCGACACCAGCAAAATGTTTTTTGTGGGCAAGGAACTACCTCATGCCCGCCGCCTAGTCGATATAACGTTGGAATGCATGTACAAAGGCATCAAACTGGTTAAACCGGGCGCACGCCTTGGAGATATTGGCCACGTAATCCAAACCCATGCAGAACAAAATCACTATACTGTGGTTCGCGAATACTGCGGCCACGGCATTGGCGCTGAATTCCACGAAGAACCTCAAGTTCTGCATTACGGTAAAGCAGGCACTGGTGAGATTCTTGAAGAAGGCATGATTTTTACAATTGAGCCAATGATCAATGCAGGAAAACGACAAGTTAAACTATCTAAGAAGGATGGTTGGACTGTTGAAACAGCTGATCGTCGCTTATCAGCACAATGGGAACACACAATCTTAGTAACTGCCGATGGTTACGAGATTCTAACCCTCCGTTCTGATGAGAATCTTCAGTAAATCATTCACTACGCGAAATAAACAAAGCGGGTAATGCTAAGATGTCGACCACCCTCCACCAGCAACTAGCCGAAGAAGAGATCATCGACATCGATGATTTTAGAACCAAGTTAGCGGAGGCAACCTCCCCTATCCCAGTGTACAAAGAGGCGCTGTGCACGATAAAAACCAGCCTTGATGATCGCTTCAAGGCTGGAGAGGATATCCGCAAACTAATCTACGGCCGTGCGTGGGAAATTGATCGCATCTTACAAGTCGCTTGGTCTCAATACCCCTGGCCTGAAGATAAGATCTCGCTTATTGCTGTTGGCGGCTACGGCCGAGGCGAACTGCACCCGCATTCAGATATTGACCTACTAATCCTCTTGGATGATGAGGTTAATGCTGAAGATCTACACGATTCAATCAGCGCATTCTTAACCACACTTTGGGATATCAATTTAGATATAGGTTCCAGCGTTCGAACACTCAGCGAATGTTATAAAGAAGCACAAAGTGATATTACGATCGCCACTAATCTGATTGAATCTCGCACACTGACAGGCAATCCTAATCTACACACACAGATGTATGACAGGGTGACATCGGAAGGCGCTTGGACCGATAAAGAATTCTTTCTAGCTAAGCAAAAAGAGCAGAAAGAACGCCACAAGAAGACCAACAATACTGAGTACAACCTAGAACCTAACCTTAAAAATTCACCTGGTGGCCTACGTGATTTACAAACCATAGGCTGGGTATCCAAAAGACATTTCGGTTCCACCTATATTCGCGACTTGGTTGAAGATGGCTTCCTAACCGAAACAGAGCTAGATATTTTAAATAAAGGCGAGCTGTACCTATGGTCTGTTCGTTATGCACTTCACATGCTCTGCAACCGCCGCGAAGACCGTCTACTGTTCGATCACCAGCGAACATTGGCTGAGTTCTTTGGTTATAAAGATGAAGAGGGCAAGCTTGCCGTAGAACAGTTCATGAGCAAGTACTATCGTATCGCCATGACCATGTCAGAATTCAATGACATGCTACTGCAACACTTCGATGAAGCAATCCTTCGAGCAGATGAAGAGCAAGTGATCATCCCTCTAAACAATCGTTTCCAGATTCACAACGATTACTTAGAAGTCACTCACGAAAACACTTTTGAACACCAACCTTTTGCCCTGATGGAGCTATTTGTCCTGTTAGCACAAAATCCATCCATTAAAGGTGTTCGCGCCTCGACTATCCGCTTAATTCGAGACAATCGACACAAGGTTGATGAAGAATTTCGTAAGGATATTCGCAATACCAGCCTCTTCATGGAACTACTTCGCTCCCCAGAGCGAGTCTCCACCGAATTAAAACGAATGACACGATACGGAATTTTGGGTCGCTACCTACCTCAATTTGGCCGCATTATTGGTCAGATGCAGCACGACCTATTCCATATCTACACCGTTGATGCACACACCATGAAGGTGATTCAAAAGTGCCGACAATTCAGACATCGCGACTACCGAGAAGAATTCCCAATTTGTCATCGCATTGTAAATCAGCTACCCAAAATCGAACTGCTATACATTGCCGGTCTTTTCCATGACATTGCCAAAGGTCGAGGCGGCGATCATTCTGAGCTAGGCGCTGAAGACGTACTCGAATTCTGCGATGAGCACCATTTAGGCAAGTGGGACAGCCATTTAGTATCCTGGCTGGTACGTAACCACTTACTTATGTCTATGACAGCTCAACGCAAGGACATTTCAGATCCGGAAGTTATTCACACATTTGCGCAACAAGTGCGAGACATTGTGCATCTTGATTATCTTTACGTGCTGACTATCGCCGATATAAACGCTACCAACCACACACTTTGGAACAGCTGGCGTGCAACACTGATGCGTAAACTCTATACCGATACTAAACGCGCTCTGCGTCGCGGCTTAGAGAACCCAATCAACAAAGAAGACCGTATCGAACAGATTCAGCACGAAGCTCAGATTCTATTGGATCGACAAGGCGTAGAGAAAACCGATATACACACTTTATGGTCATCAATAGGAGATGATTATTTCCTTAGAGAGACCGCCCAAAGCATCGCTGAACACACCAAGGCAATTCTAGAACATACAAAAGCAGATGAGCCGCTGATCCTGATTCGCCAAACATCTCACCGTGTATTTGAAGGCGCAACAGAGATTTTTATCTACAGCAAAGATATCAAAAACCTCTTTGCAGCCACTGTAGCGGCAATGGATCAATTACACCTCAACATCCAAGATGCACGTATTATTGTGACAGATAGCGGCGAGGTCCTTAACACTTATACAGTGCTTTCAGATGACAATACGCCATTGTCGGAGAACCCAAGTCATCTGCAGTCAATCAAGCAGCGCCTAATCGAAGAGCTTGATGATCCAGATGACTACCCGGATATTATCCAGCGACGCGTTCCACGTCAGATGAAGCTGTTTGCTACCCCAACTCAAGTTTATGTAAGCAATGATCCGTCTGCTCAACAGACCGTACTAGAAGTGATTACACCTGATCGTCCTGGTCTACTTGCACGTATTGGTGGCATTTTCGCAGAGCACAACTTATCTGTACGTAAAGCGAAGATCGCGAGCGTCGGTGAACGTGTAGAAGACTTTTTCTTCATCACCGACGAACAGGGTCTGCCTGTCTCTGATCCTGATCTCTGTCAGACCCTTCAGGATCAGATCTGCCAGCAGCTGGATGAACATATCCAACACGAAAGTTAATAGAGCCGTAGCCTCAGGTAATCGAGGCACCAAGAAAAAGTGAGGAAAACATGGATCAACAAACGCAAAACGAAATCGAAGCGGCTGTATTCCGTCGTCTATTAGAACATTTAGACAACCGTAAAGATGTACAGAACATTGATCTAATGATTCTGGCGGGATTCTGCCGCAACTGTCTGAGCAAGTGGTACAAAGCTGAAGCTGAAAAGCGCGGTCATGAAGTAGATTACGATGCAGCGCGTGAATTGGTATACGGTGAGTCTTACGACTCTTGGAAAGACAAATACCAGAAGAAAGCGACACCTGAACAGATGGCAGCATTCGAAGCTACTCAAAAATAATCGCTTAGCTTTTAAAACTTAAGCAAGAAAAAAGGGAGCATCTGCTCCCTTTTTTCTTGCTTATTTAGCGGCTAATCCAGGCTCGCTGAACCTGATTTAGATCCACTTCTAAGGTGGTTGCATAAGTATCTTCTTGCACCGGATAAGTCTTCACGACTCTTGCCCCTCTGACAATACCAGAAACAGCAGCTTTGAATTGATCATTTTGCACAATCATATCCTGTACGGAGGTGGTACCAAACAGATACTGCCCATGAACAACACCTGCTAACTCCTGATAAGCACGTAACTTAGAAGCACGCATCGCCATCAGTATTTTATGCTGACGATTTTTCCCCGGTTGCAAGCTAATCGGCGCATAGCCCGTCGCTCTCACCCAATTAGGTTCTTTAGGCTCTTCAACACGGGTTGGGAAATTAACATCAGGTAACGCTTCAACCATATCAATGGTCGTCTCAACTGCCGTTTCACACCCCTGAAGCAGCAAAACAGGCGTCAATAAAAACAGCCCAGCTAATTTACGAAAAAAATTTGTATATGCTTTTTTCATCTGATGATTTACCTAACCGGCCCACTTCCATTTTCGATAATCAAATCTTTATTTAAGGCTTTGAGAGGATTATACCCTGGCAATCCACCCTCTAAACGCTCGTTACTTACATGACTCTGCCCTGTCGCCAATACTTGTCGAGTCGTTGTATCAATGACTCGGGCATTGATCACCATGCCATCAGAATGTTGCGCATATGTTCCTGTCACCAAGAAATACAGTTTATAGCGCGTTCTAAGGCCTGACAGATTCTGTTTCGATAGTGGCTGTTTGGTTGATGTTGTCAAACCCGCCGCACGGTAATCAATCAAGTTGTAACCATGTTGTTGCAACTGATAAATAAACGCCTGCTCTAAACGCTCACCAAAACGCCCAACTTTGCGTTCATTATGTAAATTTGTGAATGGAATGACCGCCATTGGGAATGTTTTAACGCGATTCTGCTGCAAACCCGCTGTCATCTGTACAGCCATTTGCTGAACAGCCTCACTGAGAGGATCCAAACCGTTTGGAGAAACATCAACCTGCACAACCTCTCGCTGCAACATAGCACGCTCTTTTTCCAGCAGCGCTTCCTTTTCTGCGATATGCGCCTTTTCTAGCTTATGCAGCTCTGCAACAACTTCAGGACTCATACTTTCAATATGCACGGACTCAGACCCAGCACTTTTATTCGTTTGCTGCATACAACCACTTAAACATCCGATCGCAAACAGCAGTAAAATATTTTTCATCCTGATCTTCCAAACTCAAAGGTTACGCACCACAATCTAACATAATCATCTAGGTATAGGGAGCAATACAAAACACGACCTTATACAATGATTTACAATCATATTGTAATTGCATACTGTCAGCTTTAAGAGCCCTGAGATAAGATGCCCACAGCTCAAACATCTGTTTTTAAGTTATCTACATACAGTGTAAGTAATCGGTCAACGGTGAGATATGTTTAATCTAGTGCAAAAATTACTCTTAGCCTGTCTTCTTCTATTGCCTCTTTCAGCTCAGGCAGTTGTTGTTGAAGCGCAAGGCCAAGCCATTATTGCCAACAAAGATATAAACTCTGCTCGAGAAGCTGCAATTCGAGACGCTTCACAACAAGCCTCAATGCAAGCCGCGGTATACATTTCAAGTAGCCAAGTCGTTCGCGATGGCATCCTAGAAATCGACAATATGCAGATCAGCACCTTAGGCCAAGTATCCAATATAGAGATAGTCGATGAGAAGGTCGTTGGTAATACCCTTTATATCCGCATACGGGCTGATGTTCTGATTGATCAAGGATGTCACAACGGCGTAAGTAACAGTTATACAAAGTCAATTGCTGTTACCGCCTTCCCGCTACTAAAACTTAAACAAGCCAACCTAGGTGGTTTAGGCAGTGTGAGCAGTGTATTCCCTGCTCAAATTGCACAACTGATGAACAACAAACAGTCTTTTGTTGCTCATAACGCCGGCCGTCTAAACCTTCACCCACAACCAGAATTCGCCCCAACCAATCAGTTGGATGATGGTGCACTTTCCAGCATGCAACAAACAGCGGGCCAGCTAAATGTAAACTATGCTGTCTCCGGCGTTATCCGCGATATGTCGATGATGGACCCGCGTACTCACGCCGAAAAAAACTACCTAATCGACCTTTACAACACCTTGGATTACAAAAGTAAAAGGCACTTACGAAACTTTGAAATAGACCTATTTATCCATGATGGTATGACTGGCCACCTAGTCAGCCAAAAACACTATCAAACTGCTGGCCTCTGGAATCTAGATCGCACAATTAAGACAGGCTTCAATACTGCTGGATTTTTCAAACAGGATTATGGACAAAAAGTTAAACAGCTCCAGCAAACCATTCTTGAAGAGCTTCAAAACGAATTACTTTGCGAGCCTTTCTCAACCATGATCACTCAAATTGAAGATCGAAACATCTGGATCAACTCTGGTAAGCAGCAAGGCTTGAAACGAGGCGACAAACTTACGATCTATCGCAAGTCCACTTATTACTCACCAGATATGAAAGCGACCACTCAACTAACCAATACAAAACAAACATTGGTAATTGATGACGTCCAAATGGGTTCAGCTTCTGGCTACATCAGTAGCGCAGCTGCGTCATACAATATCAGGCCTGGCGATTTAGCTATCGCTCGCTAACGAAAAGCAGATTAAGAAAGGAATGCACTCGAACCCAATAATACGCTCGAGTGCTATATCAATGCTTAGCGACGTGTTCCGCTAATATTGATCTCTACACGACGGTTCTGTGAACGACCCGCAGAGGTTTTATTATCAGCAATTGGATAGCGTTCACCATAACCACGTGCATTAATACGTAAACGCTCAACACCTGCACTCGCAAGGTAATCACCTACGCGTGCAGCACGGCGCTCAGAAAGTTGCTGGTTATATTCAAAAGAGCCAGAACTATCAGTAAAGCCATCAACATTCAGTTCAGTCTGATCAAACTTAGCCAATACTTTAGCTACAGAGTCCAACACAGGGTAGAAACTACCTGCAATTCGATCAGAATCCACAGCGAATGTAATATTGCCTGGCATAATCAAACGAATAGAATCACCGATACGCTCAACACGAACACCTGTGCCTTCTAATTCTTGACGCAACAACGCTTCCTGTTGATCCATGTAATAGCCGATACCACCGCCAACGGCACCACCCACAAGGGCACCAGTCAAAGCACCTTTACCACGGTCACTTTTACTAGAAACAGCAGCACCAAGTACAGCACCTGCTACAGCGCCAATACCTGCACCCTTCGCAGTATTACCTACTTTCTGCTCTCCTGTATAAGGATCTAGTGTTTGACACCCCGTTAGCAGAACACCTGTAACTGCTACAGCAATCAGTTTTTTCATGCATATCTCCTAAGATTCTTGCGCTCCCTGAATTCGGCCATGGTATGGCTGAATATTCGCTGACTAAAAACAAATAAAATAAGTCATAGATGCTAGTCAGTACGGGTAAACACCGATAAAATAATACGATTGTAATTTTTAGATTTGGCCTATATCTACTGTCGCTTAAAATACGTTATTGTGTAGCGGTTAGATAGAGCCCTTCGATTATCTGTAGTACTGCCCTTTGAGGAGATACAATTGTCCCAGCTTCCTGTCATTGTTGGTTTTGGTGGTATAAACCCTGCTGGACGTGCCTCATTTCACCATGCTTATCGCCGTTTAATCATCGATAAGCTGGATTCTAAAACTCGCACTGAGACATTAACCGATCTCGCTATTTTGACTGGCCTAGCAACAACATCTGAAGGCCAATATCTAAACCAAGAGGGTGAAGTTTGCACTGCAGAGGCGCTTATTGCGTCTCTACAAGAACAACTACTCAATAGCACTCTGATCCGACAGATCGAAGGTAGCTGCTTTGACGTCAACAACGTCATGTTTAATAAGCCAGCAAGCATCAATTTAGGCGACGAAACCCTAAAATTCCAGTTACGTAAACGTCAAATGCCGCAAAACATACCAAGTAATTGGCAAGTGACGGAGACATCTTCTGGGCAATTTGAAATCGAAGTCACAGGCAAATTAGAAGCAATTTTGCCGGATAGCAAAACAGCACCTGTTCAATCAGCAGGTCAGCTACCTAGCGGCTTCCAACCAGGCAAACTCTACCAATCTCGCAATCACCCACGTAATCTGCAGATGACTGTTTTTGCGGCATCGGATGCGATCTCTTCAAGCGGCATCCCATTTGAGCGCATCAGTGCTTACGTTGCACCTGACCAGATTGCAGTTTATGCCAGTAACTCTATTGGCCAATTAGATGATTTTGGTTTTGGTGGTTTAACTAAATTCCCAGCGATTGGTAAGCGTACAACATCGAAACAGATGCCCCTTGGCTATGCGCAAATGCCAGCCGATTTTGTGAATGCTTATATTCTAGGCAATGTAGGAACTACCGGCGGTGCTTTAGGCGCTTGTGCAACATTCTTATATAACTTGCGCAGTGGCGTTAATGATATCCGCAGCGGCCGTCGCAAAGTGGTATTAGTTGGTGGCAGCGATGCTCCAATCACACCAGAAGTGATCGAAGGCTTCCGTGCGATGGGCGCATTAGCTGAAGATAAAGATCTGCTCGCTCTAGACAATCTAGCTGAGCTAACCATCAATGATTACCGCAAAGCTTGTCGTCCGTTTGGTAATAACTGTGGATTCACCATTGGCGAAAGTAGCCAATTTGTTCTATTGATGAGTGATGATCTAGCTGTTGAGTTAGGCGCCGAAATCTATGGTGCTGTACCAGAAGTATTTGTTAATGCTGACGGCCATAAGAAATCGATCTCTGCTCCAGGCGTAGGCAACTATATTACTCTAGCTAAGTCAGCCTCTTTGATCCGTTCGATGCTAGGTGAAGAATCACTTCAACAACGCAGCTTTGTTCAAGCCCACGGGACAAGCACTCCGCAAAACCGCGTAACCGAATCTCATGTTATCAACGAGACAGCTAAAGCCTTCTCGATTGATAACTGGACGGTTTCCGCAGTTAAGTGCTATTTAGGTCACTCCCAAGGTACCGCTGGCGGTGATCAATTGAGTACCTCTCTAGGTACTTGGAAATACGGCTATATCCCAGGCATCGTAACAACACCTACGTTTGCTGATGATGTTCACAAGAGCAACCTGAATCTAAGCAACCAACACCATGACGTGGGTGCTACCGGCATGGACTCTGTACTTTTGAATTCTAAAGGCTTCGGTGGCAACAACGCATCTGCACCTGTACTAGCGCCACACGTTGTACACAACATGCTTAAAAAACGTTACAGCGCTACACAATTAAAAGAGTATCAGAACAAGCTTGAGCAGACGCGTGCTGTCGCGAGTGCTTATGACCAAGCAGCCATTCTCGGTGAAGCTAAACCAATCTATCGCTACGACCACAACGTGCTACAAGGCGAAGATCTTAAAATCACTGATTCACAAATAAAACTTCCAGGCTATGCCAACCCTGTGAGCTTAGAAGTTAGTAACCCTTTTGAAGACCTTTGCTAAATAAGGATATAAGTATGCGTAATGCAGTATTACTTTTGATTGCAGGTTTAAGCTTAAGCGGCTGCATGAGCATGGACTCATTATCCCTAGGCAAATCGGAGCCTACCGAGACTGACTATTACCTAGTGGATACAAAGTTTCGCTTTATCTGCTTAGGCAATACCACTCAATGTCGCGATATGACTAAGATTGTCTCTTCTCGTGCTCAGCTAGCGCCTATTGAAGAAGCTTACGGCACTAAAGTTAAAGGGCCAAACTACCCAGTATCACTTACTCGTATGCTTCTAAACCCTGCCGATGGCAGTTACACCAGCTCACCTGCAGGCACTACAGGCCGCTACTTTAAGATTCCTGTTAACGACAAGACCCAAATCGCTTGGGATGCTCTAGGCACTATTGAAAGCGGTTTATATTAATCGCAATAGGTTCTTTGATTGCTGGGTAGTGATAGCTGCAACCTCCTCCACAGCTATTTGACGAAGTTCTGCTATCACTTCTGCCACCTTTGCCACATTCGCTGGCAGATTAACCTCCCCCTGATGCCCAGCTAAAGGCATATCCGGCGCATCCGTTTCTAACACAAAAGACTCCAGCGGCAATTCTTGCACAAGCCGCCGAATTTTCTTCGCCCGCTCATAAGTAACCGTTCCACCAATACCCAATTTGAAGCCTAAATCCAGATATTGTCGTGCTTGTTGCTCACTTCCAGAGAAAGCATGCACAATACCACCTCGCTCTAGCTGAATTAGCCGCAACTGTTTTAACATCTGATCATGCGCTTTACGAACATGCAGCAATACGGGCAGGTTAAACTTCTTCGCCAAAGCTAATTGTTCATTCAAATAGAGTAATTGTTGATCTAGATTGGCCTCAGGAATGAAAAGATCCAACCCTATCTCACCTACAGCACAGACCTGCTCAGTCGCCAACAAGGTTTCTAAAATTTCAAGATCTGCTGGAGTGTGCTTTTCCATAAAGCAGGGATGTAAACCAAGCGCAGCGTGGAGATTATGATCCGACTTAACCAGACTCAATAAGTCTTGCCACCTATCAGCGATGACACCAGGCACGACAATATCGCTTACACCGGCGATTCTTGCCTGAAGAAGTATTTCTTTCCGAGAAAGATCAAATTCTGAAAAGTCTAAATGACAGTGGCTATCGATAAATTGCATAGCATTAGATTAGGGCGGGAAATATATGGCTGCAAGCCTAGATGCTTGCAGCCATTTATTTAGTGGTAAGTGGTTTAGTGCTCGCGTGTAGCGCGGAAAGCTACATCAGGCCAACGTTCTTCAGCCAAACTCAAGTTCACGCGTGTTGGTGCTAAGTAAGTCAGAAGACCACTACCATCGATTGCCAAGTTATCGTGATTCTTCTTCTGGAAGTCAGACAACATTTTATCATCATCACACTCAGCCCAGCGAGCTGTCTGCACACTGATCGGCTCGTACTTACACTCAACCTTGTATTCATCTTTCAATCGGAATACAACAACATCAAACTGTAGCTGACCTACCGCACCCAAAATTAGGTCATTATTTTTCAACGGCTGGAACAACTGCACTGCACCCTCTTCCGATAGCTGCTGCAAACCTTTCTGTAGCTGCTTCATTTTTAGTGGGTCCAATGGGCGCACACGACGGAACATTTCCGGCGCGAAGTGAGGGATACCTGTAAATTTAAGATCTTCACCTGCAGTAAACGTATCACCGATCTGGATCGTACCGTGGTTATGCAAACCGATGATATCACCAGACCATGCTTCCTCTACGTTCTCACGATCACCTGCGATAAAGGTTACCGCATCGGCAATTTTCACATCCTTTTTGATACGTGCATGACGCATCTTCATGCCTTTGCTGTACTTACCGGAACAGATTCGCATAAAAGCAATACGGTCACGGTGTTTCGGATCCATATTGGCTTGAATCTTAAAGATAAAACCACTGAATTTTTCTTCAGCCGGTTCAACTTCACGGGTTAGTGTCGCACGTGGAATTGGCGCAGGCGCCCACTCAACGAAATCATTTAGCATCTCACGAACACCAAAGTTCGCCAAAGCCGTACCAAAGAAGACAGGGGTCAGCTTGCCCGCCATAAACTCTTCTTTATCAAACTCATGAGTTGCACCACGAACCAGCTCCACTTCATCAAGGAAGTCTTCGTAGATATCACCTAAAAGTTCTTTAGCTTGATCACTCTCAAGACCTTTAACCTGAATATCTTCAGGAATAGTATGACCTTGGCCTGGCTGGAAGACATGAATCGTATCGGTATAAAGGTTATACACACCTTTAAAACGCGGTCCCATTTCGATTGGCCAAGTAATAGGCGCAGCAGCAATCTTCAGAACTTCTTCGATCTCGTCTAGCAGTTCAATCGGATCACGAATCTCACGGTCCATTTTGTTCACAAACGAGAAAATTGGCGTGTCACGCAGACGACAAACTTCCATCAGCTTAATGGTTCGATCTTCGACACCTTTCGCACCATCCACAACCATCAACGCAGAATCCACTGCCGTTAATGTGCGGTAAGTATCCTCAGAGAAATCTTCGTGACCCGGAGTATCCAACAGGTTAACCATGCGACCGTTGTACGGGAACTGCATAACAGAAGAGGTGATCGAGATACCACGCTCTTGCTCCATCGACATCCAGTCAGATGTAGCCATACGATCGCCTTTTTTCCCTTTTACGCTACCCGCTTGCTGAATCAACTGTCCAAACAACAACAGTTTTTCAGTAATGGTCGTTTTACCCGCATCGGGGTGGGAAATAATCGCAAAGGTGCGGCGTTGATTAACTTCTTCTTGCAGGATACTCATGGATAAACATCATTTATGGTGACAGAAAGCAGGCATTATACTCTGACTGTGACAAATTACCTCCACTGCGACATTTTGCCTCGTCAGTTTTTCATTACTCTACGGTATAATCCTTTCATGGCTAATCATCGCGATAATTTAATTCAGCTTTCTTACATCAGAACCGTCACCCTGTTCGGGCAATGTATCGCGGTTATCTTTGCGATTTACGGTTTACAGGCCGATCTTAAAGTATGGCTAGTTGGCACAACCCTGGCCGCCTTAGCGCTGCTAAATGTGATGACTTACGCTCGCCTTTTTTCACCTTGGCCTGTCACGGAGCCTGAGTTTTTCTCTCAATTGATCGCAGATATGGCGCTGTATGGCGCGCTTTTATTTCATATGGGGGGAGCAACCAATCCCTTTATATTCTTACTACTCGTCCCGCTAATTATATCCTCGGCTACCATGTCGAGAGCTTATGTCTGGCTGATAGCCTTCATGATCATCGCCATCTATAGCTCTTTGCTGTTTTATTACGAACCTCTAGTTCAGCTGGATAACAGTCATCAGCACCGCATTATGGAGCTGTTCGATATCCATATTTTAGGAATGTGGATCAACTTCCTCCTAACAGTAATTGTTGTAACCTATTTTATTGTACGCATGCGCCAATCCATGCAGATACAGCAAGAGACATTGGATCAAGAACGCGAGAAACGCATTCAAGATCAACAGCTTCTATCGCTCGCCAATATGGCTGCCGGCACAGCTCATGAACTGGGAACGCCATTAAGCACCATGCAAGTCCTACTCAATGAACTTGAGCATGAACACGCTGAAAACCCAGAGCTAGTAGAAGACTTACAACTCTTACGCCAACAAACCGAACTTTGTGCACAGCGCCTGAAACAGATGAGTCAAAGCGTGAAAGAGGAACAAGCGACTGCGCAGCAGATGTCCACCATGGCACTGGTAGAAGATGTTATTGAGCAGTTTATGATTCTTCGGCCAGAGGTAACGCGTACCTTCACTGTACAAGGTGGCGGAGAACCGCCTTCTCTTAACTGCACAACATCATTAAAACAAGCCCTGTTAAACCTGCTAAATAACGCCGCAGATGCAGAGCCCGAAGATATCAATATCGAACTAGATTGGGATCAACAGACAGTATATTTCCGTATCTACGATAACGGTCCGGGAATTAGTCTTGAACAGAGCAGCAACCTAGGTAAACCTTTTATCACCACAAAGGGTAAAGGCTTAGGAATAGGACTATTCCTTACTAGCACAACATTGGCACGCTATGATGGCGATGTAAGACTCTATAACCGCCCTGAAGGCGGTACGTTAACCGAAGTGACTCTTCCGATAAGGCATGCAGATGACTGAACGCTTTTTGATAGTTGATGACGATCCGGCATTCACCCGCGTACTCTCACGCGCAATGACACGTAGGGAGTTTGAAGTTCAAGTTGCACGTAGCGCCGAAGAAGCCGAAAAGCTGATTCAAAGCTGGGTACCAGACCTAGCGACTGTCGATCTTAAAATGGATGGGGACTCCGGGCTGATACTGATCCCCAAACTTCGACAACAAAATCCTGCAGTGAAAATTCTAATGCTGACGGGCTATGCAAGCATAGCCACAGCAGTAGAAGCGATCAAACTCGGCGCGACCCAATACCTTCCAAAGCCTGCAGATGCCGATCAAATTCTGACCGCTTTAAATAAGATTGAGGCAGATGCTGAAATGGAAGTGACTGAGCAGCCAATGTCGGTGAACCGCCTAGAATGGGAGCATATCCAAAAAGTGCTGAACGAACATGATGGTAATGTATCAGCAACAGCTCGAGCACTTGGCATGCACCGAAGGACCCTGCAGCGAAAACTATCTAAGCGCCCGGTAAAACGATAAAGCACTTTACTGATCGTCTATATAAACCTTGGCATCGAAGGTACGCACCCAATCAGGATGAAACACCAACATCCCTGTCAGGAATATCCCATTCATCAATCCTTCTGGGAACATAATCAGCGGTAGATAACGTACATATTCGTGGATAATTTTCTCGACCGTGTATACACCGTCTAACACTAGAATCGCACTCGCGGATAAGCCTGCTACAGCGGCAGAGAGACCCGCACCTAAAAAACCGCAGACGAATAAGAACACAAAGAAATTCTTCAACATTTTTGCTTCAACAAAGCGATAAACAAGCCAAGTCGATGCAACCGGAAGCAATACAGAACAAACGCCACTTAATAGCAATCCATCCCAGCTTTCCTTACCTACAACGGCCATCCCAACCAATGCAACCGTCGCCGAGAGTATTGCCAAATCCCAACCAAAAACCAAGGTCATAATGGTTAAGCCTAGAAAATGAATACCTAACCCTGGTGAAATTCCAGCCCTCATGGACCACAATGCCATTAGCAATGCAGTGGCACCAAATAACATATGCTGCAATGTTCGGTTATCACCTAATGTAGACCAAGGTGTATTTCTGATGGCATAAAACAAAACCATACAGTAAATAAGGGCACCACCAATCAACCAATATGAATGTAATAATCCTTCGGAAAAACTCATATTTTTTCTACTTTTTAATAATTAGGATACATTTTACATTGAACATTAATTATCTACTTATATGATAAAGATATGGGTCATTTCTTGTTGACGCATATCACTTTTTTCTAAACCAAAGCGGAGAGCGAATGAATATTCTTGTTGTTGATGATGATCGTTTTATTCGTGAAATAATCAGCGCAGTTATTCAGGACGCCAATCATACACCTATTACCGCCTCTCAAGGAGACGAAGCCTTAGCCGCTTTAGATAAGGGTGGAATTGATCTAGTTCTAACTGATGTCGAAATGCCAGGCCGCAACGGTTTCGATCTCACGCGCGAAATCCGCAACCGCTTCCCCAATGATTGGTTCCCTATTATATTCCTCAGCGGTCAAAGTGATGAAAAGCACTATGAGGAAGGTATTGATGCTGGCGGTGACGATTACCTAACAAAACCGGTCAGTCCGATTGTCCTAAAAGCTAAAATTTTGGCGATGGAACGTATCGCCAATATGAAAAAGGCCTTAGATGCAGCCAACTCTCGCTTGGAAAAACTCAGCTCTCAAGATCCACTAACAAAGATATCTAACCGTCGAGATCTGGAAACCAACCTGTTAAAAGAGTGGAAACGCAATAAACGGGAGCAAAATGAGCTAGCGGCTATCATGCTCGATATAGATTTCTTTAAAACCTATAACGATCATTACGGCCACCAGCAAGGGGATGAATGCCTCAAAGCAGTAGCCAAACTATTGAAAGGTGAGCTTAATCGATCTCATGATCTTCTAGCACGCTATGGCGGAGAAGAATTTGTCATAATCCTGCCGGATACTGATATCGAAGGTGCAGAGAAGATAGCAAATAATATAGTCTCTTCCCTAGCATCTAAAGCCATACCACATGTTCAGTCTCAAGCAGCAGAGCATGTGACTGTCAGCATGGGTATTAGCTCAACTGCTAACAATGCAGAAACGCCTTCTGGCCTACTTAAGCAAGCCGACCAAGCACTTTATAAAGCCAAAGAAAGCGGTCGTAACCGTAGCTGCACCTATACCGCTTAACTGCAGGCAGCTATGATCAATCCCATTAAAACTGCATTTTCACGCTGATCTCCGTGAACTGGAGGGTAGTAATTTTTACGCAACCCTTCAGTTACAAAACCACTTTTTTCATACAGCGCTATCGCAGCTAAGTTAGACTCCCTCACCTCCAGCATCACTCGATTAACGCCAGCGTCATGTAGCTGTTGAGTTCCCTGAGCTATCAGTTTCTGAGCATAGCCACAACTTTGATGGGCTGGATCTACGGCTATCTGGAGCAGTTCCGCTTCATCCAGTACTTGAGAAAACATGACATAGCCAATTAAGTCCGGTGCATACAAACCAAGAGCGGTAGATCGCTCTGATTCTATTTGCTTTAGGTATTGTTTAGCCGACCAAGCGCCATGAGTGAAACAGACTTGAGCAATACGCTCTACTGCTGGAAGATCCTTAGCCTGAAGGACATCAATGTTCATAGTAGAAACTTAAGCCGCGCTAGATTTCAGGTCTAACCAGATTTGACGCTTAATTCCTGGAAGCTGCATCGCCTCAGTCAAACTGTAGGTCGCAATCGCTTTAACACCAGATTTGATCGTAAAACTGATACCTTTAAGTTCTTCTAGGCTCTCTTTACGATCCATCACCATTTGAGCTGCAGCTTCACCAAACAAAAGTACCGTTTGTACCTCTTCAGTTTGCAGTTCTTTTGATAGCTTATGCTGAACAGCACTTAGCGCCTGCTTATAACCCTGATCTAAGGTTTTGCTAGCAAACATCGGCCAAGGAAGCATAAAAGCAGCTTCAGCTGGACCTGATCGACCTAAAGCAGCCACGATGGCAGCAGCCAACTGTTGATAATTGTTAGCAAAATTACCTCCCTGAGGCGGTAAACTGTCCACAATCAACACGCTACCGATCCGCTGGAAAACAAGCTTAAAGACTGGAGCTTCGTCCTGTTCCTGCGTTTGAACCTCATCAGACTCAGCAACTACATCAGAAGTTTCTGCGATAGGAGCCACAGGTTTAGAAGCTGGCTTATTAACCTCTTCGGACACTAAACCTAAAGCAGCGCGTGCTTCAGACATCCCCTGCTGCATAGTTTCAGGAGATGACTTTCTAGAAACAGGTGCTGTACTAGCTACATTTTGCTGCTGAGGGCGATTTGGAGAATCGAAAGGAATTTCTGGAGCGGGATACTGAAAATCATCAACCCAATCAGGTGATGGTTTCGCTCCCGCCAGAGAAGCACAAGGTAGCCAACTGGATATGCCCATTGCATCCAGATATTGATGCCTAAGCTGTTCTTGCTCCATAGCCACTACCTTGCCTTAACCCTTAACCCTCAGTTACACCTGAGGATGAGCTTTTTGAACGTTTGCATCCAGCATATTCAAAGCATGGATATAGGCTTTTGCAGATGCGATGATGATATCAGTATCCGCACCTAGACCATTCACGATACGGCCTGCATTTTCCAGACGTACCGTTACTTCACCTTGAGAATCTGTACCTTCTGTCACAGCGTTTACAGAGTAGATCTGCAAGCTTGCACCAGATTCAGCAATCATCTCAATCGCTTTAAATGCCGCATCAACTGGACCACCGCCCGTCGCTTCCGCCGTTTTCTCTTCGTCACCCACTTGCATCACAATCTTGGCAACAGGCGTCTCACCTGTTTGTGAAGTCACAGATAGGCTTGTTAGCTGGAACTGCTCACTGCTTGCAGTAGCACGTGTATCACTTACTAAAGCCACTAGATCTTCGTCAAAGATCTCGCTCTTCTTATCAGCAAGTTCTTTAAAACGAGAGAAAGCGTTATTTAGTTCAGAGTCTGTCGCAAATGTTGTGCCTAGCTCTTCTAAACGTGTACGGAACGCAGCACGACCAGACAACTTACCTAGTACCATACGGTTTGTGTTCCAGCCCACATCTTGAGCGGTCATAATCTCGTATGTTTCACGGTGTTTCAGAACACCATCTTGGTGGATGCCAGACTCATGTGCGAAGGCATTTGCACCTACGATTGCCTTGTTAGGCTGAACAGGGAAGCCTGTCACACTAGAGACTAAACGCGATGCCGGAACGATCTGAGTTGTATCAATATTCGTTTCCACGCCTAGCGTATCTTTACGAGTGCGGATCGCCATCACGATCTCTTCTAGAGAAGCGTTACCTGCACGCTCACCTAGACCGTTTACCGTACATTCAACCTGACGTGCACCGGCACCAACAGCAGCCAAAGAGTTAGCTACAGCTAAGCCTAAGTCGTTATGACAATGTACAGAGAAAATCGCTTTATCAGCATTTGGAATACGCTGGATTAGCTGACCGATTGTGTGAGCAAACTCACCCGGTACCGCATAACCAACAGTATCTGGGATGTTAATTGTACGTGCACCAGCATCGATTACTTTCTCGATGATACGGCACATAAAGTCCAATTCAGAGCGGCTCGCATCTTCTAACGAGAATTCAACGTCATCAATTAGGTTACGCGCACGCGTTACTGCTTTTACTGCTTGCTCAACCACTTGGTCAGGCTGCATCTGCAGTTTGTATTTCATGTGGATAGGTGACGTTGCAATGAAGGTATGGATACGACCCATTGCTGCATTCTGAAGTGCTTCACCCGCACGGTCGATATCGGCATCAAGCGCACGGGATAGAGAACAAACGCGACTTTCCGTCACAGCTTCTGCAATCGCTTTTACCGACTCAAAATCACCCGGGCTCGCAATAGCAAAACCAGCCTCAATTACATCAACACGCATCTTCTCAAGCTGCTTAGCTACACGCAGCTTTTCATCACGCGTCATTGATGCACCAGGGCTTTGCTCGCCATCACGCAAAGTTGTATCAAAAATAATTACACGATTGTCATTGCTCATAAGGTTTGCTCCAAACCGACTCACCAGCGATCAATACTTACAATTATCGCTGCTCTCTAAATTCTTTACAAAATCTGTATTCAAAAAAAGGACAGGAGAGCACTATACTGTTCAAAAAGCAGGGATAGTTTTCAACGCTATCGACAATAAAAACCAGTCTTAAAACTTCGCGTTGCTTTACTCTCTTGATAGCTCATAGCTACAGGGATTTGTGTGGTAATCCAATGCCCACCACTATAACGCCGGGCGGCTGTTTTGCAACCCGTGTTTTCGGCAAATAACGAACAAGTAGAGAGATCATGTCCACAGAGTTTGATTATCAAATCAACCGTAAAGGTACAGCGAGTCAGAAGTGGGAAAAATACAGTGATAGCGACATCCTACCTATGTGGGTTGCCGACACTGACTTTATGTCTCCGCCTGCCGTGATTAAAGCGCTACATGAACGTATAGACCACGGTGTTTTTGGTTACACAAATGTTCCCGTTGAGCTTAATGAGCTGGTTATTCAAAGGATGCAAAGCTTCTATAACTGGGATGTCAGCAGCAATGACATTGTTTGGTTACCCGGTTTAGTTTGCGGTCTAAACCTCGCTTGCCGCAGCCTCGGTGAAAGTGGAGATACAGTTTTAACCCCTAAACCTATCTATCCGCCTTTTATGTCGGCTCCTCGCCTCTCTGATCGTGAGGTTTGCACACTACCTATGCAGGAGATTGATGGCCGCAAGATCATCGATTTTGATGCGTTAGAGAATGCCCTCACCGATAGAACACGACTGCTACTGTTTTGTAACCCTCATAACCCCGGTGGTACGGTCTATCGCAAAGAAGAACTAGAACGCCTTGCAGAGATTATTATTAAACACGATCTCTATATCTGCTCAGACGAAATACACTGCGATTTAATTCTCGAACAAGGGCTACAACATACGCCAATTGCTTCACTCAGCCCCGAGATCGCGGCAAGAACGATAACGCTCATGGCGCCAAGTAAAACCTTTAACATCGCCGGTTTGGGTTGTTCTTTTGCCATTATTGGTAATCCAGAACTGCGTAAGAAATTTATTAATACTAAGAAAGGTGTAGTGCCTGATGTGAACCTACTTGGATACACCGCAGCTATTGCCGCTTATCAGGAAGGTGAAGCGTGGAATCAACAACAGCTTGATTACCTCAGAGCTAATCGCGATTACCTACAAAAGGAGATCAATCAGATCCCCGGCCTTAAACTCGCCCCAATTGAAGCCACTTATCTTGCTTGGATTGATGTATCAGGAGCGAAATTGACCAACCCTGCACATTTTTTTGAGCAAGCAGGTATAGGCATGTCTCCGGGAAGAGACTTTGGCGATAATAACTATATGCGTTTGAATTTCGGCTGCACGCGAAGCACGCTAGAAGAAGCCGTTCGCCGAATAAAACGTGCACTGGTCAATGAACTACCAGCCTAAAACCTAAAGATCCGACTTAGATTCAATAAATGTAAGCGCACTTTTCAATTCATCAAAATACTGCTCCGCTGAGAAATTCAGCGGAGCAAAATCTCGATAATCCCAACCATCCTGTTTAGACCGAGCTGGATTATTCCAATTGTGCCAAGCAACGATATCTGAATAACAAGATTGCGTTAGGTTTAACTGCCAACAATCTATATCACCGCAGTTACACACAAATGGCGTCAATACGATCTCACTATCAGTACAAGCTCGCTGCAACATCTCTTTATTAAAACCACAGATGTAGGCGCCACTAATACTGCCTGCAAAAGCCGCTTCATAATCACTCACCCAATCAAGTAGTGGCTGATCATCAACCAAAATATCGCAATAGAGCCCAAGCTGGCTCTGATAACCACCGTAAACCAACTTAAACTCATTCATCGATTAACATACCCCACTTAAGCACGCGGCAGATCAAAAGGGATAACATTGGCTAAGGAAGATTCTCTAAGCGCTAACATCAACAACCGATCAACACCTAAGGCTACGCCAGCACAATCAGGCATTCCTACCTCCAGCGCGTCCACAAGACGTGTATCAAGAGGGCGCTGCGGCAGATCCAATGTAGCTCTTTGCTTTTGGTCAGCATCCAAACGACGCTTTTGTTCGACACTATCTGTCAGTTCGTAATAGCCATTCGCTAACTCTACACCTCTAACAAACAGCTCAAACCTTGCTGCTACAGTTATTCCCGCTGAATTTTTCCGCACTCGCGCCAATGCTGCTTGGCTTTGTGGATAATCCATCACAAAAATGGCATCGACCTGTTCAAGCTGTGGTTCGATCACATGAGACATCAATAAATTCAGCCATGTATCCGGATCAGAGTCATCTAGCTCGATATCTATATGCTTCCGCGTTTCTTTAATTAAGTCTTCTAAAATGACTTCTTCCGGCCTAAAACCTAAATAGCGGAAAAACAGATCCGAGTAGGTGATACGCTCTACTTGATCTAACTGTAAAACAGGCTTAATCAAGGCTTCAATTTCATCTATCAGGTCAGCATCATCAAAGCCCGGGCGATACCACTCCAACATAGTAAATTCAGGATTGTGACGACGACCATATTCGCCATTTCGAAACACCTTACTCATCTGATAGATCGGCCCACTGCCAGCAGCTAGTAAGCGTTTCATGGCATATTCAGGTGATGTTTGCAGATATAACTGTCGCCCTTCTGCGCCTAACGTTTCGCGGTAATCTACCTCAATGCTATCGATAAAAGGATCACTCACCGCACAGTTAGACATCACTGGCGTATCTACTTCTAATACACCTCTCTGCTTGAAGAAATCACGAATATATCCGAATAACTCGCCGCGTTTACGCAAGTTGTCTATTGAAGCTGAAGGCTGCCAATCATTCATACTGAAGTTACTTATTCCATCTAAAACCACTAGGCGTAACTTTATCAGCTTGGCCCCCTCCAATAAAAATTAAATCGATAAACCCACATACATAACTGCCCATCTGTTTGGTCACTTCACTTATCCCCTTCTACACTTAAGTGCACTATGCATATCACCGAATAAAGGTCGCTGTAGAGGTATGCAGCCATGACAACACCTAAAAACTGTTCTTATTGCAATCCAAATGGTTGGCAATGCAGTGAACCCGCCAATGAATCAGGCCTATGCTACTGGCACGACCCTTCTGTGGATAAAAGTCAGGATGAAGGCGTAAAGGAAGCTGTGGAAAAATGGGCCAAAGCAGGCAAGCCTCTCGATGGATTTCAGTTAGCACGCGCGCAGTTAGAAGATATCAATTTAGTAAACCGTGATAGCAAGAACGGCTATCAATGTCGGAAGGCCGACTTTTATCGCGCCAACCTGCGCAATGCTCACTGCTTTAATATTGACCTTAGGGGCTCATCACTAATGAAAAGCACCTTGGCAGGTGCCAACCTTCATTGTGCCCATTTAGAAAACTGTAACTTACTCGGTGCAGATCTAAGCCACACCCGACTTGAAAATATCAATTGGGGAGATGAACTCCAACAAGAACGAAGAGCACTTGAAGCCTTCCAGCAAAAAAAACCTCAAGAAGCCGTATCCTTATGCCAAGAGGCCGAAGAGGTCGCACGAATTATCCGCAAACAATGCGAGAAAGAGGGGCTTTTTGAGATTGCAGGTCATTTCTTCAAGAAGGAGATGATCTTCAGGCGCTACCAAATGCCCATGTACAGCTCTCGGCGAATTATCTCAAAAGGGGTCGATCTGTTTTGTGGTTACGGCGAATCCCCTATCAGGGTCGTAATGTTTTCAGTCTGTCTGATATTGCTGTGCGCACTGGTGTATTTCTTTCTCGGAACAACCGCATCCAATCCAATCTACCCAGACAGCACCGGTGCCATAGCGATCTTCTTAGAATTCCTCAATGCGATTTACTTCAGCGTTGTAACCTTCACTACACTGGGCTATGGAGACATAGCACCTATAGGGCTCGCAAGGTTTGTTGCAGCTATTGAAGCCTTTTTAGGCAGTTTTACAATGGCGCTGTTTGTAGTGGTGTTCGTCAAGAAGATGACAAGGTAGGAGAAATAAAGTTAGGAGAGGAAAAGGGACAGAGTGATCTGCCCCTTACCAACATTACGCGCGAGAAACGTATTCGCCCGTACGTGTATCAATTTTTAGTACTTCACCTTCGTTGATAAACAAAGGAACGCGTACAACAGCGCCAGTGCTCAATGTAGCTGGTTTAGAACCACCCTGAGCAGTATCGCCTTTAAGGCCTGGATCTGTCTCAGTTACTTCTAACTCTACAAAGTTAGCAGGAGTCACAGAGATTGGGTTACCGTTGAACAAAGTAACCGTTACAGAGTCTTGCTCTTTCAACCATGGCTTAGCTTCAGCAACTGCGTTTTCGTCCGCACCTACCTGCTCAAAAGTATTTGGATCCATGAAGTACCATAGCTCACCATCGTAGTATGAGTATTCCATAGTCGTATCCATTACATCAGCCTGCTCAGCGCTCTCACCTGATTTAAAGGTACGTTCCCAGATACGACCGGACATCAGGTTACGCAACTTAACACGTGTGAACGCCTGACCTTTACCTGGTTTTACAAATTCAACGTCAACCATTGCGCATGGATCGCCGTCGATCATTACTTTCTGACCATTTTTAAACTGGTTAGTAGAAATGTTGCCCATAATGTTCTCTGTATCTCTTGTAAGTTTTTCTCAACCAACAAACCCTGTTGATCGTAAAATTGACAGACATTCTACTTGAAAGGAAAATGCGAGCAACTTTCAGTCGTAATTCCGTACAAAAACATCATGAATTCTATTTCTAATCCCATTCCCGTCACGGAAGAAGCCGACTGGCAACAGCTCCTGAGTCACACAGTTGATGATCCAGCCGAGCTGCTTAAGCTATTAGATCTCCCCGCATCACTACTTCATGGCGCGCAACAAGGGAGCAATCTCTTCTCACTAAAAGTGCCAAAGCCATTTCTACAGCGGATAGAAAAAGGTAATCCAAACGATCCTTTGTTACGCCAAATTCTACCGCTAGATGCAGAAAGCGCGGATATTCCAGGCTATGTCACCGACCCTCTTGCAGAGATGGCTGCAAACCACAGTGATGGACTTATCCACAAATACCATGGTCGTGTACTGCTTATTCTAAGTGGAGCTTGTGCAGTAAATTGTCGTTACTGCTTTCGCCGCCATTTCCCCTATCAAAACAACCGCTTAGGTTCTGGGCAATGGCAACAAGTACTTGAGTACTTAAATGCAAATAAAAGCATTACCGAAGTAATTTTTTCAGGAGGCGATCCCCTTGCAACCTCGGATAAACGCTTGCGTAGAATGATTACGGATTTAGAAGAGATCCCTCATTTAAAGCGTTTAAGAATTCATACCCGCTTACCTATAGTGATCCCGCAGCGGGTAACCTCCGAGTTAACCACTCTCTTTACCAATAGCCGTTTCGACATCGCAGTGGTTCTTCATGCCAATCATGCAAATGAATTGGATCAACAAGTAGCACAAGCTAGCGCGGAACTTAGAGCAGCAAACGTTACCGTCTTAAACCAAGCAGTGTTGCTCAAAGGCGTAAATGACAGCTTAACCGCGCTAACGGAGCTGAGTGAAAAGCTCTTTCATTTCGGAATTCTACCCTATTACTTATTCACCCTAGACCCGGTAAAAGGTGCAGCTCACTTTGATATCCCTGACGATCAAGCCATAGCGTTGCACCAACAACTGCAGGCAACATTACCGGGTTACCTAGTACCAAAGCTTGCTCGCGAGATTCCTGGCAAGGGTTCTAAAACACTCTTGTTCTAACCCCGCCGTTCTTACGAAAGGAAACTGAAACTTTTTCATATTCTTAGTTTCATCCTTTGCTTCCTTCGACTGCTGCCGATAACTATCGAATGGAATAATAAGCACCAGAGGGTGAAGCAATGCGTATTGCAGCTTCTGATATTGCACTGGAGAGTACAGCACACCAATCGACCTATACCGAAATTAGAGAGCATCTAACCGAGGGGTATGTTCGTGCTGGCGATGCTTTCAATAAAGAGAATTTAGTCGAAGGCAGTCACAGAGAACGGGTGGTAAAAGAAGTAAATCAAAGCACTCAAACTGATGACTCAACCTATGCCGATTTCCGCAAACAGATGGAACGGGAAAATGTCGGTAAATACAGCCTTGATCAACTAATCACAAAGACGACGGGGAGTAGCTCAAGCCTATTTGAGCTAAACCCAGAAGATAAAGTCAAAATTGAGCTTTTAAAAAAGCTGTTTGAGAGCATGACTGGCAAAAGCTTCAATGTCGGCATGTTAGATGCTCAAGCTGTAGGAAATAGCGCTAACAATGCTACTACGGAGCAAGCAACAACATCTGCTAGCCAACTGAGTATTACTTCTGGCGAAGCCCTAGAACACGGCTTCGAGTACAGCTACAGCGAAACCACAACCTCCACCGAGCAAGTCCAGTTTCAAGCCCAAGGGCAAGTGAGGACTGCAGACGGTAGGGTTATCGATCTTAACCTACAACTCAATATGAGTCGCTCACTCAGCGAGAATCACAGTTTTCAAATTCGTTTGGGCGCAGCACTCAAAGACCCTCTCGTGATCAATTTTTCTGGCCAAGCCGCCGAACTTAGCGCCGATACGATTGAATTCGATATAGATAGCGATGGTGAGCTGGATACCGTTCATCGTCTTGATGATGCTAGCGGCTATATCGCCCTCGACAAAAACAACAATGGCTCAATTGATAATGGTAACGAGCTGTTTGGCGCACAGTCAGGTAATGGCTTTAAAGAGCTCGCAGCCTACGATGATGATAACAACGGTTTTATCGATGAAGGCGATGCGATCTGGGATCAATTACGCATCTGGGTTCAGCATGATGATGGCAGTAGCAGCATGTTCACCTTAGCCGACAAAGATATTGGCGCTTTATATCTTGGTTATTCCCGTACGGATTGGGAGCTAAGTGCAGGCCAACATAGTGACGAAATGGCAGGAAAGATTCGTGCAACAGGCCTTTTTCTAACAGAGGAAGGCGAGACCGGCACCTTACAGCAGGTTGATCTGGTTGTGTAACCAAAAAGCCTTTAGTTAACACTTAAAACACGCTTACTAATTCCCCCCTCAATTTTATCCAAATTGGGGCAAACCGGTTAAATCATCTCCCACAAATAATCGATTTTGCTCCTTTTTGGCACACCGATTGCGCAACTTTTCTGCGCAGTTTTATTGCTGTTTTTTTGATCAAGCCAATTTATGGTGCACAGCAACATAAAGAGAAGCCCTATTCATACATAAAAAAACATCAAACTAACCTATTGAATTTAAATTACTTTACAAATATAAATGTACAAATAAAACATTTTTGGCAAGCCTTTTGCTCTATCACTACCAAGGTCATTGAGTACGACCGAGGGGAGCAAATAATGAGCGAAGTACAACCAAAATTGGGCAACGGTACTGACAAATGGGATCAAGCGATCATTGTGGTCGGAGCAGGTCCTGTTGGATTTAGGTTTATTCAAGAGTTGCGCAAAAACGCACCTCAGGCACCGGTAATTTTATTTGGTAATGAACCCTACCTACCCTATGACCGCGTTCGTCTGAGCGCCCTACTTGCAGGTCAAGATTCTGCAGAAAACTTGTTACTTCCACTCGATGAATTAGATAACGACCCTCTTTTCAAATACCTGTGCAAAGAGATCGTGTCGATTGATACTGAAAACCACAGCGTTACAGATTCAGAAGCTAATCATTACAGCTACGCCAAGCTAGTCATCGCCACTGGCTCTCGTGCACACGTTCCACATGTTACCGGTGTAGATTTAGAAGGAGTATTCACATTCCGCAACATGCGTGATGCTGAAAAGCTCAAAGCACGCACAACTCGTAGCCAAGATTTAGTCGTAGTTGGCGGCGGCTTACTAGGTTTAGAAGCCGCGCGTGCCATGCAAGGCAATCTGACCAATATCACTTTAGTCCAGCAAGCTAGCCGCATCATGAATCAACAGTTAGATGATGACGCTGCTGCAATGCTACAAAGCCAGCTTGAATCTATGGGGATTCGCGTCATTGTCGGCGCTGGAGTGAAAGGCATAGTCGGTGATCAACGAGTAAAGGGGGTCAGACTGCGTGATGGTAAAACACTCAAGTGTGACTCTGTACTTATCTCTGCAGGCATCAAGCCTAATATTGAGTTAGCGCGTAAAGCTTGGATCAAAGTAGGTACCGGCATTCGTGTCAACGATAGCTTACAAACATCTGATCCGGATGTGTACGCCATTGGTGAATGCGCGGAACACCGAGATAAAGTTTACGGATTAGTAGCCCCGGGCTTCGAACAAGCCGCTGTGGCTGCCAATCATATAACCCAAGGTGACAGCCAATATTTAGGCTCTCATAGCATTGCTCGCCTTAAAGTCGTCGGCGAGTCCGTATTCAGTATGGGTGATGTCTTAGACGATCAGCCTTACGATAAAAAACAGTTTTTCAGCCACAAGGCCAAAGATGGCGGATATCGCAAACTGGCCATTCGCAAAGGACGAATTGTAGGTGCAATGGCGATTGGCGACTGGGATGAGATCCCTCGTATTCAGGAGCTGATCACCCACCAGCGCCGCGTTTATGCATGGCAGATTTTGCGTTTCCACTTTACCGGAAACCTTTGGAATCCAGCGTCTAATAGCCCAGAAAACTGGCCAGAAACCGCAGTGATCTGTAACTGTAACAACGTGACACGTGGGCAACTCAGCTATGCCATGGAGCAGCAAGGCTGCTGTTCCATGGAAACTATTGCCAAATGCACAGGCGCTACAACCACATGTGGTAGTTGTAAGCCACTTGTTCAACAAATTCTTGGCTCCGAAGCAGAGCAACAAGCAGCGCCAGATAGCAGTAATTTATTGATCACCTCTTTAGGGGTATTAGCCGCATTAATCGCCTTTCTAATGGTACCTGCTTTTACTGTTAGCACATCCGTGCAAGATGTAATGCGTTTAGATCTTTTCTGGAACGACGGTTTCTACAAGCAAGTAACTGGGTTTACGCTGTTAGGCCTCACGGTTGTTGGCCTTCTTATGTCACTTAAGAAGCGCAGCAAAGTACTTAAGTTTGGCTCTTACAAACTATGGCGCAGCCTGCACACTATTTTGGCCCTCCTCTGCCTGATCATTTTACTGGCCCATACCGGATTCAATAGTGGCCAAGCTCTTAACCAATGGTTATTGCTCAATTTCTTACTCTTAGCGGGTTTAGGCATTGTGATCAGCCTCGCGATAGGCATGCAACATAAGCTGTCCTTCAATGTCGGTCAGCAACTGCGCAGCATCGGTTTTTGGGGTCACTTGCTGCTGAGCTGGCCTCTACCAGCCCTTTTAAGCTTCCACATTCTCAGTGTTTACTATTTCTAGGTCGGAGAGATATTCATGAGTCGTAAATTATCTATCTGGCTTGCTTGGTTAGTACTTTGCTTATCGTTGGCAGGCTATTTGAGTTACCAGATGTTCTTAGAAGAACAGAAACCTGACTTCATAATCGGTGAAGCGACACACGGTCACCATCAGATCGAAATGAGTTGTGATACTTGCCACACCGATCCATTTGGTGGCGAAGAGATCATCCACAATGCATGCCTAGGCTGCCACCAAGAAGAGCTGAAAACATCTCACGATTCACATCCAATCAAAAAGTTTACCGATCCACGTAACGCTGACCGACTTGAAAAGATCAATGCCGTTAGCTGCGTGACCTGTCATGGCGAACATAAACAAGACCAAACCTTCGAGATGGGTGTAACGCTACCAGACGACTTCTGTTACGAGTGTCATGCAGAAATTGCCGAAGAACGACCAAGTCATGAAGGGATGGGGTTTGACACTTGCGCCTCAGCAGGTTGCCACAACTATCACGATAACCGCGCACTCTATGAAGATTTCCTTTTGAGCAACAACGAAGGTCCGATGATCAAAGCGATGGCCCAAGTTTTAGCTCGAACCGGTACACAATCAATCGAACGTAAAGCAAGTCTATCAATAGATCAGGCTGATGCGCCTTCTGCCTCGCCTGAACACCTTAAAGAGTGGAGTGAAAGCATCCATGCGACAGCTGGTGTGAACTGTACCAGTTGCCATGCACCACAAAGACAAGCATGGCAAGACGATCCAGGTCTTGCCGCATGCAATATCTGTCATACCCACGAAGAAAAAGGCTTTTTGGCAGGAAAGCACGGTATGAAGCTATCGGTAGGGTTGGGCAAGATGTCTCCAGCCACCGGTCGAGCCGCTTTTCATGAGAACGCTGATACAACAGGTCTAGACTGTGCAAGCTGTCACGATGCACATAAACCTGAGCCAAAACTCGCTGCTGTCGAATCCTGTACCAGCTGTCACAACGATACCCATACACAAAACTATGCCAATTCACCTCACGCAGAACTTTGGAAGCAAGAGCTAAAAGGCGAGCTACCAGCAGGCAGCGGCGTGACCTGTGCGACCTGTCATATGCCGCGCGAAGTACACAAAGAGTTTGGTGAAGAGGTCGTTCGCGTACAGCACAACCAAAGCATGAATTTACGTCCGAATGAAAAGATGATCCGAAGCGTTTGCATGGATTGTCACTCCCTTTCATTCAGCATCGACGCTTTGGCTGACGAAGTACTGATTGAAAACAATTTTAAAGGGCTGCCTTCTCAAAATATTCCGTCTATCCAGATGGTTTTAGACCGAGAAGCTAAATAGCCCTATACCGATTTACTTATGAGAACTTGGGGAACGAGGAAAATACTATGCTGAAAAAAGTAACTTTAGCCACTGCAATAGCGGCAACTGCACTAGCAATCACAGGCTGTCAGGAAGAAAAAAAAGCGGTTGGTATCGATCCAAGCAAACACACTGACGCACTCTTCGCAGTAATGAATGCTGACCGTACTAACTACACAAAATACATTGTTGGTCGTCTTGGTCCTAAAGGAGCTGATGCCGTTATGCCAGTTGAGCACTGGAAAGATGTAGATAACGGTGTACCACTTCCAGCGCAGATGTTCCGTTTAGGTTATGAATCGGTATCTGAAGTAACGGATGACTTCACATATTCCCTCCAGTCAATTTGGCCAATCAATTCACAAAACGCCCCACGTACTGACATGGAGAAAGAAGGCCTTGAGTACGTTGCTAAAAACCTAGGTAAAAACTTCTACGGAACAGAAACATTAGGTGGCAAAGACTACTTCACTGCGGTTTACGCGGATGTTGCTTCTGTAAAAGCCTGCGTGAGCTGTCACAACGGCCATAAAGATAGCCCTAAAACAGACTTTAAACTCGGTGATGTTATGGGCGGTGTCGTTATTCGTGTACCTCTAGGCGAGTAATCACCCATGTTTAACGGTGCTCTGATGTCGCTGTTCACACTAATCCTAGTGTCTTTTATCGCCACAGGATGTGACTCAAGCGAGACAACGAAGACTGCTGCTCTATCTCTCGCATTGCAACAAGGGAAAGAGATCGTAGAGGGTCGATGCTTTGCGTGCCATGCACAAAGCATCAACGGTGCCCCTATCGTTGGTAATAAAAAGATGTGGAAAACACGTGCGACTCAGGGCAAGGCCGTTCTGGTCGAACATGCCATTAATGGCATTGGCCTGATGCCAGCTAAAGGTGGTTTTACAGATCTTTCTGACGAAGAGATCGGCTTAGCAGTTGGCTACATGCTTTCACAAATCAAAGAATGAGGGATCTAACATGGGTTGTTTCTTCAGCAAATTGAAATCAATTTTCGGCGGGGCTAAGTGCCAAGCCTCCCTTTATGAACGACTAGGCGGCGAAACAGCGGTAGACGCTGCTGTGGATATTTTTTATCGCAAAGTGTTGGTAGATGAACGCATCAGCCACTACTTCGATGATGTTGATATGGAAGGTCAAGCCGCAAAACAAAAAGCATTTTTAACCATGGTTTTTGGTGGCCCCCACAACTACACCGGCATGGATATGCGCGAAGGCCATAAACACCTCAAAGGGCTAAACGATAGCCACTTTGATGCGGTAGTGGAAAACCTAGCTGCGACCCTGACTGAACTGGGTGTTGGCAGTGATGATATCGGCGAAATCGCAGGTATCGCGGAAAGTGTAAGAGATGATGTTCTTAATCGCCCAAAGGAAGGCGAGGCAGTCCAAGAGGAAAAAGAGATGAGTTTATACGAGCGAATTGGTGGCGAAGCATCGGTAGATGCTGCCGTCGATATTTTTTACCGCAAAGTGCTTGCTGATGACCGTATCAGCCACTACTTCGATGATGTTGATATGGATGGCCAAGCAGCCAAGCAAAAAGCCTTCTTAACTATGGTATTCGGCGGCCCACACAATTACACCGGACAAGATATGCGTGAAGGTCACAAACACCTTAAAGGGCTTAACGAAACCCACTTTAATGCGGTAGTTGAAAACCTAGCCGCGACGCTGACTGAGCTCGGCGTGAGTGAAAGTGATATCGGCGAAATCGCAGGTATTGCCGGCAGCGTTAAAGACGACGTGCTTAATCGCTAAGGAGTCACAACATGGTAAGCGTCAGATTTGAAGAGGCTGATATTAAGGTCAAAGAAGGCTCTAACCTTTTAGAAGCCTTATTAGATGCTGGTCACGACATTCCCAATTCATGTCGTGCTGGCGCTTGCCAGTGCTGCATGCTCCAAGCAACAGAAGGTACGCCACCAGACGAAGCTCAAAAAGGTCTTAAAGAGACTCAAAAGCAGCAGGGCTACTTTCTGGCTTGTCGCTGTCAGCCAAATACTGAGATGAGCGTTCAACGTAATGCGCAAGTATCCTCAACCGAGGGGATTTTAATCAGTAAACAACAACTGACGGGCTCCGTTCTGCAACTCAAACTAAAAGCAGATATAGATTACTTAGCAGGACAATATATCAATTTAGTCCGTCATGATGGATTAAGTCGTTCTTACTCAATCGCCAGCGTAAAAAGCATCGATGACCATATTGAACTACAGCTGCGTATTTTTGCAGATGGCCAATTTAGCCAATGGGCACTTAATGACTTTGTTGTAGGTGAAAGCATTGAACTACAGGGGCCATTTGGCAACTGTTTCTATACGGAATCAGATCCTAACCAACCCATAATCATGGCAGCTACCGGAACTGGACTTGCGCCACTCTACGGTATCGTTCGGGCTGCGTTACAACAGGGTCATACAGGTCCAATTAGCTTATTTGCTGGCGCTAAAGATAGCGCAGGTTTATACCTAATCGAAGAGTTAAAAGCATTGAGTGAGCACTACGAAAATCTCACTTATTACCCAGTTGTGCTAGAAGAAACTGGATCAGAACCAGATGGTTGCGAGATCGGTGACCTCAATGCTGTAGTCAAAAATAGGGTACCAAATACCAAGGGCTACCGAGCTTATTTCTGTGGATCTGAAGATCGCGTCAAAGCGTTACGTAAACAAACATTTTTGGCTGGTGCCAATATGCAGGATATCTACTGCGACCTGTTCACTCCCTCGAGTTAGGTAACTTGCTAGCCTAACTCCCACAAGCCGGCACTGCCGGCTTTTTTTAAATTTGATTCGGAAGCTTAGCAAATATTAACTAACACTCATTCAATAATGAGAATTATTCTTGACTGAATGTATTGTTGACGATTACCATCTTGTTTATCTGTATAGCAATTGGAACTGCTAGGAAGTCAGCATGGAAACATCTCAACAACCTTCGAAAAAAAGCTACGCGGTCGCTGTCTCTTTATCTGCCATCTTTGGCGTACTCGGTATTCATCATTTCTACCTAGGTCGTTATCTCGAAGGCATTTTCGACTTCAGCCTATTTGTTATAACAATGTATTTCTATCTTAACGGCGAGCTTCTATGGGCGCTGTTATTTTTCGTAGTGGATGGTCTGCACACTTTTGTCATTACCATAATGCTACTAACAGGTTCTTTCAAAGATGGCCAAGGACGCTACGTTTGCTATCCAGGCCAAAAGCTAAAACAAGCGAATCAAGGATAATGAGATGACTGACACAGCTGTTGCACCACAAGTTGAGCTAAGCGAAAAAGGCTTTGTACCAACACTTCTACTATGTTTCTTCCTAGGAGTACTGGGCGTACACCGTTTTTACGTAGGTAAAATCGGTACTGGTATCCTCATGCTGCTAACACTGGGCGGTCTAGGCATTTGGTCTCTAGTTGATTTCATCATGATTGCTGTGGGCTCTTTTAAAGATAAAGAAGGCCGTGTAATCAAAGCACAATAAGCACACTAGTTTTTCAAAAAAGGCTTCGTTCAACGAAGCCTTTTTTATTGCCTGGATTTAGAGTTCCAAGGGCTGCGCTTTACCCCTAACCCAGAAGTTTTCTTCAATATCTGCGTTTAGTTGATCAATTCGATTTTGCAGTTTCGGGTGACTATGCATCCACTCTGGTGCTTCCTCACTTGCCTCTTTCTCTATGATTAAAGCTTGTTCAAAAAAGGTGGTAGCACCTGCCACATGCCCGTAGTAGTTTTGCAAGGTTACTAACGCAATTTTGTCTGCTTCTCGCTCCTGTTCACGACTAAAAAACAACATTCCTAACTCAGAACCGGTAGATAAAACTAAACTGCCATCACCCGCGATAAAACTGTAAGCGACCTGAAATGCCAGACCGCGACTAATACTCACAATAGGATCTCGATGCTTGATATGCCCTAGTTCATGAGCAAGCACCATCGAAAGAGAATTTTCATCTGGCATAGCATCAATAAGGCCCTGCAAAACAAAGATATTGCCACCTAAGGTAGCGAAAGCATTCATGTCATCTGAATCAATCAAATGAACATCGACCGTTATATCGTTAGGTATGTTCATGCGTTTAGCCAAACCATCAGCTAAATCCTGAAGATAACGTTCAGTCTTTACCTCTTCGACACTTAGATCCCTTTGACTGTGATAAATCTCAATATAGGGCGCGACAAAGTCTCGCTCAGCAGCAAAAGGCACCTGTTGTAAAAGGCGATCCGCAAACCAAATCAAAGAACCAAGTATGAGAATAAGAGCGAAGATGCCAATCAACATCCAACGGGTAAATTGAGCAACCTGCTGGTCATGGTCAGCAGGAAGCTGGTAAACGCGATCATCCTGATCCATTGCTATTCCTTAGTTAGAAAGGGTAAGAAGCTAATATATTGAACATTTAAAAATAATATTCAACATACGATTTGCTTGGGACTTGAAACAAAAGAGTGATCACGATCTTGGCTGTACAGGTGCTACCGGAAATGCCGCGATAGTACCTTTTGCCTCTGAAACTTTAGCAACGCCTTCGTTCTCCACCTCATCGATGCGAACGATCGCATGGGAAGGAATATAAGAGCGCTTCACACCACTAAACTCAGTTTTGAGTTTCTCTTCACCTGGGTCGATAACGAGTTCAGAGCGATTCCCAAAGACCAACTCTTCAATCTCTAAAAATCCCCACATGTCGCTTTGATAAACATGCTTAGCATAGAGTTCAAAAACTTGATCCTGATTTACAAAAATCACTTTATAGATACGATCGTTATTCTTAGCCATCTGTTCCGCAAACCTAGGTTGCTATTCACTCATTACAAGCCACGGCGCTTTGACTACGCACCGGCATAAACTTGTGATTCATCAAGATACTGAACAGCTCGCTCCAAAGCTTCCGTACGAGTGCTAGCAAAATCCTTACTGCTGATACGGGACTCTAATCCTAGTTTGAGCAATTTATCCTGAGCTTCTTTTGATCGAGTAATAATCGATACATGCTTACCTAAATCTAGAGCCTCAAAGACTACGTTTTCGATCGACAGTGCCATAGTGTCATCCAAGAAAGAGACATCACTCAAATCAAAAATAACCGCTTCGTGTCTTTCAATATCCTGACGTTCACGCGCTATTGCCTTAGAAACACCAAAGATCATTGCACCGGACAAATAGAAAAGAAGAACACGACCGTCCGCCTTATTCAGAAGAGTCTTCTGTTCTTCATCCAGTGGGATCTCATCATCAACGTCCGACATGGCCCGCACCTTCTGCGCTTCAACCATAGAGAGTTTCTGGATAATGATGATATTGGCTACAAATACACCGATACCTACAGCAACAATCAGATCAACAAAGACCGTAAGTAGCAGTACGGTATACATGATCAAGGTACTATGGCGGGAGACTTTGTGGGCACGTTTGATAAACGACCAATCAAGGATGTCCATACCTACTTTCACCGCAATCGCGGCCAATACAGCAAGCGGGATATTCTCGATCAATGAGGCGGCGCCAAATACCGCTATGGCTAAGGCGACGACCCTTATTACACCGGAAAGCGCAGTCCGACCACCCGACTGAATATTGACTACAGTCCCCATAGTCGCACCCGCACCCGGCAGGCCACCGAACAGGCCAGACATGATATTACCTAAGCCCTGGCCTACTAATTCTTTGTTAGAGTTGTGCTCAGTTCGAGTCAAGTTATCAGCGATAACCGATGTCAGCATCGAGTCTATACAACCCAACATACCCAACACCATCGCTTCCACCAGCATGATACTTAGTTCGGCGTGAGTGAAGTGAGGAATCACCAGAGAAGGTAGTGATGCATCGATCTCACCGATACGCTGAATCTGCTCAAAATCAAAAACAAGCACCGACAGAATACTTACACACACCAGCGCTATTAGCTGAGGTGGCAGATACTTTTTAAGCTTTTCAGGCGTAAAGAAAAGCAACTGTAAAGTCACTACGAACAGTAAAAATTCGCCCAACTGGATATTCATAACCAGCTCTGGGAGATTCGACAATGTCCCCACAACCCCACCAGCAGGCGCAGTTTGACCAAGCGCAGGGGCCAATTGCATGAGAATCAGGATAACGCCTATCCCGGACATAAAGCCGGAAACCACCGAGTAAGGCATTAAAGTGATGTACTTCCCCAGTTTGAGGAAGCCAAATATTATCTGGAAACACCCCGCCATCATGACGACGGTAAAGGCCATGGCGAGACCTTTTTCGGGATGGGTAGCAATCAGCGTACTCACAACAGCAGTCATAACTACTGTCATTGGACCGGTAGGCTCAGAAATAAGAGTAGAAGTACCACCAAAGAGAGAGGCAAATAAACCGATTAGAATTGCGCCATAAAGACCCGCTTCTGCACCCGCACCTGACGCCACACCGAAGGTTAAAGCAAGGGGTAACGAGACAACCGCAGCTGTCAAACCACCTAACATATCGCCGCGAAGGTTCTTCTTACTCAGCGTATTCAGCGCAAGCATCTAACTTTTCTCTTTGTGTACAGGAATCCAGGCTGTAATTTTACTAGTCGAGCGCAAGCGAGCAAGGTTTATCTGATCCAACTCGACTAAATATTCCTCATAAAAACCTTTCTACGATAAAACTAGGAGTAGTCTTGGATTTTATTCAGCTTAGTTGAATAAAATCCGCACAAAAATAAGCCACTCCTAATTAATAAAACACTATTACTTGCCAGTTTTCACGTGGGTTAGGTATAGAGGCAAACCTACCAACAAGAAGCCACCAACTAAGTTACCCAACACCGTAGGAATTTCATTCCACACTAAGTAATCCACCAACGTGAAGTCGCCACCCATAATCATCGCAAATGGGAACAGGAACATATTCACAACGGAGTGTTCAAACGCCATGTAGAAGAACAGCATGATCGGCATCCACATTGCCGCCATTTTACTGCTAGCAGATGTTGAGATCAGCGCCCCTACAACGCCCATAGACACCATCCAATTACACAACATGCCGCGGATAAAAATAGTAATCCATCCCCAAATCCCTTGTTCTTGATAGCCAAGGGTACGAGACTCACCGATCCAACTGACTTTTTCAGCAATTGCGCCACCATCAGTTTGATAACCATAAGTCAGAATAAAGGAAGCAAAAAAAGCGACGATAGCGGCGCCAGAAAGGTTACCCAAAAAGACTAACCACCAGTTACGTAATAACTTCTTAATAGTGCAGCCTGGGCGTTTATCAATCACAGCAAGAGGTACTAAGGTAAATGCTCCGGTGAGAAGATCAAATTTCATCAGGTTTAGCATGATAAAACCGACGGGAAATAGAATTGCACCAATCAATAAGTTCCCTGTATTGGTAATCACCGTAATGGCAAAGAATGCAGCCAAAGACAAAATAGCACCGGCCATCAATGAACGGATATAAGTATCCCTTGTGGTCATAAAGATCTTTTGTTCGCCTGCATCTACCATCTTGGTAACAAATTCACGCGGCTCCAAATACGCCATAAACGCCTTTCCTTAAAAAATTACTTAATATATAAACAAAGATAAAAAATGGAAGGCAATGTTACCAAAACTAAAGTCTAATAAGTCCCCCTCTATGCACCAAGTGACTAAATACCAGTACCAAATACCCATAGCCCAACTCGGATCTCTAAAACCCCTTTGAAAACCAAGGCTTTTGCAGCCGTATCAACTGATAAAATGAGCCGATTTCAACTCGACTAAACTGTTCATTATCTGGCCGCTTAAGTATAATGCGCGGTCCTTTATGCACCCGGCCATATTTTCCAGCCGGGCTTTGATACGCGCAAAATACAGGTGAACAATGGCGAAGAAGCTATTTATTAAAACCCACGGTTGTCAGATGAACGAGTACGACTCTGCACGTATGGCCGATCTGTTGGGGGAAAGTCATGATCTTGAGCTAACTGAGGACGCTGATGAAGCGGACGTTCTGCTCCTGAACACCTGTTCGATTCGTGAAAAAGCACAGGAAAAAGTATTCCACCAGCTAGGCCGCTGGCGCAAACTGAAAGCGAAGAACCCAGATATCAAAATTGGTATCGGTGGTTGTGTGGCAAGTCAGGAAGGCGACAACATTCTAAAACGTGCACCTTACGTTGATATGATCTTTGGCCCGCAAACATTACACCGTTTGCCCGAGATGATTACTGAAACCGGTAACGGCGGTGTAGGCATTGTCGATGTCTCTTTCCCTGAAATCGAGAAGTTCGATCACCTTCCAGCCCCTAAAGTAGAAGGCGCTGAAGCCTTTGTTTCTGTGATGGAAGGCTGCTCTAAGTACTGTACTTTCTGCGTTGTACCTTATACACGTGGTGAAGAAGTAAGCCGCCCTCTAGACGATGTTATTACTGAATGTGTTGAGCTTGCTGAGCAAGGCGTGCGTGAAGTTAACCTACTCGGTCAAAACGTGAACGCTTACCGTGGTGATACGCATGATGGCGATACTGCCGATCTAGCAGAATTGATCCGTTGTGTAGCAGAGGTTGATGGTATTGATCGTATTCGTTTCACTACCAGCCACCCGGTAGAGTTCACTGACAGCTTGATCGAAGCCTATGAAGATGTGCCTGAGTTAGTGAGCTTCCTTCACTTACCGGTACAAAGCGGCTCTGACAAAATCCTAATGGCTATGAAACGTGGTCACACTGCGCTTGAGTACAAATCAAAAATCCGTCGTATCCGTAAAGCACGCCCAGATATCGAGATCTCTTCTGACTTTATCATCGGTTTCCCGAATGAAACTGACGCTGATTTCGAAGCGACAATGAAGCTAATCGAAGATATCGGCTTTGATAACAGCTATAGCTTTATCTACAGCCGTCGTCCGGGCACACCGGCATCTGATCTGCCTGACAATATCGACGAAGAAACTAAGAAAGCGCGTCTACAAATTCTGCAAAGCCGCATTATTCAAAATGCTCAGCAGATCAGCCGTCGCATGGTGGGTACCACTCAGCGTATTTTGGTTAACGGTTATTCTAAGAAAGATCCGGGCTTACTTTCAGGTCGTACTGAAAACAACCGTGTTGTGAACTTCCGTTGCGATAACCCAGATCTAATCGGCCACTTTGCCGATGTGAATATTGCTCAAGCTTATGCCAACTCTTTAGTAGGTGAGCTAATCTGTTCAGAACTGGACGACAATTTTTCCTTGAAGGCGGGCTAAGCTGTTGAGCACTGCACAATCGATCAAAATCACACTAGAACCTGAAAATGCTGAGTTCCTAGCAAACCTTGGCGGCCCGTTCAACGAGCACTTCAAACTGGTTGAGAAACGTTTAGGCATTGAGATTCGTAACCACGGTAATCACTTCCAACTACTGGGTGATATCGAAAACATCACCTTCGTTTCCGAAATGCTTGAAGCACTTTATAACGACGCTAAGCAGGACAAACGTATCTCACCCGATCAGATCCATCTTCTAATTCAAGAAAGCGGTCTGGAACAGCGTAATAGCAATCAACAGATTAAAGATACGGATATCAGTATCCGTACGAAAAAAGCGTTGATCCGCCCTCGCGGTGAAAACCAGCAAGGCTATGTACGCTCAATCCTTCAACACGATATCAATTTTGGTATTGGCCCGGCGGGCACAGGTAAAACCTACCTTGCGGTTGCCTGCGCAGTTGATGCCTTAGAACGTGAAGAAGTAGATCGCATCTTATTGGTTCGTCCTGCTGTTGAAGCCGGTGAAAAGCTAGGCTTTCTGCCAGGTGATCTAAGCCAAAAAGTTGATCCATATCTGCGTCCTCTCTATGACGCGCTGTATGAGATGCTAGGATTTGAACGTGTAGGCAAATTGATTGAGCGTAACGTGATCGAAGTTGCGCCTCTGGCCTATATGCGTGGCCGTACCCTGAATAACTCATTCGTTATTCTGGATGAAAGCCAGAACACGACGCGCGAACAGATGAAGATGTTCCTGACACGTATCGGTTTTGGTTCTACTGCAGTTATTACCGGTGATATCACTCAGGTCGATCTACCTAAAGGCACGCGCTCGGGTTTGATCCACGCGATGCAAGTGCTAGACGATGTAAAAGATATCGGTTTCACCCACTTCACCGCTAAAGACGTCGTGCGACATCCACTGGTTCAGCACATCGTCCGTGCTTATGACCGTTTTGAGAAAAAAGAAGGCAGGCAGGATTCTCATAAATGAGTTTGGAATGCGAAGTTCAGTACGAGATTGAAGGCAATCTACCGACAGAAGATCAGTTTCAGCAATGGATATCCGCTGCGCTGACCGGCCAGGTTGATGAAGGTGAAGTGTGCATCCGCATAGTAACACCGGAAGAGAGCCAAACCCTCAACCGCACTTATCGCGATAAAGATAAACCAACGAACGTTCTCTCCTTCCCATTTGAGGTGCCTGAAGGCGTTCCTCTGCACCTACTAGGTGATCTTGTTATCTGTGCCGATGTGGTTGCTAAAGAAGCAAAGGAGCAAAAAAAGCCTTTGTTTGACCATTGGACCCACATGGTTGTGCATGGCTGCTTGCATCTAATCGGTTTCGATCATATAAATGATGAAGAAGCTGAAGAGATGGAAAATCTCGAACGTAAAATTCTCGCCAGTATGGATATAAAAGACCCATACTTGGAAAGTAACTAAATATCAGGACACTCAACACACCATGAGCGAAGATCGATCGGGACAGCCGAAAGGCTGGTTAGAAAAGCTTTCCCAAGCGTTTAATGACGAACCTCGCAGCCGCGAGGATCTGTTAACCGATTTGCGTCAAGCGACCGACGAAAATCTGCTAGATAACGAAGCACTGACCATTATGGAAGGTGCCATGCAAGTATCAGACATGCAGGTTCGTGATGTAATGATCCCTCGCTCACAAATGGTAGTTGTGGAAGCGGATCAAACGCCTAAAGAGTTCCTACCAGTTATTATTTCCAGCGCGCACTCTCGCTTCCCAGTGATCGGTGAAACGCCAGATGAAATCCTTGGTGTCCTGCTCGCAAAAGACCTTCTTCCGCTAATTCTAGAAGGCAACCTTGAACAGTTTGATCTCAAAAGTAAACTGCGTACGGCAACCTTCATCCCAGAATCTAAACGCCTGAATATCCTACTCAAAGAGTTCCGTGTCACGCGTAATCACATGGCGATCGTCATGGATGAGTACGGTGGCGTATCTGGTCTAATCACCATCGAGGATGTTCTGGAACAGATCGTCGGTGAAATCGAAGATGAACATGATAGCGAAGAGGATGATGGCAACATCAAACCATTCGATAAGAATGCCTTTATTGTTAAAGCCCTTACGCCAGTTGACGACTTCAACGAGTATTTCGACACAACTTTCTCTGAAGAAGAGTTCGATACTATCGGCGGTATCGTTACACAAAAATTTGGTCGCATGCCGAAAAAAGATGAAAGTGTAGAGATCGATAACTTCCAGTTTAAAATTTTGTCTGCTGACACTCGTCGAATCCGCCTACTACAGGTAAGCCGTAACGGATAATCACTATGCCTCTGCAACTGCTACTCGTTTTGCTTGCAGGGGCATTAATTGCCCCCTCCTTAGCACCATTTAATACCCCCTATCTAGCCTTACTGCCTCCAGCTGTTCTGTTTCTATGCAGCCGGAACCGATCAATAAAGCAAAGCAGTTGGCTTGGGTATTTATTTGGTCTAGGTTTCTTTGGAACTGGTGCATCTTGGGTGTTTGTAAGCATTCATGAGCACAGTCATACACCCTTACCCATCGCCCTCGCCTTAACCGCACTTTTCGTGGCAGGCCTAGCTCTGCTCTTTGCGCTGCAACAGTACGCTTGGAAAAAGCTATTCTCAGCCCGCTTTCAAGCACTGAGTTTTATTGGCTGCTGGGTACTATTTGAGTGGCTACGTAGCTGGCTATTCACCGGTTTCCCTTGGCTGTATTTAGGTAACGCATCTTTAGATACCCCATTCCAGAATCTTTTACCTATAGGCGGTGTCTGGCTAGCAAGTTTTGCTATGTTGGCAACAGTGATCGCTGCAGCAGAATTTATTCGCAGCCGTAATCTGAGACCCTTGTTATTGCTGCCACTGCCATTGATAGCAAGCATACTCTCTTTTAATCCATGGACAGCTGCAACGGATAAGGCTCTGAAAGTCGCGATCGTTCAACCTAATATCCCGCAGCAAATTAAATGGGACCGGGAATATCGCCCTGAGATCTTCGCCAAATACATCAAGTTATCTCAACCTCATATCGACGCTGAGCTCATGCTCTGGCCAGAAACAGCCATTCCTGCACTGTTCCAACATGCAGCTACTCCGTTAGCTGAATTACTGAGCGACCTTGATAGTAATGGAGCGACATTAATCAGCGGCCTTCCTAGCACAACAAGAGACAACAACCACCCTAAAGGCTATCGAGTTCATAACAGCTTGGCGATTCTCACCACAGGCAGCGGTATCTACCATAAACAACGCCTAGTGCCCTTTGGTGAATACGTGCCGATGGAAACACAGATTAGAGGGCTGCTCGACTTCTTTAACTTACCAATGTCGAGTTTTTCTCTTCCACAAGGGGAACAACCACTGCTAACGGTCGCCAACCACAAGATTAGCGCCGCAATCTGTTACGAAATAGCCTACCCAGAACTAGTTAGAAAGAACTCGTTAAACGCCGATATATTGCTTACTGTGTCTAACGATACTTGGTTTGGCGCGTCCATCGCACCAGCTCAACATATGCAGATTGCCCGAGTAAGAGCGGTAGAAAATGGTCGCTGGCTGATACGAGGAACCAATAACGGCTTTACCGGTATTATCGATCCTCAAGGGCAGATCGTAGAACAGCTTCCACAGTTCCAGGCAGGCGTCTTACGAACACAGGTGTATAGCATGCAAGGTATGACACCTTTTCAGAAGTTTGGGTCTTTACCTACCCTGCTCTTAGCCAGTTTATTCGCACTATTTGGGTTAGGGCGTCATCAACTAACACTGCAAGACAACCCCTACCCCGATTTCAGTTAGTACAACTATTACGGCCAAGGCTGAGAAACACGTTTAAAAAATGTTTTCCCACATGCCTGACAAGGCTCCAGCTTTTCCGTTTTTTGTAAGCTAAACTGAGTGGAACAGCTTAAGCACTGCAATGTTCCTACTGTAGCTAGTTCACCAGCAATGTACTGATCCTCATCGTGGTCTAAACGCTCTCGTAACATCTCTTGCCCGATACGGGTTTGATCTGCTATCAACTTGAGCTGCTCAGCAAACGTATGCTCTAACGCATTCAAATCAAATTTCAGCCATGCAGCAATCCCTGCACCTGTTTCATGGGCATAGTAGCCCAATGTTTTAAGGTCTCGAGCTAAGTAAGCCTTAAGCAGATCCATCTCATCCCGAGTCATATCCTCTGCCGCTAACTCTAATTCCACAGCATCGTGGATCTTCTCCTGCAATAGATCCCAAGATTTAGCTTCCGACGTTTTCAGATCCTTTGTTAGCCGCAGAAGCACTCTGTCATAGTCAGCTGAAGCCAGTTTCGTTTTCTTATCGCTATCCGCGCCCATAAAACCACCTCGTTTTTAGCAGAAATGCTGTTTGCCCTCTTGTATATATTGTATGCTATGCCCCAATTAGCAAACTTTTATTAACCGGCGTCAATTGGATGCCGGTTTTTCATCATAGGCATTACGATTCACGAACATGAACGAACAATATCGCCCCCAAAAGATTGAACAAGCCATCCAGAAACACTGGCAAGATAACGACAGCTTCAAATGTGAAGAAGATCTGCAGAAAGAAAAATTCTACTGCCTGTCTATGTTCCCTTACCCAAGTGGACGTCTCCACATGGGTCATGTTCGTAACTACACCATTGGCGATGTAGTTTCTCGCTACCAGCGCATGCAGGGTAAAAACGTACTTCAACCAATGGGTTGGGACGCTTTCGGTCTACCTGCAGAAAACGCAGCAATGAAAAACAACGTTGCACCAGCGAAATGGACCTATGAAAACATCGATTACATGCGTAACCAGCTGCAGCAAATGGGCTTTGGTTACGACTGGAACCGTGAACTAGCAACTTGTCACCCAGAGTACTACCGCTGGGAGCAATGGTTCTTCACTAAGCTGATGGACAAAGGCTTAGTTTACAAGAAAGAAGCTGAAGTAAACTGGGACCCTGTAGATCAAACCGTACTTGCTAACGAGCAGGTTATCGATGGTCGCGGCTGGCGCTCAGGTGCGCTAGTTGAGCGCAAGAAGATCCCTCAGTGGTTCCTTAAAATCACAGATTACGCAGACCAGCTACTGGAAGATCTAGATAAACTAGATCAATGGCCAGAGCAGGTTCGTACTATGCAGAAAAACTGGATCGGCCGTTCTGAAGGTGTTGAGCTAATGTTCGACGTTGACGGTTACGGTGAGCTAGAAGTCTTCACAACTCGTCCTGATACACTAATGGGTGTGACTTACGTTGCCGTTGCAGCTCAACACCCACTTGCACTTAAAGCTGCTGAAAACAATCCAGAACTTGCCGCATTTGTTGAAGAGTGCAAAAACGTAAAAGTTGCCGAAGCAGACATGGCAACGATGGAAAAGAAAGGCATGGCGCTTGGCATCACTGCCACTCACCCATTAACAGGTGAAGAAGTTCCTGTCTGGACTGCTAATTTTGTATTAATGGATTACGGTTCTGGCGCAGTTATGTCTGTACCGGGCCACGATCAGCGCGATTGGGAATTCGCGACCACGTACGGTTTGGATATCAAACAAGTTATCCGCCCACTAGACGATGCAGACGTTGATCTAAGCGTAGAAGCGTACACAGAAAAAGGCGCTTTGGTTAACTCTGGCGCTTACGACGATCTTGAATTCGACGTTGCCTTTAAAGCAATCGCATCCGACCTAGAAGCGAAAGGCAAAGGTAAAGTTACCGTTAACTTCCGTCTACGTGACTGGGGTGTATCTCGTCAGCGTTACTGGGGGGCTCCAATCCCTGTAATCAACTGTAAGAGCTGTGGTGCAGTGCCTGTTCCAGAAGATCAGCTTCCAGTTGTATTACCTACAGAAGTTGAGTTCGATGGTAGCGGCTCTCCAATCAAGAAGATGGAAAGCTTCATCAACACAACGTGCCCTAAATGTGGTGGTGCAGCTGAACGTGAAACAGATACATTCGATACGTTCATGGAATCTTCTTGGTACTACGCGCGTTATGCTTCTCGTAGTAGCGAAAATGCCATGCTTGAACCTGAAAAAGCGAACTATTGGCTTCCAGTAGATCAGTATATCGGTGGTATCGAGCACGCGATTCTTCACCTACTTTACTCACGCTTCTTCCACAAGTTGATGCGTGATGAAGGTCTGGTTGATAGCGATGAACCATTTAAACGTCTACTTTGCCAAGGCATGGTATTGGCTGACAGCTTCTTCTATGAAGATGAGAACGGTGGTCAGGTTTGGGTATCCCCATCAGATGTTGATATCAAAACTGATGAGAAAGGCCGCGTAGTGAGCGCAGCTCATCGCTCTACTGGTCAGGCGCTTCAGCATGACGGTATGTCTAAGATGTCTAAGTCCAAGAACAACGGCATCGACCCACAGGTAATGATCGATAAATATGGCGCGGATACAGTTCGTCTATTTATGATGTTCGCAGCACCACCAGAACAATCTCTAGAGTGGTCTGATACAGGTGTTGAAGGTGCACACCGCTTCCTTAAACGTCTATGGAAACAGGTTCACGATCATCTAAAAGTGGGTGGTTCTACTGCTGCTATCGACAAAGACAGCCTAACTGACGTTCAGAAAGAGCTGCGTCTAAAGGTTCACTCCACGATTCAGAAAGTATCTGACGATATGGAACGCCGCCAGACATTCAACACAGCAATCGCAGCTGTAATGGAACTGTCGAATACAATCGCTAAGTTTGTTGATATCAGCGAACAAGGCCGTGCGGTAATGCAAGAAGCACTAGAAGCAGCAGTATTGCTACTAGGCCCAATCGTTCCGCATATCAGCCACCAGCTTTGGATCGAACTAGGCAATGAAGGCGACGCCCTAACAGCTGCTTGGCCACAGGTTGACGAAAGCGCGCTAGTTCAAGACACCATTCAACTGGTTGTTCAGGTTAACGGCAAAGTACGTGCGAAGATCAATGTTGCTGCAGATGCAGATGAAGATGTTGTCCTTCACACAGCGCTAGCTGACGAAAATGTTCAAAAGCACATGGCTGATAAGACAATCCGTAAGAAGATTGTTGTACCTGGCCGCCTAGTGAACATCGTAGTTGGTTAATAAGCACAGATTAAGGAGCAGATCATGATCAAACAATGGCAATCATTGACTGGAAAAATCATTCTGTTGCTAACTCTGTGTGGATTCATGAGCGCATGCGGCTTTCAGCTGCGTGGCGCTCAAGAAGTTTCTGCAGACAAGCAGCAAGTAACGATTATCTCCGGTAATGCTAACTCTGAACTGCTCAAATCCTTACGCCAAAATATGAAATTTAATGGCGTTAGGGAGATAGCAGGTGCTCCTTACCAGATCCAGCTTCGCCAGTTCCGATATAAACGCCGCGCCGCGACAATAAGTAGCAGTGCTGATGTTGATGAGTATGAGCTATCGGTAGAAGTTGTTATGTTAGTCGCTGACCAACAGGGTAACCCTATAACCTCAGACATTAAACTTCAGCGCGATCGTACATATACCTACAACAAAAATGCTGCTGCAGCGAGCTCTGAACAAGAAGAGCTATTACGCCGTGAGTTGTATAACTCCGTTGCGCAATCGATTCTTCGCCGCTACCTATCCAATAACAGCGCTCAATAAGCCTGTATGAAACTGCGCCCAGAGCAACTTAGCGGTCATCTTAAAAAAGGTTTATCGCCGGTTTATCTGATTACCGGTGATGAGCCCCTACTCTCAGAAGAGAGTAGCGACCTTCTTCGTCAACACCTGCAACAACAAGGCTTTAGCGAACGTGAAGTACTTCATGTCGATGGTAGCTTCAGCTGGGAATACTTGCTTGAATGCGCCAACGCACTTTCCCTATTTGCAGAAAAGAAGATTATTGAGCTACGCCTTGGCAGCAGTAAGCTAAATAAAAAATCCAGCGAAATTCTACGCGAATACCTTAACAATCCAGCACCAGATAACATTCTGTTTATCATTGCCGATAAACTCGATGGTACAGCTAAAAAGAGCGCTTGGTTTAAAGCGATCGATAGCTCTGGTGTAATTATTGAAGTATGGCCTATTGAAGCTGAGCAGCTACCTAACTGGATTCGTCAACGCGCCGCTCAGATCGAGCTCAAACTCGATGATGAAGCAATCCAACTGCTTTGTGATCGTATTGAAGGCAACCTACTGGCCGCAAAACAGGAACTAAGTAAACTCAGCTTACTTTTCCCTAGCCAAGTCGTAACTGCCGACGATGTCATCAATGCCGTATCTGATAGTTCGCGCTATGATATTTACGGCCTCTCTGATGCCGCTTTACAAGGCCAAGCTGCGCGCTGCTGTAAGATTCTTCAGGTACTTCGCCAAGATGGTACAGAGCCTCCAGTAGTACTCTGGGCACTATCAAAAGAGCTTCGAACGCTAGCTGCGATTCAACAAGCGCAAAATAATGGCCAGTCCTTTGATGCCGTCTACCAACGGGAACGCATCTGGGGTAAACGCAAGCCTTTAGCCCGCAAAGCATCCCAACGCATTAGCGGTGCTCAAATCAACCAAGCCCTACAACAATGTGCCGAAGTGGATAAAATTGTTAAAGGTATGACCGTCGGCGATGCTTGGCTACTCCTTACTTCCATCTCGCTCACCTTGGCTGGACAAGCACTTGCGCTTCCAAATTAAGCATCCAAGAACACCTAGTCTCACCATTCATCATCAGTTATGATGCTATTATATATCAATGAGATAGGTAACTATGCGCCCACTCTTTTTAGGCCTTATTTGTACAATATCACTGGTATTAAGTGGCTGTGATAATGAGACTCCACCAGAACAGATGAAGTCTGGAGAGGATCTCTATGGTTACTACTGCAAAGACTGCCATACCAAGCATGGCCCCGGCGCATATATGGAAAAGTTTGCTGGAAAGGAACCGATGGAAGCCTACAAGATTATTTTGATGATCAAATACGGCTACAATAAAGATAAGCACAGCATGCCAGTTTTTGATCAACTTTCAGAAAAACAAGCTGATGCAGTTGCTCAATATGTGGTTAAACTCCAGCATTCACATATGATCTCTAAGTAATGCAACAGGGATAGCTCACTTAGCAGGCCTTAAATAATCTCCATATCGCTTAAAAATCTTTGCCAAATCAGCCTCATAATCGCCACTCGTTTCAAGCATGCCTAGTAAGCCAGCCCGCTTTTGCTTGTAATCAATAAAGCCAAGGGCTATCGGCACCCCTGCTCCATGGGCGATATAGTAGAAACCGGATTTCCACTTAGCCACTTTTGAACGCGTGCCTTCTGGGGACATCATAATTCTCAGCTCAGCGTGCTTTTCAAACTGCTGTACCGTCGCCTCAACCATATTATTCGACTTACTACGATCTACAGGAATCCCCCCCATCCAGCGCATCAACCCACCAAATGGAAATTTAAAGATACTATCTTTACCCACCCAATAGAGCGGTACATTCAGCGAGAAAGCCACCATCAGGCTAAACGGCATATCCCAGTTAGTAGTATGGGGAGCGCCAATCACGACACACTGCTTTAAATCTTTTGGGATATCACCCACAACCTTCCAGCCCAACAGATTTAGAACTGTTCGAGAGAACCAGCGCAAGCAGGGCTGAACCACAGGGGTGGAAAACATCGTCTTATGTAACATTACATCCCCGATAAAGGCGTTTAATTGGATTCAACAGCTATTATTTTAGCCTGACCATCTGCAGTTAGCGTCAGGTTTAACTTTACCTGATACCAACCCTTCGAAATGCCTACATCTTTCGCACTGATTAACTCATGCCACTTCTGATCGCCAATCTGCCAATCGATCTGCGCCGTCTCTCCACGTAAAGGTCGCGCTTTAAATCGAAACGCACAAAAACCATTTGGACCAACCTGCTGACAGATAATTTTACTCCTTGTGGATAAAACTTCGATCCGTACACTCGTTAAAGTTTGATTGGATAGATTTGTAACAGTGATTTGATCAAGTTCGGTAGGCGTGTTTGTTGGCTGAACATTTGGAGTACAGCCGGATAGCACTAAGAAGACAAATGGAGCTAGAAATTTGATCATAGGGGCAGTATAGCGAGTTGCCGCTAAGGAGTTAATGCCCCAGTTAATGCCTTAAGAGCTACAGCAACTCGTTCTAAAAAGACCTACCCAATATAATGATGCAGAACCTCAGTTTCCAACTTAATATTGTCGTGTAGCGGACAGCGTAAGCAAACTCTATCTAAGAACGCTTGTTTCTCGGCTTCGCTCAGATCAGCATCGATCTTTGCTTGAACGCTAATCGTCTGAAAGCCGACACGATCTTCAGTTTCCTTGCCCATGAGCCCCATTGGATTCAGATCACCATCTACTTGGATCTGCATGCTACGTAGCTCGATCTTTTCCTGATTCGCAGCAATTCGTGCAATTGAGCCGATACAACCCGCTAGAGAGAACAGGAAGTACTCAAGTGGTGTAGGGCCTTCATTGGTTCCGCCGCTCGCCTGCGGTTGATCGATCGTTACTTTGTGGTCACGGATATCCGCATGGATAGCCCAACCAGCATTCATTTTGGCAGTAACAGAGATGGTTTTAGTGCTCATAATAAACCTTAGTTTTTAACCTTTACTGCCTAAAGCAGCATTAATATTAGAAACACCTAATATATAGATTTTTCAGTTATAAGGAAAAGAACAAATAGCTATAAGAGCAGCAGCGCTAAGAACTGGTGCAAACTAGGACTAATAAAATCTCATATAGATTACAGCCTAGGCTGGAATGACAGCGGGTCACTAGCAATAAAAAAGGCCGTTCTAAGAACGGCCTTTGTGGATAACTTTAAGTTAAAGGAGTTCAGGACATTAACCTACCTTTTCACCCTTCGCTTGTAGATCGGCATGATAAGAGGAGCGAACCAAAGGACCACAAGCGGCATGTTTGAAACCAAGCTCTTTTGCAATGCGGCTAAACTCATCAAATTCTTCAGGGGTTACAAAGCGCTCTACCTTTAGGTGTGAACGGCTTGGTTGCAGATACTGACCGATTGTCAGCATATCTACATCATGAGCACGTAGGTCTTTCATTACCTCAATGATCTCTTCATTGGTTTCACCAATGCCCACCATCAAGCCAGACTTCGTACGTACATCTGGGTTCTTCGCTTTGTACTTTTTCAATAAGCGTAGAGACCACTCGTAGTCAGAACCTGGACGTACCGCTTTGTATAGGCGTGGTACAGTTTCCATATTGTGGTTAAACACGTCAGGCGGTGTTCCGGTAAGAATATCGATCGCGATATCCATACGGCCACGGAAGTCAGGAACTAGGATCTCCATCTCGATAGATGGAATACGCTGGCGCGTTTCGCTGACACAGTTAGCAAAGTGCTGAGCACCGCCGTCACGCAGATCATCACGGTCAACCGAAGTTACTACGACATAACGCAACTCCATATCCGCGATCGCTTCTGCCATCTCTCTAGGCTCATTCTCGTCTAGAGCATTTGGACGGCCGTGAGCTACATCACAGAATGGACAACGACGGGTACAGATATCACCCATAATCATGAAGGTAGCTGTACCATGACTAAAGCATTCGCCTAAGTTAGGGCAGCTTGCCTCTTCACAAACAGACGCGAGTTTATGCTTACGCAGCTTCTGTTTGATACTGTCCACTTTTGCACTGGATCCCATCCGCACACGGAGCCAATCTGGCTTACGCGGCATATCTTCTTTTTCAGTTGGAATTACCTTAATTGGAATTCGATCAACTTTGTCGGCGCCACGCAATTTAACGCCTTGCTCTACCCGCTTCTTCTTTACTTCGTTATTGTTATCTAATGACATCTAGGCTTAATCCAGAGTAGTTTGTCGAGTGACTTCTTTATACCCTAGCTTGGTAATAAGGATATCCAGAAGACGCTGCGTTGCCTCAACCTGATCAAGGTCAGAAGTTAACGCGCCAAGTTGTGTCATCGCCATACCGGCATAGCCACATGGGTTTATTCTTAAAAAGGGTTCTAAATCCATAGCAAGGTTAAGAGCCAAACCATGGAAAGAGCAACCTCGGCGAACCCTAAGGCCTAAGGATGCAATTTTACTATTATCCACATAGACGCCGGGCGCATCCGGCTTGGCATAAGCTTCTATGCCATAGGACTGGACTGTTTCAACAACGGATTCTTCCATTATTGAAACCAACTCACGTACGCCTATTTTCTTACGCTTTAAATTCAGCAGCAGGTAGATAATTGCCTGTCCAGGGCCGTGGTAAGTGACTTGGCCACCCCGATCAACCTGAACAACCGGAATATCACCCGTACCTAACAGGTGCTCCTCTTTACCTGCTTGCCCCTGTGTAAACACAGGTTCATGTTGCAGCGACCAAATTTCATCCACGACCGAGTCATCACGCTCATTAGTGAAATTTTGCATCCGCTGCCATGTTGGTTCGTAAGGCTGTAAACCTAAATCCCTGACAATTAGCTGATCAGGGTTCATCAGATCACCATCTTTACGCGATCAGACGCGATTAACGCTTCGTGCAGGGCTTTAAGCTGCTCAACACTCTGCGCTGTAATCTTAAAGCGTACGGATTGAAATGTACCTTTACGGCTATCCTGCAAAGTAACCTTTGAGATATCCAGATCCGGAACATGAATCTGAACAATTTCGATAACGTGGCCGCGAAAATCTTCACTATTTACCCCAACTACTTTAATTGGATAGTCAGGACATGGAAATTCGATCTTTGGCGGTTCTTGCTGCTTATCTGTCATAAACTCTGTCTAATTCTCCGTTGGCTTACCGGTCATCAACTGCCGCTGATACTCAGAAAACTTTTCAAAAATCTTCCGCCAAACCGGACCTTTCTGACCATCACCAATCTGATGACCATCAACCTCAATTATAGGCACTATACCTCGGGTGGAACTGGACACCCAAACCTCATCCGCAGCCAGTAACTTATCATAATCAATATCAATCTCCTGATATTGAATCGCATACTGGTCTGACAATTCGAGAATGAGCTCTCGGGTAATGCCACCTAAAATCTCTGAACTACGTTTAGGAGTGTAGAGAACTCCGCGCTTCACCAGGAACAGATTACAGGCTGAGCCCTCGGTTAACCGATCATCCCGGGAGAACAGCGCTTCATCCACACCTTCATCTTTGGCTTGCTGTAACACAAGTATATTTGGCAGCAAACAGGTCGATTTTATATCACAACGATGCCAGCGTAGATCTTCTGTAACAATCGCTTTCAACGGCACAACATCATCACAGCCCGCTTGCCAGATATCTTTAATTGGCGAGCAACAGGCAAAAATGGTCGGCTCTAAACTATCATCGTAAGCATGACTACGTTTACCGGCACTCCCCCGTGTGACCTGAAGATATACCGACAAATTGCCCCCACTATTCAACTCAACTAGCTGATTCATGATGGCAACCCAATCGCAGTTACTTTTGATTCGAACCGCGCGCAAACTATGCTCTAAACGATCCACATGCTCCTGCAGGCGAAACCCTATCCCCTGATAGTATGGAATCACCTCATAAACACTGTCCCCAAACAGAAAGCCACGATCAAAAACCGAAATTTTCGCTTCCTCTTGAGGGATGAACTCGCCATTCAGATAGACTGTATTCATATCACCTAAACGCAAATGCCCACATCTACGTTTATAGATGTGGGCATCCGTGCAGTTTTAAAGGGCAACGCTAAATGCGTTTAGCCAATTAAGCTGGTAAAGAAAAGTAGGATGGCATGCCAAATACGCTTTAACAAACCGGCTTCTGGAACAGCTTCCATCGCTACCAATGGCACCTCAGCGACCAACGCACCATCAAGTGTTACACGAACTTTGCCTAGCTCTTGTCCTTTTTCAATTGGCGCTGAAATAACCTTGTCTACATCCATTGTAGCTTGCAGTTTATCTGCCTGCCCACGCGGGATGGTTACTGTAAGTGAATCTTCAATGCCCATACGCAGTTGATCAGATACGCCCGACCACACTTTCGCTGTATTTAGTACGACATTGCTCTCGTATAGCTTGTGCGTGCGGTAGTAACGGAAAGCGTAGGACAGTAGCTTCTGTGTTTCACGTGCACGTGCTTCTTCGTCACTGGTACCTAAAACAACAGAGATGAGTCGCATACCATCACGCTTCGCTGAAGCCACTAAGCAATAACCTGCTTCATCGGTGTAACCTGTCTTCATACCATCAACAGTTTTATCACGCCAAAGCAGCTTGTTACGGTTTGGTTGGCGGATTTTGTTGTAGGTGAAATACTTTTCAGAGTAAATACTGTAAAGCTCAGGAAAATCATTAATGATTGCTCGAGCAAGCGTTGCTAGATCAGCAGCAGATGACTTATGGCCCTCGGCAGGCAAACCTGTAGCATTCAGGAAATTAGTGTTTTGCATGCCCAGTAGGTCCGCATGCTGATTCATCAGATCCGCAAAGGCTAGCTCACTACCCGCAATATGCTCAGCCACTGCAACAGATGCGTCATTACCAGACTGAATAATGATCCCTTTCATCAAGTCGCCAAGACGTACTTGGGTTCCTTCGCGAATAAACATGCGGGAACCTTGAGTCCGCCATGCTTTTTCACTGATAAGTACCAGGTCATCTACACCTACATTCCCTTTACTTAATTCATACTCAAGAATGTAGGCCGTCATCATTTTGGTCAGGCTCGCTGGCGCAAACGCCTTTTCAGCATTCTTAGACGCAATAACCTTACCTGTATCGGCATCAACGACAAGATACGCAGTCGCCGCAATTTGAGGTTCTGCTGGTATTAGACGTGCCACCGCATGCACTTGGAATGCAAACAGTGTCAAAAATAGTACAGAAAAGTACTTAGAAGCCTTATTAAACATTGTTTTCCAGAATCTATTTGGGGAAATAAAGACCCGCCAGATCATCATTTCCTTAGGTTTTAAAAAGTCCACTTAAACGCCGTGGATAACTCTACTCAAGCACTTAAGGGAAGTCCACCAACCGAGGATTCTTATGCCCCATCTGCTCAACTTTTTGGGTTAGATCCATCAGCGAAGTATCCGACTTTAATGGTCCAATTTGGACACGATACAAAGTACGGTCATTAGTCGTCGTAGGACGAATTAATACCGCAAGCTCAGGTAATAATGGACGCAACTGGCTTTCCACATATTCTGCTGAATCTCTATTGGAGTAAGCTCCCACTTGCAGGTAACGCCCTGCTATATTTGCAGTTGGCTCTGGAGCAGCTGCAACAACGGCTCCAGACTTTTGCCATGCTCTTGGGTCGATCGCTTCTAATCGCACATTACCTGTACCATGCTTGAGAATATCTAACTTAGATGCTGCAGCATAAGACAGATCAATAATACGGTTGCCATGGAAAGGGCCACGATCATTCACCCTTACAATCACCTGACGATTATTCGCCAAGTTCGTTACCTTCAAATAAGTCGGGATCGGCAATGATTTATGGGCAGCCGACATCTTATACATGTCATAAATTTCACCATTAGAGGTTTTATGACCATGAAACTTCTTACCGTACCAGGAAGCTGTACCTGTCTCGTTATATCCTAACGAGCTATTCATTACCCAATACTGTTTGCCAAATACCGTATAAGGGCTTTTATTACCCCCACGACTCTTTGGCTCTACTTTTGGTACCGCATCTTTTACATGAGATACATCTACTGGACGATCAGGTGCTTTATCATGGCGCATTGAATAGCGGCCACTATTGGTCGTTGTGCTTGTAGAAGAACAGCCGACCAAAGCAAGTGCCAATAGAACTAGACCAATTTTTTGCAGCATAGCCTACTCGTAAAATTATTATTTTTTAGCAATTTGGCCTGATTCCGCTTTCTCATAAGCAGCTTTAATCTGCTCACTTAAGCGATAAACAGCCATTGCGTATAGCTTACTATGGTTGTAACGGGTAATAACATAGAAGTTATGAAGACCTAACCAATACTGCTCATCTTCACCCATGACTAAGCGCATCAGAATTGCCTTTCCTTCAGCATCTAAATCCAGCTGCGGCTGCACTCCACGCGCCTGCCACTCGCCAAGAGTATGTTTAGGAATCAACCCCTTACGACCAACACTGTACCAGTTTTCGTCCCTTTCTTTCTGGAAAGACACAGCACTAATTACAGGCTCACCCGGCTTCCATTTATGCTCGGCAAAGTAGTTAGCTACACTGCCAATTGCATCGCGTTTGTTTTTCCAGATATCGCGCTTACCATCTTCATCAAAATCGATAGCAAAGTTACGGTAACTAGACGGGATAAACTGGCCGTAACCCATTGCGCCAGCATATGAACCTTTCAGTGATGTGATCTCTACTTGTTCTTCGCGGACTAGCAAGAGGTACTCTTTCAACTGTCCTAAGAAGAATTCACTACGACGGGGATAATCGAAGCCTAAAGTCGTTAGCGCATCCAACACACGGTAGCTACCTGTAATCCGCCCGTAGCGGGTTTCTACACCGATAATCGAAACAATAATCTCAGCAGGAACACCATATTTCTTTTCCGCATCCAGTAGCGCCTGACGGTTTTCCTGCCAAAACTCAACACCTTGATTAATACGTTTTTCCTTTAAGAATATCTTGCGGTATTGCCCCCAATTCAATGTCCCTTCTGCAGGTCGAGAGATCGCTTTCAATATAGAGGTTTGACGTTTAGCTTTACCTAGTACTTCACGCAGGTAAGCCTCTTCAAAGCCTTCCGCTTTCATTTCTTCAATAAACTGCTGTGCACGTGGGTAATCGGCATAAGAACCACCACGAACAGACGCCAACAACTCTTCCTGAGTCATTCTTTTCGTAGCTTTAGCCTTTCTCTCTTGCTTAACAACACCGTCCTTTGTAGCTGTGTTAGCTACGTTTTCAGATGTAACAATTTGCTCTGTAGATTTAACCTCTGCTGTTGGTTTCTCTGTGATTACACAACCGGTGAGTAAAACACCCGCAGCAACTGCCATTGGTACAAGAAATTTAGATTTCATCCCTGAAAAGCTCCCTAAACACGTACAACATAAATAACTCCTATAAAATCGGTCTATTACAAAATAACGCCGACACACTTCTACTTTAACAACATGGTGCGATAACTATGCACCGACATAATAATGCCAAACCCTGCCATGAGGGTCACAATCGAAGTACCACCGTAACTAACCAATGGCAAAGGTACACCGACTACCGGCAGTAAACCACTTACCATGCCTATATTTACAAAAACATAAACAAAGAAAGTTAAAATCAAACTACCCGCTAACAATCGACCAAAACTATCTGGCGCACGGGCAGCAATAACCAAGCCACGCGCAATAATTAACAGATACAGCGTCAGCAATATGAGAACACCGATTAAGCCCATCTCCTCGGCCACAACCGCAATAATAAAGTCGGTGTGAGATTCCGGTAGGAAGTCCAACTGTGACTGAGTTCCGCTTAACCAGCCCTTACCTGAAAGACCTCCCGAACCAATCGCTGTTTTCGATTGAATGATGTTCCAGCCTGATCCAAGAGGATCACTTTCTGGATCTAAGAAAGTTAATACCCTCTGCTTCTGATAATCCTTCATGACCATCCACAAGCCAGGTAGTGCAGCTGCAGCCAAACCTAATGCTGCGAAGATATACCGCCATAAAATCCCAGAAAGCAGCAGCACAAAAATACCCGATGAAGCGATCAATAACGACGTGCCTAAATCCGGCTGTTTCATAATCAGCACAGTAGGAATACCCACCAGCATAAGGCTGATAAATATATGCTTAACACGCGGTGGAAGCGGCCTATGGGCCAAGTAAAAAGCTACCGTCAGCGGTAGAACTAACTTCATGATTTCCGAAGGCTGGAATCTGAAGCCGGGTAAGGCGATCCAACGCTGCGCCCCTTTAGCACCGACACCAAAGAGAATTACGCACACAAGTAGAGCGACCCCAATCAAGTAAAGCGCGGGCGCCCACCGCCCTAAGAATCTCGGGGTAAACTGTGCCAAGACAATCATGACAAAAAAACCTACACCCATACGGATAGCCTGACGGGTGACATAACCCATATCTTGGCCTGAAGCGCTGTAAAGGATAAACAAACCAAAACCGCACAGGGCAAGCAGAAGCAATAACAGCCAACCATCTAGGTTAGTGTAACTCCACAAACTTGGACGTTGACGCAGATGGTCGTGCGCTTCTGGCATATAGCGCTCAAATTCACGTCCCATCATCGTGTAGCCACCTCCGGCTCTGCTGCTTCAGCAAAAGGATCGATACCCAACAGATACGCATCCATCACTTGACGCGCAATAGGCGCAGCCGTACTTGAACCGCCTCCGCCGTTTTCAACAATTACTGAGATAGCGATTTTTGGATCATCAATAGGTGCAAAAGCTACAAACAAGGCATGGTCACGGTGAATTTCTGCCAGCTTTTCAGCATCGTACTCTTCATCCTGCTTGATACCGACTACCTGCGCAGTACCGGTCTTACCGGCAATTTCATAAGCTGAATTTGCTCCAGAGCTACGCGCAGTACCGCGCTTTCCGTGCATAACTTCACGCATACCACGGATGATATCGTCCCAATGCTTTTCTTTATTAAGTTTTACATCAGGAAGTGGCCGTTTCACACCGGCTATATCAGGCATATATAAAGTTGGCTCTTCACCCTCTTTGGCTTCTTTAATACCTTGTAACATTCTCGGAGAGTGCCACTTACCACGATTGGCAACAACCGCTGTCGCCGTTGCTAACTGCAATGGCGTTGCGACAAAGAAGCCCTGACCGATACTCATATTAAGGGAGTCACCGGTATACCAAGGTGTTTTACGCGCACGCTTTTTCCACTCACGAGAAGGCAGAATAGCGCCGATTGCTTCCGGTAAGTCCAAACTGGTCACTTGACCAAAGCCAAACTTGCCCAAGTAATCAGACATTGGATCGACACCCATTTTATGGGCAACATCGTAATACCATACGTCACAGGATTGCGCGAGAGAGTCATACATATCAACGCGACCATGGCCTGTACGTTTCCAGTCACGGTATTTACGTCCTTCACGAGTTAAGGTGTAGAAGCCTGGGTCAAAAACAGTATAAGAAGGCTTTACTACTCCTGTATCAATCGCTGCTAAAGCAACAAGCTGCTTAATCGTCGAACCTGGGGGGTAACCGCCACGGATAGCACGGTTAAACAGCGGCAAATCTCTCGATTCCCTTAACGCCGAATAATCCTTCGACGAAATACCCGTCACAAACAAGTTCGGATCATAAGCAGGAGTCGATACTAAGGTTAAGATACCGCCGGTTTTCGGGTCCATCGCCACAACCGAGGCGCGTCGGCCTTCCAGCAGTTTCTCCGTAATCTGTTGCAGCCTAAGATCCAAGTGCAAAACTAGATCTTTACCCGGTTTAGGATCCGTCCGTTCCAGAATGCGCATCACTCGACCACGGGCATTGGTTTCTACCTTTTGGAAACCCACCTCGCCATGCAACTGATCTTCATAGAATTTTTCTATACCGAGCTTGCCGATATAGTGGGTTGCCGCGTAGTTATCCTGGTCAACTCGTTTCAGTTCTTTCTCGTTGATGCGGCCAACATAACCCATGGCGTGAACCAATGTTTCACCATAGGGGTAGTAACGGATTAGCTCTGCCTCTACACGTACACCCGGTAAGCGATGGTAATTAACCGATATTTTCGCGATCTCTTCTTCCGTTAAACGAAAGCGCACAGGCACCGATTGAAAAGGTCGACGACGCTGTTTTAGGCGCTTTTTGAAACGCTCAACTTCACGATCAGTAATAGGGATCAGTGCTTGCAGATCGACTAGGGTTTTCTCAATGTCTTTCACCTCTTCTTTAAGAAGCGTGACACTGTAACTAGGGCGGTTATCCGCTAACAGCACCCCGTTGCGGTCGTAGATTAAACCTCGCGTCGGCGGCACGGGCTGAAGTTGAACACGGTTATCTTCCGACATCGCCACATAGCGGTCGTGCTCAATAACCTGAAGATAATAGATACGCCCAAGTAGAATCCCGAGCATAATGACCACGATAAAAAACGCCAAAGCCGCACGAAACTTAAATGTGCGGCTTTCTTTCGAGTGATCCTTGAGGCGCTCTGCTGCCATATTCCTAGCGTTCTTCTACTTGTGGTAAGGATGTCCCTGAATGACCGTCCAGGCACGATAAAGTTGCTCTGCCAACATCACCCGCACAAGCGGATGCGGTAACGTCAGTGCAGACAACGACCATTTCTGATCTGCCATTGCAGAACAACGGCTATCCAGACCATCCGGGCCTCCAATGAGTAGACTGATATTACGGCCATCCATACGCCAGTCTTCCACTTGTGACGCCAGTTTTTCGGTTGACCAGTTTTTACCTAACACTTCCAAAGCAATAATTCGGTCGCCTTTAGGTATCGCCGCCAACATCTGATCTCCTTCCTGCTTCTTAGCACGAGCAACATCACTGCTCTTACCTCGATGCCCTAACGGAATTTCGATCATCTCAATCTGAAAATCTGCAGGTAGGCGTTTGGTATACTCCTGATAACCTTCGTTTACCCACGAAGGCATCTTGCCGCCCACAGCTATGATCCGGATTTTCATAAAAAGTTCTACGCTTCTGCGTCAACGCCCCATAGGCGCTCTAGATCATAGAAGTCACGTGCATCTGGCATCATTACGTGAACAACCACATCGCCTAGATCCACAAGAATCCAGTCGCTTACGCCCTGGCCTTCAGAACCTAGTGGCATCACGCCTGCTTCTTTCAGCTTAACAACCACTTCTTCGCCGATAGATCCAACATGACGCTTAGATGTACCGCTCGCGATAACCATGTAATCCGTTACGCTAGAACGACCACGAACATCTAGATCGACAACTTCTTTGGCCTTCATATCTTCTAGTGCTGTGTGCACTAGTTCTAAAACTTTTTCAGCTTGCATTATTTCACTTCAGTTAGTTAAACCGTATAAACGGTTATCTTGAATATATTGCCAGACCCCATCTGGAAACAGATAACGAGGCGACAAGCCCTGCGCTATGGTTTCGCGGATCTGCGTTGCTGATATCCCTAAGGGAGTCAGCTCATGAAACAGCACTTTGCCCGCCGGTAGCGCCATCGCCTGTTCCAAGTTTTGAGCCTTATGCTCATCTGTAAATTCTTTGATCTCACCCTCTGTAGGCAGATCGTAACCGGGCCGTTTTACCACAACGATATGGCAGTAATCGGTAAACTTATCCCATTCATACCAGCTAGGTAACGTCATATAAGAATCCATACCCATGATCATAAAGATTGGGCATTGATCACCTAATTCAGAACGTAATCCCTGCAGTGTCAGGAATGAATAAGAAGGCTGCTCAGAACTGATTTCTCGATCATCAGCACACAAGCTTGGCTCATCGGCTACCGCCAACTTCACCATCTCTAAACGTTGTTCAGAGGTTCGACCTGGAGTCGCTCTGTGCACTGGAGTTTTAGAGGGAATCAAACAGAGCCGATCCACGCCTAACCAATGCTGTAATTCCAGAGCCGTTCTCAGATGGCCATTATGGATGGGATCAAAAGTCCCACCCATAAAAGCAAAAGCGTTCGCTTTCATAATCTAAATTACTGACGGATGTGACCATCACCTAGTACAACGTATTTCTCGGAGGTCAGTCCATCCAAGCCTACCGGCCCGCGTGCGTGGATTTTGTCAGTAGAGATACCAATTTCAGCACCTAGACCGTACTCAAAACCATCCGCAAAACGAGTTGAGGCATTAACCATTACCGAACTGGAATCGACTTCACGTAAGAATGCACGTGACTTAGTGTAGTTCTCAGTAATGATCGAATCTGTATGGTGTGAACCGTAACGGTTGATATGACGAATCGCTTCATCCATATCGTCTACCAACTTGATTGCCAAAACTGGTGCTAGGTATTCGGTTACCCAATCTTCTTCTGTCGCATCATTGACGAATGGCAACAGAGCTTTAGTACGCTCACAACCACGCAGTTCAACACCTACAGCCTGATAGCGCTCCGCTAGCTCAGGCAGTACTTCAGCTGCGATATTGGCATGCACCAATAGTGTTTCCATGGTGTTACAAGTGCCGTAACGGTGTGTTTTAGCGTTCAAAGCAACGTTCACAGCTTTGCCTTTATCCGCCTGCTCATCAATATAAACATGGCAGATGCCGTCCAAGTGTTTAATTACCGTCACTTTAGCATCGCGGCTGATACGCTCGATCAAGCCTTTACCGCCACGAGGAACGATTACGTCCACGTATTCTGGCATTGTAATCATCTGACCCACCGCTTCACGGTCAGTCGTTTCAACAACCTGTACTGCATTTTCAGGTAAGCCCGCAGCACTCAAACCTTGGCGGATACACTCGGCTACCGCTTGGTTGGAATGAATCGCTTCAGAGCCACCACGAAGAATCGTCGCGTTACCGGATTTTAGACACAGACTCGCTGCTTCAACGGTTACGTTTGGACGAGACTCATAAATAATACCGATCACGCCTAGCGGTACACGCATTTTACCTACCTGGATACCACTCGGTAGGTATTTAAGATCAGTGATCGCGCCTACTGGATCTGGTAAAGCTGCAACCTGACGTAGGCCCTCGATCATAGTGTCGATACGAGCATCAGTTAGCTCAAGGCGATCTAACATGGCATCGTCCAAACCGTTTGAACGACCATTGTCTAAGTCTTTTGCATTCGCTTCACGCAGTGCCGGTCGGCTACTATCGATAGCATCAGCCATTGCCAACAACGCCTGATTTTTTAGGTTAGTGTCTGCTTTAGCGACTAGGCGCGCCGCTGCACGGGCATTTTCACCTAGCTGAATCATATATTCTTGTACGTTCATTGCTGTCCTTCCTATCGATAAGCCCTTTATTATAGCGTCAGGGACACTTGGGTTATACCTCTAATGCAAATCATATTCACCCTCGGTAGAATGACCTGTTATTATTTGCCCCTGCATCCGTTTTTGAGCTAACACTGACTGTGACTAACACCGCCAAATCAAAGCCTAATTTCAGAAGGAATCTGACGCTATCCTTGGGCATAGTGCTATTGGTGGGTTTTATCGTCAGTATTCTCTACATGCACCTAGCTACCAGCCGACAGGCGGTGCACGAGACGCAAATCATCGGGCAGAACATCGCTAAACAAAGTGAACTTCTGATCCGCCCACTGCTTCTCTCGGATGATCGCGTCAGCCTTAACTATTTACTCAGCGAATTAACCCAGCTTGAGTATGTTGGCGGCCTACATGTACAAGATGCTAATGGTTTCACTCTCGCTCGCGCGGGCAAATCCAGCCAGCAGACCTTGCAACAGCAGCTAATTCAACAAGAAAAGACCATTGGTACAGTAACGATCTGGTTGGACAGCGGCCCTGTTGAGCAGTTACTGCGCAGCCAGCTATGGCCTTTACTGATCATCGCCATCTTCACTGCAATTTTGCTACTGACAACCAGTTGGTTTTTTACCCGATCAGATAAATTCATCTCTGAAAGCAGCACAGATGAGGAAGAAAAGTTTGAGCCTTCTTTCTCCGATACGCTGGCCACTCAGACGCCTATTGAAAGCACACCTCAAGAGATTGCCGAAGACACTGTCACTATCGGCTCTGCAACAGCAGAAACCAGTAACTCTGAAACCCAAGAACAGCTCGCAGTTGAAAGCACGCAAACCTCTAGCGAAGCAGCGCCTGTTATTAGGCCATCTGTAGAGGAAGAAAACCTAGTTCAAGACATTACCGAAACTCGGCCTGAAACGGGGCCTGAAGCTTCGCCCGGAGCCATTTCCGAACCACAAGCACCAAACCAAAAGGCTTCTGATCTGCTACACACCCATGAGTTGGTCGATCTTCTCAAACCGGCACCAAGCACTCAGCAGCAGATGCCTAAATTTGAGCATCAACCGCAGCAGCTTGATGATTCTGAAACCGTCGCAAATACCGTCGAGACTCTCGTGCTAGAAGAGGAACCGGTAGGCACGCAAGAAACTCACACTCCGATGCGCGAGAATCCTCTACTGAAAAGCATGAATGAGCGTCATGAGGAGCAGCTGGACCTTTATAGCTTTGAGCAAGAGTTAGAACTAATACTAACGCCGCAAGATGCCATCTATCTGTTCTATATCGATGCCAATACCGCCAGCAGCGATAATATGGAGCCTGACGAGAAAGCAACACTGCTGAATGTATATCATCACTTGGCAAAACAGGTCGCGCGCATCTATAACGGTGCCTGCGAGCAATTGCCCAATAAAGATATTCTGCTGCGTTTTGAATTACGGGACGAAAAGGATAGCCACGGTATTAACGCACTATGCGCAGGCCAGCTATTCAACCTGTTATACAAAGGCTTCAACCACTCTCGTATTCGCGGTTTCCAGCCAGTATTAAGCCTACAGATGTCCCTCGCTCGCGGCCATCATGACAAACATGATCTGGTAAAAGAGGAAGCTCACTTCCTGACACGCACTACGAACAGTAACGATCTAATCAGTCATACAGCACTAACCGAAGCCCCTTTATTGAAAGAGGCGATGCTGCAAGAAGCCGACATCAGGCGCGAAGATGAAGACAAAGTATTGCTGCTTAAAGTCACGCCTAAGCATCAAACACTGCTACAGAAACAAGCGAATCACCTGTTAACCAAGATCTTTAAAAAGTCTTAATTAAGACGGCTTAAAAGGAGCTATCCCTTGCCCCACTTAATCATCGAATACTCCAAGCAGATTGAAGATAAGGTAGAAATTACGACTGTTATGGAGAAGGTTTTCCAAGGTGCTATCGCTGCTAACCTCTTTGCTGAAAAAGACATAAAGGTCCGCGCACATGCTTACGAGCAGCATATGAATGGTGCAGGGCTTAATGGCTTTATCCACGTTTCATCACGGATCTTAAGCGGCCGTAATACCGAGCAGAAAACCCAACTGACTGAAGCTGTGCTTAATGAGCTTAAAACGCTGGGGTTGAAAGACCTTTCGATTACCGTCGAAGTACTGGATATAGATCGCAATAGCTACGCAAAACATATCGGTTAAGATATACCAATCCAATAAAAAAGGCGCTATAGATAACTACAGCGCCTTTTTTTAAAGACTCAAATCTCGTGAAAGCAGCCTATTTACGCTTCGGCTTTTTCACTTTTAAACCTTTCTGCTTACCTTTCAATTTAGGCTTAGCCGTAGCCTTACGCTTTTTAGACTTCTTGCTCTTACCCCCGCTTGGGCCAGCAAATTCCATCAATTCGCGTTCTGCAGAAGATAATTCCTTACCGCGAGAAGGCTGAGCTTTAGCCGCTATACGTTTCTTTGGACCACCTTCACCGCCTGCAGCAGGTTTTTTACGCGATTTACGCAGAGCATCACGCTTAGAGCCTTTCTTAGGCTTACTGCGCTCTTCATCCTTAGCAGGACGATGCCCCCACTCATGTTTATGACCTGGCAGCTTTTTATCGCCTTTAGAAGACGGACCGCCGATCTTACCTTCAGCTAACAGCTGACGCGTGGTTTTCTTTTTCTTAACTGGCTGATGATCGATCAGTTCAAAATCGATCTTACGTTCATCCAAATCCACACGCGCGACTTTAACGCGTAAACGATCACCCAGTTTGAACACTTTACGAGTACGTTCACCCACTAAGCGCTGCTTAGCTTGGTCAAATACGTAGTAATCACCCGGCAAACCAGTGATATGCACAAGACCTTCAACAAACAGCTCATCAAGCTCAACAAAGACACCAAAGCCGGTAACAGCAGCAATCACGCCTTCGTACTCGTCACCGACATGCTCCTGCATGTATTCACACTTAAGCCACGCCACAACATCACGAGTCGCATCATCTGAGCGTCGCTCTGTCATAGAACAGTGTTCGCCCAATTGCAGCAGTTGCTCCATGCTGTAGCTGCATGCAAAATCTGCATTTTGAGCAAAATCATCAGGGCGCTTAATCGCTTTATCCTGACTTTCAGAGTGAATACGGGCACGAATTAAACGGTGCACCAATAGATCGGGGTAACGACGAATTGGCGAGGTAAAGTGTGTGTACGCAGGGTACGCCAAACCAAAGTGACCTTGGTTATCTGGGCTGTATACCGCTTGCTGCATAGAGCGCAGCATCATGGTCTGAATCAGATGACGATCAGGGCGCTCTTCGATGATCTCTGCCAGCTCTTGATAATGAATCGGCTCAGGCTTTTCACCACCCGCCAAATTCAAGCCTAACTCACCAAGGTAAGCACGTAGATTTTGTAAGCGCTGTTCTTTCGGGCCTTCGTGGACACGATAGATCGCTGGGACTTTCAGCTTGTTCAGGAAGCGTGCGGTAGCAACGTTTGCACACAACATGCACTCTTCGATTAGCTTATGCGCATCGTTACGGTAAACCGGAACGATCTGGTCGATTTTACGATCTTCACCGAAGATCATCCGCGTTTCAGTGGTATCGAAATCGATCGCACCACGGATTTCACGGGCTTTACGCAAAGCAAAGTAAAGACTGTACAAGTCTTCTAGATGAGGAACCACATCGGCGTACTCAGCACGCAATGCTTTTGATTCTTCCTCTTCTGGCTGCATCAGCATCTTACCAACCTTAGTGTAGGTTAGACGTGCATGGGAGCTGATTACCGCCTCATAGAACTGATAACCGGATAGATTGCCCGATTCGCTGATCGTCATCTCACAGACCATCGCCAAGCGATCTACCTTAGGGTTAAGCGAACACAAGCCGTTTGATAGCAGCTCTGGCAGCATCGGTACAACAAACTCAGGGAAGTAAGTTGAGTTCGCGCGCTGATAAGCCTCTTTATCTAATTCAGAATCAGGTCGTACGTACCAAGATACATCTGCAATCGCGACCCACAAGCGCCAGCCACCGGACTTTTTGCGCTCAGCATAAACTGCATCATCAAAGTCTTTAGCATCTTCACCATCAATAGTAACCAGTGGCAGATCACGCAGATCAACACGATTAGCCTTGGCGCTCTCTTCAACTTCAGCAGTCAGTTCGCCGATCTCTTGGCGAACAGTTTCTGGCCATTCGTGCGGGATCTCATAGTTATGGATCGCAACCGTGATCTCCATGCCCGGTGCCATATGGTCACCTAGCACTTCGGTCACTTTCGCTTGTGGCAATTGACGCTTACTTGGCTGATTAATCAGCTCAGCAACAACCAACTGACCATCTTTGTAAGTTAACGGTGTTTCTGCCTCAGGATCAGGAACAATCATGATCTCTTGCGTGATACGCTGGTTTTCAGGACGGAGATAACCAAAGCCATCCCGACCACTATAACGCCCTACCAATTTACGGGTATTACGCTCCAGTACATCAACGATCTTACCTTCACGACGACCTTTAAAATCGACGTTAGTTTCTTGCACTAAAACTCGATCACCATCGAATACTTGGCGCATTTGACGAGGGCTTAGCTTGAGATCATCACCACCCTCTTCTGGCTTAACAAATCCATAACCATCTCGATGACCAATAACACGGCCTTTGATCAGCGACATCTTATCCATCAGCGCAAATTCATTACGGCGATTACTCATCAACTGACCATCACGACACATCGCCTTCAATCGGAAGAAGACCGCATCACGACTCTCTGGATCCCAGACACCTAAACCTTCGCACAGCTGTGCATGCCCAATCGGCGCGCCCCACTCCTGCATGTACTGCAGAATGTAATCGCGGCTCGGTACCGGGTTGGAATACTTCTCCGCTTCCGCTGCGGCTTTAGGGTCACTTTTAGTCCAATCTTTACTCATAGAGCTCTCAAAAACGAAATGGCTAGGGCATTTATCTAGCTAGAATAACACGCCGAAGGCTTTCTTTTAGGATAGCACCGCTTAAAGCGATGATTTAAAGGCATTGTAAACGAAAAGAGCCGGCAAATGCCGGCTCTTGTCAAACTTAAGGACGATCATCGACCTCGGTCTCTTTCTCCTCAGGAGGGAGAAGATCCTCTTTACAAATGTTCATCGCAATTAGGACGTTAGCCGCCACATAGATGGAGGAGTAAGTACCAATAAATACACCCACCAACAATGCTGTCGCGAAACCGTGAATCATTTCACCACCGAAAATACTTAGCGCCAACAATACCAACAATGTGGTTAAAGAGGTCACCAAGGTACGGCCTAAGGTTTGCGTCAATGAGATATTCATTACCTCTAACGGTGTACCTTTACGCACTTTACGAAAGTTTTCACGAATACGGTCAGACACTACGATGGTATCGTTCAACGAGTAACCGATTACCGCCAATACTGCTGCCAGTACCGTTAGGTCAAAGTCCAACTTAAATAGAGCAAAGAAACCAAGCACGATCAATACGTCGTGTACCAAGGCCGCTACTGCACCTACAGAGAACTTAATCTGGAAACGGAACGCTACATAAACCATGATCATGAACAATGCTAACAGCATGCCCAGACCACCTTGTTCACGTAGCTCTTCACCTACCTGCGCACCTACGAACTCGTTACGGCGCAAGTTAAGCTGTTGTGATTCGCCCGCCTGCAATGCTGACAGCACTTTATCACCCAGCTGAGGGTCATGATCCTGACCTAAACGGATAAGAATATCGGTTGGCGAACCAAAGGTTTGCACCACCGCATCTTCAAATCCAACATCTTTTAGCTGATCACGGATCTTGTTCAAGTCGGCTGGCTGTTCGTAGCCAATCTCAACCAAACTACCGCCGGTAAAGTCCAAACCGAACTTCAAACCGTTAACAGCTAAAGCACCAATAGAGACTATCAGTAAGACCACAGAACAAGCTGCTGCGATCTTACGGAAGCCCATGAAGTTATATATCTTTTGTGTAGACATCACAGCTTCCTCAGATTGATAGTTTGCTAACTTGGCGGCCGCCGTAAGTTAAGTTAACCAGTGCACGCGTTACAAGAATCGCCGTGAACATAGAGGTCAAAATACCTACAGATAGCGTGATCGCGAAGCCTTTAACTGGCCCCGTACCCATCGCAAATAGAATAACTGCCGCTAGAAGCGTTGTGATGTTGGCATCAAAGATGGTTGTAGTCGCGCCTTTGAAACCAGCATTAATTGCTGATTGCGGTGGCAGACCATTTTTAAGTTCTTCTTTGATACGCGAGAAGATCAGTACGTTCGCATCCACGGCCATACCAACCGTCAATACGATACCCGCAATACCCGGCAGCGTTAGCGTTGCCGATAGCATCGACATCACTGCAACCAATAGCATCAAGTTCAAGGTCAGTGCGATATTCGCCAGTAGACCAAACACGCGGTAGTACAAAATCATGAATAGCAAGACTAGGGCTAGACCGATCTGAACCGACATCACACCGGTTTCGATGTTCTGTGCACCCAAGCTCGGACCTACTGTACGCTCCTCTACAAAGTAGATTGGCGCAGCCAGTGCACCGGCACGTAGCAATAGTGCTAGTTCAGAAGATTCGCCCGCTCCGTCCAAACCTGTGATTCGGAAAGAGTTACCCAATACTGCCTGAATCGTCGCAAGAGAGATAATGTTCTTCTCGGTGTAACGTACTTTTTCCGTTACCTGAATACCATCAACCGTCTTAGTTACCGTACGCTCTTTATCTTCTACAAATAGTACAGCCATGCGACGCTGTACAGCGTTCTTGGTGGTACGAGCCATTAGCTCACCACCTTTAGAATCAAGCGAGATGTTTACCTGTGGCTGACCGTTCTCATCGAAAGAAGCTTGCGCGTTAGATACATTATCACCTTTGATGATGACATCTTTCTCTAGCGTAGCTTTACGGCCTAGTTCACTACGGAACTCGTAAACCTCAGTACGTGCAGAGCTTGCACCTGGCTTAGCTTCCAAACGGAATTCAAGCGTTGCTGTCTTACCGATAATCTTCTTAGCCGCCGCAGTATCTTGGATACCCGGTAGCTGAACTACGATACGGTTACGACCTTGACGCTGAACTAGCGGCTCAGCTACACCCAGTTCGTTTACACGATTACGAAGTGTTGTCAGGTTCTGCTTGATCGCATAAGTTTCGATATCACGAACAGCTTGTTCAGTCAGATTGACTTCAACATAAAAATCGCCATCGCGATCATCTGCTGTCACTAAGAACTCAGCGTATTCCTGACGCAGAAGGCTAACCGCTGCATCGCGAGACTCTAGCTTGGTGAATTTAATTGCCAAGGCACCGTTTTCACGCGTTTCTAGCTTACGGTAACGTAGCTTCTCTTCACGCAGACGACCTTTGATCTCAGACGCGTAGTTTTCTAGCTTCTGAGTCACAGCTTTTGGAAGATCAACTTCTAGAAGGAAGTGAACACCACCACGTAGGTCGAGACCAAGCTTCATCGGGCCTGCGCCCATAGAAGAAAGCCATTCAGGCGTTGTTGGTGCCAAGTTAAGGGCTACAACGTAATCATCACCCACTACACGGGTAATAATATCTTTCGCTTTAAGCTGGGAATCGCCATCAGGGAAACGGATAAGGCCGGCTTTTCTATCAAGCTCAGTTTCCTTAACAGATACACCTTCACGCTCCAGCGCAGCAGTAACTTTTTCGATTAGCGGCTCATCCACTTCAAACACATCACGTGTGCCGGTTAGCTGAATCGCATAATCATCGGGATACAAGTTAGGTGCAGCGTATAAACCACCGAACACTAACACAAACAAAATAAGGAGATTTTTCCAGAGGGGGTATCGATTGAGCATAGCGCCCTATTCCCTGATAGAAACAGAAACGCCACTACTAGATGTAGTGGCGTCTGTGAATTAGCTTAGATGCTCTTAAGAGTGCCTTTTGGCAGAGCTGCTGATACGTGAGTTTTTTGGAAAGTCAGTTCAGTACCTTCGCTCACTTCTAGAACAATGTAGTCGTCGTTTAGGTTAACTACTTTACCCAGAATACCACCTGCAGTGATCACTTCATCACCTTTGCTAAGGCCACCTAGAAGCTCTTTGTGCTCTTTAGCGCGCTTAGCCTGTGGACGCCACATGAAGAAGTAGAAGATCAGACCAAAGCCAACCAAGAAGATCATGTTGAACATACCAGAATCCATTGGGGCACCGGCAGCACCTTCAGCATAAGCTGGGGAGATAAAGAAGCTCATTTAGCTACTCCTAAAAATAATGTAAAAATTCTTGTCGTTATAAAAGCACTAACAACTTATATGGAGTCAATTGCGGGCGTTTCAAGGCCACGCTTACGATAAAATTCGTCCACAAAGTCGCTCAATTTACCCTGTTCGATAGCTTGACGCAATCCAGCCATTAGCTGCTGATAATAATGCAGGTTATGAATGGTATTTAACTGCGCGCCTAAGATCTCTTTACACTTATCCAAGTGGTGCAAATATGCACGGCTAAAGTTCTGGCAAGTGTAGCAATCACAGTTTTCATCAAGCGGACGCGTATCGGTTTTATTTACGGCATTACGGATCTTAACCACACCCGTATCGGTAAATAGGAAGCCGTTTCGCGCGTTACGAGTAGGCATTACACAGTCGAACATATCGACACCACGGCGAACCGCTTCAACGATATCTTCTGGCTTACCTACACCCATCAAGTAACGTGGTTTCTCAGCCGGCATTTTGTAGGCAAGATGATCCAGCACTTTAACCATCTCATCTTTAGGCTCACCTACCGATAGACCACCAATGGCATAACCATCAAAACCGATCTCTTCCAAGCCTTTCATCGATTCATCACGCAGGTGCGGGTACATACCGCCCTGAACGATACCAAACAGTGCTGCTGGGTTATCGCCGTGTGCATCTTTAGAACGCTTAGCCCAACGCATAGACAAGCGCATAGACTCAGCCGCTTCGGTTTCTGTCGCTGGGTAAGGTGTACATTCATCGAAGATCATTACGATGTCAGAACCCAACTCACGCTGAACCTGCATCGACTCTTCTGGGCCCATAAATACTTTGCTGCCGTTTACAGGAGACTGGAAAGTCACACCCTCTTCGGTGATCTTACGCATTTTGCCCAAGCTGAATACTTGGAAACCACCGGAGTCGGTTAGGATTGGGCCTTTCCACTGCATAAAGTCATGCAGATCGCCGTGCTGCTTAACAATCTCGGTACCCGGACGTAGCATCAGGTGGAAGGTGTTACCCAAGATAATCTGTGCACCCGTCGCTTCGATATCGCGCGGCGTCATACCTTTAACTGTGCCGTAAGTACCTACCGGCATAAAGGCTGGCGTTTCAACCGTACCACGTGGGAACTGCAAGCGACCGCGACGGGCTTTGCCGTCTTCAGCCAGCTTATCAAACTGCATAAAACATTCTCTGCTCATTTAACTCTTACCTCTAATTTACACAGTTAAATCACTGACCACTTTTACGGGTTAGATACATGGCATCGCCATAACTAAAGAAACGGTATTTCTGCTCAACCGCCTCTTTATACGCCTTCATCATGTTGTCGTAGCCGGAGAACGCGCTCACAAGCATCAACAAGGTCGATTCTGGCAGGTGGAAGTTGGTGATCATCGCATCCACAGATTTGAATTCGTAACCTGGGAAGATAAAGATATCGCTATCACCAAATAATGGCTCGATTTCGCCATTGCGGCTCGCGCTCTCCAAGCTGCGCACACTGGTTGTCCCTACCGCAATCACACGACCACCTTCGGCACGCGTTTGCTTCACCAGCTCACAAACCTCTTCGCTCACTTCGATATACTCGGAGTGCATCACATGCTCATCGACATTATCGACTTTAACCGGCTGAAACGTACCCGCGCCTACGTGCAAAGTAACAAAAGCACGTTTCACGCCCATGTCATCCAGCTTAGCAAGTAGTGCATCATCAAAATGCAGACCTGCTGTAGGTGCAGCTACGGCACCCGGCTTTTTGTTATAAACCGTTTGATAACGCTCACGATCTTCTAACTGATCTTCACGTTTCATATAAGGCGGTAGCGGCATATGACCATGTTGCTCAAGCGCCTGAACCAATCCGCCTTCAATTAGAAACTTAAGCTCAAATAGGTTCTCGTGACGAGCAACCATCTCAGCTTCAATACCACCTTCCAGAATCAGCTTAGCACCCGGCTTAGGCGATCGACTGGAACGTACATGGGTTAAGGCACGCTTATCATCTAAAACACGCTCAACCAACACCTCGACTTTACCGCCAGACTCTTTAGTACCAAACAAACGAGCTGGGATAACGCGGGTGTCATTGAAGATCATCAGATCACCCGGCTGGATCAATTCAAGCACATCGGTAAACTGACCGTGATTGAGTTCACCAGAATCGCCATTTACAGATAACAAACGGCTAGCGCTACGCTGCTCTAGAGGAAAACTCGCAATGAGTTCCTCTGGAAGCTCAAAATGAAAATCTTTAACCTGCATTCAGGGAATTCTTCTATATCAACATCAAAGGGACTTAAGGGCGCGCATTGTACCGGAAAAGAGATTTTTTTTCAGTTTTTCCAATGTATCGATTGACGCAAGCGTTCAGATTCCTATAATACGCCTCTCTTAAGTGCCAGCGTGATGAAATTGGTAGACATGAGGGATTCAAAATCCCTTGCCTTCACGGGCGTGCCGGTTCGAGTCCGGCCGCTGGTACCATCCTCCTCAACCCTTTGAGGAACAAGAGAAAACCCTTGTAATATAAGGGCTCTGATAGAGAAGCGGAATCGAAAGATGGCCGCTTTTTTTGTGTCTAAATCTCGCCCCCGGTCCATAACCCGAAAATTTCCTGTGCGGATTCAGTGCGCAGAGAAATCCAACACAATCCATCGTTCTATACAAAGATTCAAAACTTCTGTATTGGTCAAAGTCTGGGTTTACGGTCAAACTCTAGGAAATTTAGCACCAATTTAAGGATATAAGGGTCAACTAACGATACTCTGCCGCCATGTAGGGAACGCATCTGTTCAGTACGATGACAGCAGCACTGTTACCAACAGCAGCCACCCTAGTTGATCCTAAACCTTACGGCATATTCCTATTAATGTGGCCTAATCCTTTGCAGATTTAATCCCATTGCCAACCTTAATATGTAAAAATAAAAGAACCGTCAAAAGTTGTTTTTATTATTACCTCTCCCTCGAGTATTATCCTTCCTTTTCTTTTAACAGGCTCGATTAAATGAATGACCTTTACGCAGACCTAATCGGCTTTCTATCCATCTCAGGCACAACCTTTATCATTATCTTTTTGGCTGAGTTTGGTGATAAAAGCCAACTAGTATGTATGAGCTTATCTGCACGCTATAAAGCCCTGCCTGTTTTGTTTGGAGCTATATGCGCGTTTTCACTTCTGAATCTGTTAGCGGTTTTGCTTGGTGGGACAATAGCTGCATGGATTCCTCAGTTTTGGATAGCTATTCTTGCCGGTTGCATGTTTTTGGCCTTCGGCATTCATGCATTATTTTTCAGCGATGAGGATAGCGATGTACGGTTGGAACATAAGAGCATTCGAAACTTGTTCACTACAGCCCTAACGATGATTTTTCTTGCTGAATTAGGTGATAAAACACAGATTGCTGTTGCAGGAATGGCATCCACTTATGAAGTTATACCTGTCTGGCTGGGTGCAACCTTAGCTCTTAGTGCAACCACTTTAGCAGGTGTTGTAGCAGGTAAGGCTTTACTGAGTAGATTTCCTTTACACTTAATCCACCGAGTTAGCGGTATTCTATTTATCGGAATAGGGTTATTAGCTTTCTATCAAGCATATGATTATCAAACCATAGTTTTGTAGTTATATGTTCAAAACTAATTCACTCAGAGGCTTGGGCTTACTATATAAGTAACCTTGTCCTAATCCACATCCCATCTCTTCGAGTAACTGTAGTTGCTCTCTGGTTTCTATACCTTCAGCAACCACTGCCAGCCCTAGCTCATGTGCCATAACAATAAGCCCTTTTACAATACTCCTGTCTCTTGCATCCACTAGGATGTCACTGATGAAACTTCTATCAATCTTGAGTTTATGAACAGGCAAGCGCTGCAATAATGTTAGAGAGGAATAGCCTGTACCGAAATCATCCAGGGATAAAGACAACCCTAATTGAATCAAGTCTCGCATAGTGTCAATCGCCCCATCAATATCATCTATGAAACAGGACTCTGTTAATTCAAGCTCTATAAGGGTCGGGTCCACTTGAGAATCATGAATAATTTTTCCAAGCTTGTTAATCAAGCTTTTGTCACGAAACTGTCTGGGGGATAGGTTAACTGAAACTTTAACAGAAAGGTCATTTTCACGAATAATCTTGCATGCTTCTGAAAATACCCAATAACCTAAGCCAAAGATAACCTCAGAGCTTTCTGCTACTTCTATAAAGTGATTAGGGGTAAGCAAGCCTTTGACTGGATGATTCCAACGAATTAATGCTTCGTAGCCACTCAATTCCTGCTTAGAAAGTGAAATAATCGGCTGAAGATATAACTCAAACTCCTTATGCTTTAAAGCACTCGACAGTGATTGCTCAGTTTGAATCCTTTCAATAGCACGTACATGCAGATCATGATCATAGAAATAAAATCGATCTTTTCCTGTATCTTTTGCTTCATACATAGCCATATCCGCATGCTTATAGATACTCAGATAATCCTCACCGTCTTGAGGGACATAGGCGATACCAATTGACACCGATACATTAAAAGTCTGCCCCTCTACAAGAATCGGTTCTTTTATCGTGCCGATAATATGCTGGATAGATCGGTTAACATCATCGATTGAGTCTGCATGTTGAAGCAATATGCCAAACTCATCGCCACCCATTCTTGCAACAACATCACTATCTCTAATCGCCACCTTTAATCTGTCAGCAACTATTTTGAGAACAGCATCTCCTATGTCATGACCGCACAAATCATTAATCGGCTTGAAATCATCGAGGTCTATAATTAAAAGGGCGGCAGAAAATTTGTAACGAGAATATTCAAGAAATACCCTATCTACAGAGTCTTTTAATTGAATTCTGTTCGGCAACCCCGTCAGGTGATCATGATGAGCAAGTTGCTTAAGTTCCTTTGTTTGCTGATCAACTACTTTCTGTAAAACCTGAGGTTGAATAAGAATTTTCCGGAGCATCGAAACGATAAATGCAGCTATGAGAGCGCTTATTAAGTAGCCCGCATAATACCAGTAGGGGGAAACAGGAGCTGGTGCTGACATCCTAAGCATCCACTCTCCATTCGGAACTACGATTGAAACTATAATCGAGTTTTTTTGAACAGGTTTATCAGAAGAAGCAAAAACTTCTGTTGTCCCCGAATCGGGGTGGATCCGGGACAGCTCATATGAATAGCCTTTTAGTGCTAAGTCTTGTAGGTCTGTAACAGAAAGCAGATCTTCTAAGAAGATTAGCGCGGAGGCGAAACCCCAAAAGTACTTTTGTTTTGTAGAAGGGTTTTCAAGGAAAACAGGATTTCGCCCGATTACTGCAACTCCTCCCTGAATTAGTTCAAAAGGCCCTGCTAGGGTCATATACTGCTCTTGAAGGGCCATGAGAGCTTCTTTCTTTCGGCGATCGTCCTTTAATATATTATGTCCTATAGCCTTTTCATTACCGGCTAATGGGTGGATGAACTGAATAACTCCATCTGGGGCTAGCTGTAAATTGGAAATACCCCCAATAGAGTTTATGACTTCGTCAGCATATTCCTCAAACCCATCGAAAAGTCCCCCATTTTGCTGGATCTCTTGGGCTAAAATTCTTGTTGAAGAAAGTGACCGTGATAGCCTTCGCTCGATTGCAGAAGCTTGTGAGTTAACCAGTTCAGCTATAAAAAAGTCTTGTCGACTCTGGTAAAGACTTAGTCCTGTATCAAGAAGATAAGAACAGATAACTGTGACTAAAATAAAGACAGATATACAGACTTTACAAACTCTATCAAACACCACTTAACATACCGCCCAAATGCCTATTAACAGTGGCTATCACTGTGAAACGAGTGATCTCATCAAAGGTGTTATATCACCCCAACCACAGAAGTGACAGGTTTTGAAAGTGATACCATACTAAAAAAAACAAGTAATGAATGCTTCTAACGTTCATTTCTACCGTCCCTACATACCGTATTAAAGCTCTGAATAACTATATATGAAATCTCCGGATATCCATTTCCGGAGGTTTCATGAATACGAAATTCAAATTCACTGATGCCCGTATCCGGGCTTTACCAACCAACCCATCAAACGCCAAGGGTACTGAACTGGAGTTCTCTGATACAGAGATCACAGGCTTAAAGTGCCTATCCAGCAAGAAAGCTGGGAGTAAACGTTTTCTTCTGAGATATGTTTATCAATCCCGAAAGCGCAGCATTTCCTTGGGTCGCTTCCCTGACATAAATGTTGCGACAGCTCGTAAAGCGGCGCAACACTACAGAGCAATGCTTGCAGAAGGGGTTGACCCTAAAGCTGAAAAAGAAGAAATCAGTAATCACCCGACTGTCTCAGAGTTTTTCTGGAACACCTACCTGCCTTACCAGAAGAAGCACACACGCTCATGGAAGCATGAAATCACACGTTTCAGCCTCCATGCGGAACCCAGATTCGGCCATATTCTCTTTAAAGATCTGAAAGCATCTCACGTCCTGCAACTTCAACTGGATCTCAACTCTGCCAATTCTCACAGGAAGGCTTTAGCTCCTGCTACCTGTAATCGAGTGATAGCTGTATTGAAGTGCATGGGGCAATTGGCACTTCGCATGGATGTTATCGATAGCAATGAAGCCATGAAGGTTAAACAGCTCAGGGAAAACAATATCCGGATGCGCTTTCTGGATGCTAAAGAGTTAAAAGCAGTAATAACTGAGGCTCGCTGTTATCCCAACAAGCAGATTGGTGGAATTATTGCCCTACTCGCTGTCACTGGCTGCAGAAGCGGAGAGCTGAGATTAGCCAAGCATGAGCATCTGGATAAGCAGAACCAGATCCTCTACTTACCGATGACTAAGAACGGCCAAAGCCGTGAAGTTTATCTTTCAGATCTTGCTATGGAGATTATCAACGAGACACCACCAGTACCGGGCAACCCTTACCTGTTTGCCGGTCGAGTACCTGGCAATCCAATCTCCAGCTTCCGTATCGCCTTTTTGAAAGTCTTAAAGAATGCAGGTATTAAAGACTTTGAGGGCTTAGTCCCCCATCACTTGAGACATTCTGTGGCTTCTTGCTTGGTCTCAGCAGGCAAATCACTGATTGATGTTCAGTACCAGCTTGGGCATCTCTGCATTCAGTCTTCTGCCAGATACAGCAAGCAAACTGTTGAGAGGCAGAGAAATGTGAGCGATGCATTCAGCGAGCTCGTGCGTTAACCATCAACCAACCATAACTAAAGGCCTTACCTGTTTGGGGTAAGGCCTTTTTTATTGCCCGGAGAAAACCATGCAAATCACAACGACTTGGCCTGATAAGGGCACATTCAATTTAACTGAGGACATCTACTCTGAAACTATCAGGCACCTCATAGAGGGCTTTGATTCAGAAGATTTAGCTAAGCAGTACTGGCTGGAGATACCCACAGTCTTCATTCATCTAAAAGCTGATGACAATCACAGCACATTCAGAACCGCGACTGATGAAGTTCAGGCGCAATTGCAGTTTGCCTTGGACTATCCAGAGTTCGTCGTACCGATTGGTGAAGATTATCAACTGGCATTAGCTGTGTTCTCTGATGAAGGGTCCGGTATCTACCTGTTGATACATAACGACAGCCCTCTCTGTCAGGAGTTAGCTGATGTCTGATCTATCGATAGACGAACTGCTCTGCAAACTAAAACAGATTAACGGCGCGAAAGAGCTCCTTTATAAAGCCACACTGCTCTATGTCCTCATCACAGATGCTGACGTACCCGCTAAGACAAAAGCCATCATCGTAGCCGCTCTGATCTATCTGGTTACTCCATTAGATGCAGTGCCTGATGTGGCACCCGTGATTGGTCTATTAGATGACTTGGCGGTTATCACTGCAGCACTAAAAGCCATCTCTGGCCAAGTCCAGTCACACCATGAGTCACAAGCAAATTCACTAATAAATGAAAACTGAAGGTGATTATTATGTCCCCGCAAAAAACTAAGCCATCTGCTGACAACGCTACAAAGCTTGAGCAGAGAAGAGAGACCAGTAACCCTGATGAGAATTACAAAATCCTGATTGAACGAGGTGTTGCTGACAAGCTCAGCCCAAAATCAACCGGCAAGATTTACTTCCAACTAGCCCACCAGACTGAAGAGAAAAAGAACTACTTACAAATTTCGGATACCGATGGAGGTGGATTACATTCGCGCGAGATGATCCCCTTAGATAAGATAATTACTACCTTATCTGGTCAAGCTGGTCATCCGTTTAAATCCTCAGTGCTGAAGGAATGTATGGTAGGTAAGTCATCCAATAACAGCTCCTTTCTCGCTGCCATTTTGCGAGCACCGGATATCAAGCTAATTAAAGCTTCCGAGAAAAGCACATTCCTTCATGTTCTGGCTGATGATTTTGATAAACGCTCAACTGCGCTTCTGAAGCGAAGTACCTAACTATTCCCGCGCATACAACCCACTCTTGCAATACCACCTTACACACAAAAACTCACAGGTTACTTCTATGAAACTGCCAATATTAACGGACGGCTTAGTGCTGCCTGTTTCCCATCAACTGATCGAACTGTTGAACGATGAATTGGATAAGGCTCATCCGAATCTAGATCCAGTAAGTCATATGACTTCGATTGTGTTCAACTTCAGAGATCCGGACTACTCACCTGAACTTGGAGGCTATCACCCTGTGGAGATTGGCTTGTCTCGCCATCAGTCCGGATTCGAACTGGATTACCTGACAGACTTTTCTTTTGTTGGATCTGGCTGGAATACCGAACTGGCTAAAGAGATAGACTTCGACATTCATGCAGACATCTGCGAAGTTCGCTATGCAAAACCTGTAACCCTGGTAGAAGCCAAAGAGCTCTTCAGCATATTTCAGGAGAACTTCATCAGCTACTACCACCTAAGCGTTTTCAACGTTGAGGTAACTGTGGAGAAGGTCGATGAGTGACAATCCACTGATTGCAGACTTGCCCGTTGATACCTATATCAATGTAATCAGTGCACTGTCTGCATTAAAAGAGCTTCAATCGGGTGATGATACCGGACGATTAGATTTATCACCCAGAGCTACTTTCGGGCTCTCATTGCTGATGGCTTGCATCATTAAAGCAATGGAGCTTGAACAGCAGAGACAATCCGAAAACGAACCAGAAAAAGTAAGTTAATAGACCGGAGCGAGCGCCAGCTCGCTCCCCTACTTCTTTTTTCTCTTGCGCCGCGCCAAGCGGCGCAACAAGATATGAAGAGCTTCTTCTCTCCTCAATTCATCCTTGAAGTGAATTTCTAATCCCTTGTCTTCGGCAGTTTATGACTCAGTCTCAGTCAGTCTCGCTAAGTAGTCTTTTTATTCATTATTTTTAAGGGAAACCGACTACCTGAAACTTATCAATTTCCGATGTACTTCATAGAGGGGGCTGCCTTCTTTACAACAGAGTTATAACTGATAACGGACGAACAGTAACTCATGAATAAAGCATGCCTGAATTGAACGTCCAGGTGGTCTTCAGCCTTTGGCTGGGTGTGAATATCCACTAGCACCTCAGTGGACTACAGGGGTACAAGTTTAGTACTAAACTTGGTCCCCACTAGCCCAACAAATTAATAGCGGCAATTTCGCCATTCTATTAATTTGCCAGGTTATCACCATGAAGTACCTAGTAACCTCCATGAAAGGAGGCGTTGGCAAGAGTTCGATCTCCGTTAACTTGTCTGCCCACACTGGTAGTGTGTACATCACTAACGACATCACTCCACCCGCGATAGAGGATTTCATACAGATTCCTCTCAACAAGAAAAAAATCCCCGCTGATCTGGCTCAACTGGAAAATGCGGTGTTTGACCTTGGGGCTCTATCTACTCTGCTAGATACAAAGATCGCGCATGCAGCCCGCTTCTGCGATGTAATCATCATTCCTACGCGTACAGATTCTCGCAGTATCGCAGCTACGCTAAAAACGTATGAATTGCTTCAGGATGCTGGCAAACCCATTGTGATAATCATTAATCACTTCAGGGACCAGAAAAAATATGAAGCTTCGAGAGATCTATTGTTGTCAGCCGTAGGACGAACGCCTATTTACTCAATTCGGGAAACCACTTTGTTTGACCGTATAAGTCGTGACGGGATCGAGTGGCTTTTGAATATCCAGAATGCTAAAGGGCTCTACATGCTCCAGAAAACAGTACAAAAACATAATGCTGTTTATGACCGTATCACTGCAATCGGAGAGCGCAGCAAATGAAGTTACAGACGTTAGCACAGCTCGAACATTCAGTTGGTGGTAGGCCGAGAGCAGCCAAAACCAAGATACGCATGAGCTTCTATCTGACAGAACAGGAGGCAGAGTTGCTAAGAATTGCATCCGAGAATGAAGCTAGGCCTGTCAGCCAGCAAGTCAGGTTGCTCATTCGCCAATTCCTCGAACAATAGCAATCAAAATGAACCATCTAGACACAAAGTACTTAACCCGGATTCCGGGTTAAGTACATGGCTATCTATTAAGCGGTTAGTTTGATCCTACGAAGCCTTTTTACGGGTTTCTTATTCTTTTTAGTATCTATCCCTGATTCCACGATTCGATATCTATAGCCATACGGGCCGATGCCATTAAATACGATTCTGTCCTTGTTATTTGATCTTACCGGGCGTGTTGCTGTGTACTCACGGAAGATAAAGCGCACATACCGATCCGTAACGTCAAAATGATTGTTCCGTTTTACAGTCACGCCAGAGAGACTTGAGCTGACTACAAGATCCTTAAAATTCGGATATTGTTTACTGACCTGACGTAATGCATTCAGTATGCATTCTCTGGCTTCAGCCAGGGTCATAGCAGTACCGAGCGGGACTTGCTTTAACTGGAGTAATAACGGTTCGATGTATAGGTTACTTCGAGCGGAATTGTGGAACTGCCAGATTTTCACTGCTCGATCCTGCTCTATGGCATCAAACGCCTCCCACAGATCGGGCATCACTTCTGTATGTAAGTGCCACCAATTTTGGAGAATGCCCAACTCCAATGACTCAGGTGAAAATCGTTTCGTACAGTTGACCAATGCCTCGCATGTATTCAGAGCGGACTGCCCATCCTGTTTATGTTTAGCGATTTCCTGACTGACAGCGGATTTACAGTTATTCAATGCTCCAAACCAGTCATCAGCAATAGCTTCATAAGCGGCATCGAAGGCTGCCGCATCTTTACCATCCCCTCCGCAATCGACCTCCTTCATCTCCCAGCTCATATTGCGGAATGCACGCTTCATTGCCTTCTCCAACGTAGTGAGCGAGTGATAGCAATGATTGATATCTGCCTGATAAAGCTTAGCCATGACACCCGCATCGTTCGCAACGACTTTGCCATACTTGAGTCGCAATGGCTCGAAGCCAAAAAGCGCCTTTAATGTCTCATTAGCTTTACGGACTGTCTGGAGTGCGTCGCATTCCATTAGGATCACTTCGGCTAACTGTTCTGCTGCATTAACAACTGAGGCATTAGATTTCATTACCTGATTGAGATCTTTGGCTTTACCGGTCAGTAAGTATTTCGGTATGCAAAGCCTTACTTGCGGATTACAGTTTCTGAATCGGCCAACGAACTGTCTTAATTCCTCCGGGTGAATCTGGTTGTTGAAGACTATCAACTCATTAATAACTTCATCCTGAATATTGATAGCCTCATCCAGTAAACTGGTGGTAAGTACCACGTCATAGCCTTCCAGGCTTTCTGTTTTCAACATGGTAGAGACGGCATCTGTAGCCTGTATATCGCGATTAACCGCGAGGCAATTCAGCCCTCTTTTCTCCAGTACCTTCTGATAAGCAATGATGTCTTTCTTGCTATTGATGCGGACAACAGTAGGACCGTGGTCACTACTATCAATCTGTGAGATCACTTGTTCTTCCATGGAATAGAGATCAGGGTAAAGTTCGAGCTTAATCTGTCTAGCTACGGTTTGGATTCTGCTGACTTCTATCCATGAATCTATCCGGTAAGGAACCAGTTCAGACGTGAATGTTGCGCTCATGGTCAGTACATTGTTAAACCGTTCTTCCATGATGGCATCGACTATCTGGGATACGGCTTCTGTCCGATAGCTCGCGGCCTGATAGAGCTTATGAACTTCATCCACCACCAGCATGTAGTGGTGACAATGAAGTTTCGATTGGATAGCCCGCAATTGGTCGAAGGTACAGACCATATTGGATGGGTAATCACTTAACTCAGTGTTACCCCCGTAGATAAACTCAATGTCTTTTCGTTCACTGTACTTGTGTTCAAGCTGTTTGATCTGTGCCAGTTGTGGCACTACTAACAAGGTATTCCCCTGCTGAAATAGATGGTCAATCACCCATGAGGACTTACCCATGCCTGTATCAGCACAGAGGTGAGTAACGTAGTTATCTGGATTGATTTGAAGGTTGAGATCGCCGATGTACTGACCATTGGTCAGCTTATAGTGGATGGGGTTCATGCTTAGCACCTAAAACGTTCATGGAATCATTACAATCCCGGTCAGAGCGGGTTTAGCTCTGCCGGGCAGTTATAACGATTTGTTGGTTGTTTCAGGTGCTAACTTCAGTCAAAGTCGGGTGGGTATTTCTTTTCAAACTGACTAAACGATCACATTGCTTGTATACGATGCTTCTTGAACGATTCAGCCTGCTCGAAGATATCCTTATAAGCCATAACTTCATTCACCAACGAGTTTTCTTATTGATATTTATAGATGTCTGATGGAGATCAGTAGAAACTCGTGGACTTTATTTACATCCCACGAAATACTGGTCCGAAGTTAAAACAGTATTTCAATACCCCTTCCATGTAGTAAGGAGACTATTTGTGAGCACATCCCCTCTATCACCAGTAATTGCCTACCTAGAGAAAAACAGACATGAATTCGGCTTATCCGTGGACAAAGTTCTGAAACGGGCTGAGAAGATCCAAGTAGATGATAACGGCATTGTTTCCTTCGAAATGGAACGCCACAGTGGTGTAGGCGGTTCACGGTCCGAGCAGGGATTTGCTATGTCAGCGATGGTCACCCAGAGATATCTTTATCAATTTGACGTTCGGAACAGTGAACTGTCAGAGAAGCCAGTTGGAGAACCCAAATGGGATGATAACGACTGGGATTGGCAGGGATTAGCAGAAGAGAATCTGTCTGATTCGTGTGATCTAGGATTTGAAGAAATAGCTCCGGGTTGCTTTGAATTCAGGGATTACTGTTACGGCTATACCACACAAGTAAAATCTTTGGACGAAGCGGTTGAACAGTATAAGAAAGGAGTTGTGGCCGAATGGGATCTTTCTCTGCAATTTGAAGGTATTGAAGGACTCCGCTCTGACACTAAAGCCTTCCTAGTTAAACGCTTAAAAAATGAATGCCTGAAACATGCTCATATCCCTGTTTCTGAAGCCTGGAATTCCAGAGAGTTATTCGAAGCCGAAGAAGAATAATCAAAACTCTGATGCGATAAACATGCCCTTCTCTTTTGTTTATCGCAGATACCTTGTTCCTACAGCCCCTATATTCCAAGGGTTGTAGCGATTTCAAAATAAGCTTACTGGGGTATATAGAGGTATGTCATCGCAAATCGCTGAAAAAGAACACCTTGCCTCGCAAGCTGAATGGCTCACCGAACAATTACGACCTTATTGCAACAAACGCTCTCAAGGGTTGATTGCCCAAGCGGTTGATCAGGCGATTAAGGATGTGAAAGCTGATTGCGGAATGGTCATAGATAGCGGGTTCTGTAATCGCTATAGGTTACCTGAACCAAAGCGCTCACCTGAATATACTTTCGAACAGGCCCTGTTCATAGCGCTGAATCATGATGATTTCTACCCAGACTTTTCAGCTGTTAAAGGTAAATTTAAGCCGACTGCTGTCTTAGCGGCATCAGCACTGAACTATCTAGAAGGTGCTCAATCTTCATTATTATGCGGTGACCTTAATATAGCCTCTACCCAAATAGATACGGCAATCAAATTACGGGAACACCTTGCCTCTGTCATAAAGAGAGATGATAAACAGAAGAAACTAATAGCAGATTCCAAGGCTGCACATATTTCACGCGTTCGCTCTAAAGCAGCTAAAGATGCCGATAGGTACGTAGAAAATATGATGAATAGACAGCCAATCATCGATTACTTTGAAACAGTAAAAACGATACTTGAGAGTAATTCTCCCGATAAGGGCTTTACCATGAGGGAGTTTGAAAGCTTGGCTATCAGAGCGGCAATGAGATTGGATTATCAAGAACGCTTTGAGACGAACATCCTAAAACTAACTAGCCAGGAAGAAGAAGGCTTGGCAAATGCCGTAAAGAAATTGCTAGATGCGTATCAGCATGACTTAGATGAAGGCTATCTGCGCCGCACTATTAAACGTCTAACTGATATCCCCTCAACTTAATCCCATCCTATTTGCCCGCTTTAGGGCTTGATCTAAGCCGCTTTTTAACACCTGGAAGCGGCAAAAACTCAAAACCCTGTTTGCACTGAAAATATTAACTGACTAAAGATCCGTAAAGTTCGCCTTGTTACATCATTTTTCATGAATTACGAGGTTGAATTAATGGTTATACCATTCACTGAAAAGGCTGTAAGAGAGCATGAACGCCCGGCTGCAGGTGAGCCGCCTATTGTTTGCGGCTTTACAGGTCATCCTAACAAGAAAGTGACCTTTTATGCCAACAAGATCTCTCTGGGCTATGACAAATCCCACGATGGTTCTCGATATAAAGGTACGTTTGGCAGTTCGCCAACGTTACCTTTGTCAATCTACGACAAGTTGCATCGTGAAAAGATGCTTGAGATCGAGACTGGTCAAGTTCTTCGCGGCCAGGATTTAACTGTTAATGAGTTGATTGATGATCATGTTTTACCAGAAATGCTGGGGCGCAATCGCGATATTAAGGGGTTCAAACGTCGTTTAACTCGCATTCGTAAACAGTTTGGGAAGCGTAAAGTACGTAGTCTCACGCATTATGAGATCAACAAGTTCCTGAACGAGATAGCTAAGGAGTGTAAAGGTAGTACTGTAAACCGCTACCACTCAGCTATGTCTCGTATCTTTGCTACTGCAGTCCGTTTAGGTATCTGTAGTGAAAACCCGTGTAAAAACATTCTTCGTCGCCCGGAGTCTCCTGCGCGTCAACGAGTGTTATCGGATGCTGAAATTAACCACTTCATCGATAAAGCGGTTGAGCTGGATAGCTTTCAGGCTCTATCCCTATTGGTCGCGCTCTTCAGTGGCTGGCGAATAGGTAATGTCATCAGTATCACCCGAGACATGCTGGATCCTGAGTTTACCGTTATCACGTTCCCAGAGACTAAAAACGGAAATCGTTACAGCGTCCAGTTAAACGGTCCTACACGCCAAGTTCTTCTCAAATGCGCAGAACGTTCCTGGAACCAGTTCCTGTTTCCATCTGCTATTAAGGATGGTCATCACATCGCGTACCCACGCGAGACCTACCAGATCATTCGCGAGTACATGAAGGAACAGACAGGTATTGATAAGCACTGGACTATCCATGATCTGCGCAGGACGCACAGCTCCCGACAGCTGAAGCTAACCGGGGATATTCGCTTAGTTCAGCAAACACTTTTCCACAGCAGTACTGCCGTTACTGAGCGGTATTGCTATCACGAAGACGCTCGTTTGGCAGAAGCCAGCGAAGATACAGCCCAGTCGTTACTGGGCAGTCATTCTGAATCATTCATGCAACAGGAGGCCCCCGATGCAGCATGAAATTCTGACTAAACAACAGCTCGCAGATCGCCAACAGCGCTCAGTCGAGTCCATTAACACGGCCTGCTCGCGTGAGCCTGATTCGGTGCCGCCATTTTTCAAACTTGGCAAAGGGAAGAACAGCCCTATCCGCTTCCGTCTATCCGACGTGATTGAGTGGGAGGCGAAGCAAGCAGAAAAAGCACGTGCTGAAGCTGAAGCCGAAATGGAGCGGCGCAATCAGTACAAACAGTTTTAACCAGGTGGTCAGTGGCTGTAGTCACTGGCCTTATTTAAACCCGGTATGTGGCGTACCAAACTGATATTTATGGAGATAAGACAATGAGTAAACCACTTCTAGTTCGCGGAATTAACGGCATTTTTGATGCAAATAAGGTGTGTTCTGTAACTGCCCTGAAAACAGGCGTTGCAGTCGCAAACTCTAACAATGAACTGATGTACTGGCACCCAGAGGAGGATGTTAAGAAAGCGCAATTGCTGTCTGACCTGCTTTCAGATGCGGTAATGGACCGCCTTGAGGGTGGTGACGGCAAAATTGATTTTAAAGAGCATGGCTTTGTTTAAGCCTTACCAATAATTCTACGCCACATACCACGCCCTTCGGGGCGTTTTTATTTCTGGAGATACCACTATGGATCAATCAGACATTACTCAGGCTGAGGAGGGTATACCTCAGTTTAAACCTATGGGGTTCTCGACTCCTGATAGGAAATTACCGGACACTCATGGGGCGGATATTTCAGCTTCGCCCTATGAATTCGATGTGCGCGAATTCAAGCACCCTAGACCACCCGGGGAAATACCGATTAATGATATTGCCAAGCTGAATACACGTACTCAGAAGTACCTGAAGAAGCAGCTGGGTAAATATGCACGACAACGCAGACGGAAGTTAGTTTCGCACTCTGACGTAATAATCGTTTGTCTGGATACTGAGTATCAGGTTAATGACGCTGGGGACGGCAATATAATCCTCAGCTACCAGTATGTTGTTTCTCACAAAGGTAAGCGCTGTTCTGGCATCATTTATACAGACAGCAAGCGTGTAGAAGGTCGTATCCGATTCGAGAAATACATCGGTACAGCATTAAACGACGCGCTTAAAAAGTGCGTTATTGAAGCGCTACCCAAATCAGGTGACGAAATCGTTGTAGCGGCTCATTGGCTGAGAGCAGACCTATTTACGTTTGCCGGAGCATTCCATGATTTCAAAACAAAAATCAGTGGTATTCGTAAGACCGTTGCCAGCCTGAAAGATACCTACGGAGTAGATCCTGAAGAGATTGGTGCCTCACGAGTAAAACTTGAAGACATCACCTATTACGATCCTAATGGTCATGCTCATACGGTCAATATCTCATTCTACGACACGTTACTGCTGACCCCTGCTGGTAGGCAGAGTCTTGCAGCTATAGGCAAGTTAGTAGGCTGCGAGAAGATTGAGATATCTGACGATTACATAAGGAACATGGGTCAGCTACTGATTGATAATCCAGAGCTTTTTGAAGCTTATGCCATCAATGATGCGATGATCTGTTCTCTCTTCATGGATCTAATGATTGCCTTTGCAAAGCAAGAACTGGGGGTTGATCGCATTCCCTTCACCTTGGGTGGCACCGCTGTTAAATCCTTCAAACATACTCTGCCAGTAGGCTACACACTGGATGAACTGTTCGGCTATACCCGTGAATCTATTCTGAAGTGGAATAACAAGGACGATCCTAATAAAGGGCCTCGCACCGTTAAAAAGCGCATCCCAGAGGATGCTCTTGAAGTCTTAGAATGTATGGCAATCAAATGCTATCACGGTGGTCGTAACGAAGCATTCCACAGCGGTCCGACGGAGGAAGGTACCTGGCATGATTACGATGGCCCTTCATTCTATACCACCATTGCGATGGGGTTACGCCAGCTTGATTATGAGCTATTCAAGGAGACAAAGGACGTAAACGACTTCAAGGGTGATATCTGCGGCATGGCCAAGGTTAAGTTCTCTGTGCCAGCTCATGTTAAATACCCTCCTCTACCCATGAGAGCATCAAATAACAGAGGCTTATTCTTTGTACGCGAGGGCATATCACACTGTACTGCACAGGAAATTGAGGTAGCGGTTAATCTGGGTGTAAAAATCGAGATTATTTATGGATTCGTCATTCCTTGGAAATCTGGCAGCCCTCGTATATTCAAGCGTTTCATGCGAACTGTTCGCGGCAAACGCTTGTACCTGAAGAAACAAGCTGCCGAACTTAAAGAACAGGAAGTACAGTTGGGTAGGCATATTGCCAACATTATGGACGGCAAAAGCGAGAAGCTGGAAAATACAGAGCCACTGCAACCCTTTGAAAGTAAAAAGGAAAGCCTTGAAAATCAAAGAAAATCATTGGAACTCTTTGAAAAGCTTTGGAAAGAATTGGGGAATAGCCTCTACGGCAAGCTCGCACAGGGTCTTCGCGGCAAGCGTCAGCTTGAAGTGCAAACGGGTATTAGCAAGAAAATACCACCTTCAGAGATCACCAATGCTCTCTTTGCAATGCATGTGACAGGCGTTGGCAGGGCGGTCATGTGTGAGATGCTGAACAGTATTGAAGAGCCTTATCGGGCAGTCTCAGTGACCACTGATGGTTTTCTCACTAATGCTCCACTGGATAAGATTAAATTGGATGGCCCCGTCTGCAGCTATTTTCGTGAGTTATACAGCCATATTGATCCTGACGGTGGTGAGATACTAGAAGAGAAGAACCGAGCTACTCAGGTCATAGTCGCCAAGACACGCGGACAAGCAACAGCACTTGAAGCTGAAGGCTGGGAAGAGAAGAAAATCACCGCTAAAGCCGGTGTCAAAGTACCTGACTACGAAGATGACCATAACGAGTATTTCCTGATGCTTTATCTGGAACGGCATCCAGGCGCAAAAGTGGATGCAAGCTCGCTAACGTCGACACGTACACAGGTGCTTGAACATAAGGATCTGATCATGAATGAAAAAATGCAATTCATGAATCTGGAGCCTGATTGCAAACGCAGACTTATCAACCCACGGTTGATTTCTACACTGGGCTTTCAACATATCGCCTGTGATACAGAGCCCCACCGCTCTCTGGAGGTAGGAGATTATTACCGCACACGCTTTGATGCTTGGCGCAAAAAGAACTGCCTTAAGGAGATTGAAGACTGGGAGAGCTGGGATGACTTCATCGAGACATCTTTAGCAGTACGTGGGAGTGGAATGCGGATACAGCCAGGCGATAAATCAGATGCAATTCTGCGTCGTAATTTCGTCCGGGCATTTGCACAGGAAATACATGGCCTGACCAGAGATGTTCCAGCCTGGAAGTTTAGTGAATGGCTGTGTGATGAAGGCTATTTCACCAAAGAAAGTGAAGTAAGTAGAACAGCAAAAATCTATCACCGGGCGGTTCCTGTAACCAAGCGCACAGTCGCTTTGTTGAAGTTGATACTGAGTCGGTATTCGAACTTCAAATACGAACGTTTTTTCCACCCTGATCGCCTGCATGAATTAAGAATGCAATTGCAGGCAAGCATCTCTTTTTCAGAAAAAAACAAAAGTACTAGGGGTACAAAGTCATGAGTATCGTAATGAGTAAAGATGAGTATGCAAAACAAATTTCGCCACTGGTAATTCCAGTCGCTAACGAACTAGAGGCAATAGGGATGAATTTAGAAGCCGAGCAACTGCTTCAAAGACAGGCTTACGGCTACTGCATCATCTCCGCATATAACCGAGCAATTAACTTAATTGTGTCTCACTACATTCAATCAAAAGTAATAGCACTAACAGTAGCTTTAAAGAATAAACTCAGTATTAGACCTATACTATTGTTCTGATCTTTTTTTGGTTTTCACCATGAATTCCGAGCCTCTAATCCATATTGGTGCTCTTCTGCTAGCTGGCTTTGTCGGTGGGTTGATAGCCTCGCATTTCAAGTTCCCCCGCGTCAGCGGATATATCGTAACAGGAATGATCCTTAGCCCATCAGTAACCGGCTTTTTCCAAGAAACGGTGGTTAATGAAGAGCTTTCGGTCATCACTGATATTGCTCTCGGCATTATAGCCTTCTCAATAGGGGGAGCTCTTGTTCTGAAGAGTTTGAAAAAACTATATGGCTTTATTTTATGGATTAACGTTATGGAGTCATTCGGGGCGTTTTTTGTAACCACCTTACTTATATGCCTGATAGCACCTTCCATTATTAATATCAATTTACCCCCACAGTCTTTTTGGCAAACAATATTTCCTATGGCTCTAGTTATAGGCGCCATTACTGCTGCGACAGCACCAGCGGCAGTAATGGCGATCGTTCATGAATGCAGGGCTTCTGGGCCTTTTACTACGACACTTCTTGCGGTAGTGGCTCTCGACGATGTTGCTGCGATTGTCTTTTTTTCATTCTCAATAGTACTGGCTAACAGCCTAATGGAGGCGGAAACTCTTTCGTGGCAGATTATGATTTCCCCCGCTCTGTCGATCTTTACCTCTGTAGTGATAGGTATTGTTTCAGGGCTTATTTTTAGTAAAGCGGTCTGTTTTGTTCAACGTCGTGATGCAATGCTCGGCCTTGTTGGTGGTTTTATTCTGTTGATTTCAGGTATCTGCAATAGCACAGATGTTTCACCCCTCATCGCGAATATGGCCTTTGGCTTTATGGTGGCTAATTTCATTGCGCACACGCATGATATTTTTAGTGTTATTGAGGATGTAGAAGAGTTTCTTTTCAGCATGTTCTTTGTCTTAGCGGGTGCTCATCTTAGTTTATCTATCTTCAGTGTTTCTGGTTTTTTTCTTGCTGGGCTTATTATATTAGGAAGCTTCATAGGCAAATTCTTCGGGGCGCGTATAGGCGCAATAATTTCTCATGCTCCTAAAACGGTACGGCAATACCTTGGTCTTGCACTCTTACCAAAAGCGGGGGTAACGGTTGGCTTAATATTATTGGCGAAAGATATGTTCAACTCACCCCTCCTTGCGGACCTCATGGTAAATGCCGTCCTCTTATCGGTTATCGCCAATGAGCTGATTGCCCCGCCGCTTGTTAGATATGCGCTTCAGCGATCAGGAGAAACACACCATGAGTAGTATTGATAAAGTATGGGGGTTTAGATGAAAACTCGAGAGGTAATTAAATGCTTCAAGGAAAAAAGCGCGCCTATTGTTTCAGAAACAAGCACGCTTTCTACCGTATTAGAAACCATGTATGGCTTCAAGCACAGTGGGACTGTTTATGTCGTGAATGAAAACAAAGAGCTTACGGGTACGATTTCTCTGGATATGCTTGTGAGACAGATCCTTTCACACACTTTCGAACCCAGGATACATCCTCGTAGGCTTATAGCAGCTGTTACTTATGAGGTAGCGAGGGACATTATGCTGAAGAATCCCATATCGACAACGGAGGGTGAGGATGCTGAAGTAGTCCTCAAAAAAATGATAGATGCCAATGTTAAAGAGATCGCAATTCTAAATACCGAAGGGCAAGTGATCGGAGATCTTACATTACTAGACTTATTAAATGCGCTGCCTAAATTATGGAAACATAATTGAGGTGCTTATCGTTAACATTCATGTAGTAGCATAGTGAATTTGGCCACCTAATTAGAGGTGATATGGTCACCTCCAGACTACACAGGTGACACTATGACAAAACCAAAGCGACCAAACTTCAGCCCTGAATTTCGTCTTGAATCAGCTCAACTTGTTGTCGATCAAGGATACAAAGTACGAGAGGCTGCTGAAGCAATTCAATCAGTTGTTTTCGGGAGAAGTGCTTTTTGAAGGAAGCTTTAGGGTTTGAATCTAAGGCATAAATATGGAAGTTTTGACTTGCCTAAGTAGCGCTTTAATCAATTTATAATTCAATACAAATACCGACAACACTATTCCACCGGCACTGTGATCAGAATACGCCCCGTAAACGGTTCTTGGGTGCGCCTGTGGCTCATATAGATATGACAGTGGTTTTACCCCGACAACTCGGTCTGCACTGAGAATAAACTGCGTGAAAGGCCTGTTGCTTCGTTGATTTTTTCATCCCTGCAATTAGGCCTTGCTAGGGTTTAAGGTAATCCTGCTCTGTAACTATTTCCACATAACGTCAGATTTTTCCTTCACTGCAGCAGCAAGAAGATCAATCAGCGGGAGCGCTCGATTTGTCAAGCTCACCTCCTCTTCTTCAGTATCATCCTTGCCCATAACAAGAGGCTGCTTTTTATCCGCATCAACTGCAGCGGTTAACTTGCTCAGTGCTTCAGGAACGTCTGCTGCCAGAATTGCGCCAGGGACGGTCGCGCTGTGCCCCATCATTTCTAGCATGGAAAGACCTACATCGCCAAACATCGTAATACTGCTATATGCATCTGTTGTAAATGTTATCAGCATGAGATGCTCCTTGAATTGATTAACCTGTACTACTGATTAAAATAAAACAGATAAGAAAGACATCTACATTATTGCAGACTTCTGTGGCACCAACACATTATTCACCACTCTAAACATCCGGATGCTGCATAGGACTTACTCTTTCAGTGAGCACAGAACCAGAATGATTCTGGCCATGAATCCAACGTCTCTTCTTCTAACGCGTGCTCAATGGCTGCTATTAGCAGCTGAGCGAGCTTTATACGACCATCTTTGCCTTTACTCGTAGTCTCAATAATCCCTGTCGCGTAGCTATCATCTATCCCTATAGCGTATGTGTGACAGAGGATGATATTATCTCTGCCGCTTTCATGCAGTACGTATTCAGTATCTTTCGCTAAGACTGGGATATTCAGCCTGTCGACATACCTACGCTTTTTCTTCTTAGTGACGATTTTATCCAGGCTGAACTCGCCATAATCTAATTTCCAATTTTGCGAATCAGGAAGCTTGAATTCATAACTTAAGGTAAAATCTGAGCTTTCAGGGAATTTGAACTCTAGAGTGGACAGTTTTTAGGTTTGTGGCCCTGGCTGTTTGAATCCATCTTTAAAACTGTGGCCTGAACTGTCAGGGGAGTATTCTCTGAAGTTGAGCACTTTTTCTTCTTTTCTGATGCTTTTAAAAGCTTGGCAAGGGTTGGATCATCTATGTCCATTGGGCATCCACTAAAACAACCAGCGAAGGAAAAGAATGATCCTATTCTGATTCAATTTACATAGCTATCTATCAATCGCATTAACTGAAACAGTTCGTAGTCACCGCACTCTGCTGAGGTGAGTAGCCTTCGGCAGCTGCGTCGTAACGAGGTTTACCCTCTTTCTGGCAACCGCATCAACAATGCTAGACCCACCACTGCAGAAACAACAGATGCGAGGAAGATTCCCAGCTTAGCGCTGTCAATGAGGTTTTCGCTAAAAGCTATATTTGCAATAAACAACGCCATGGTGAAGCCGATTCCGGCGAGAAAACCACCACCGACCAGCAGCCGCCAATTAAGTCCTGGAGGAAATATGGCAATGTGCAAGCACACTGCCAGCCAAGTAAAAAACAGAATACCTATGGGCTTACCCAGCACGAAACCTAAGAAAATTGCCCCTGTAACCGAGCTATCAATGTCACTGAATGTGAGTGGCAAGCCTGCGTTGGCAAATGCGAATAGTGGCATGATGGCAAAAGCCACCCAAGGGTGCAGCGTTATCTCCAGGCGTTCTGCTGGAGAAAGCGATTCACGCGCAGCTACTTCAGCAATTTGCAACGTTTGCCGATCCTTCGTGTCTCCACTGGTTTCGTCACTGGATGGATGGGAAATCACCTGACCCAATATCGAATAAAGCCGTTTGTCACTCACCCAGCGACGAGCGGGCGCCATTAAACCGAGTATGACGCCTGTGACGGTGGAGTGGATACCAGACGCATCCACGGCAAGCCAGGTGAATACACCGACCAATAGGTAGAGCGGAAAACCACGAAACCCGAGTACGGAGATGATGCGCGTCATCACCAAACCCAGAGCAGCCAACGTCAACGGCCACCAGACAATATGGCTGCTGTAGCCTATCGCGACGACCAGTATGGCGCCTATATCGTCAACAATCGCCAACGATAGCATAAATACCCGCAAACTTTTAGGGATGCGCGAGCCGAGCAGAGCCAGACAACCGATAACAAACGCCGTGTCAGTTGCCATGACGGTGCCCCACCCAGACTGAGCGGCCTGCCCCGATTGCAGTGTCAGATAGATGGCGGCGGGGAGGATCATGCCGCCGAGGGCTGCGGCTATGGAGAGCGCGGCCTGGCGCGGTTCGTTCAACTCTCCAAGAATTATCTCCCGCTTAAGCTCCACCGCAACAAGAAAGAAGAAAAACGTCATCAGACCTTCATTGATCCACTCACGCAGCGAACGACCAAATTCAAAGGAGCCGAACTGAAGTCCCACCCGCGTCTCCCAAGCATGTTCGAACGAAACCGCCCAGGGCGAGTTCGATAGAACCAGTGCAGCAATGGTAAACAATAAGAGAATCGATCCACCTGCGGACTCGATGTGTAAAAAGCGTACAAAAGGGTTCGTCAGCCGATCAACAAGCTCCTTTGGTAATCGAGTGGTATCTGGATTAGCTTGCCGATCTTTCATCATAAAAATCATTCTGGCAGCCAAGAGCTGTCTGTTGTACGGGGCCTTTTCACACACTCTTAATGAGTATCAGCGGACGGGTTAATTGGTCCAACAACACCCCTGTTAAATACTTATAATTATAGTCTGCCGCCGTCATCGAGATGATGACCCTGTAACCTCTTTCAATCGGGATGACATGAGCAATGCCGGATGGCCTCTTTGACAATCGGAACCAGAGGAGCCGCAACGCTGAGGGTGCGTATCCCGCACCTGAGTAGCTCGGCAATATGTTCAGGTCGTCCCGCCAGCTCACCGCACACGGACAGCGGCATCTGTGGTACGTCATCATGAACCAGACGCAGTAACCGAAAGATCACGGCTGATCCATCGTTGAAATAGTGTTCCACCGCCGCGTTATCCCGGTCGGCTGCAAAGGTGTACTGGGTCAGGTCATTGGTGCCGAAGCTCAGAAAATCGGCGTACTCGGCGATCGCCCGCACCGATAGCGCTGCCGCGGGGGTTTCGATCATGGCGCCAATCCTGGGAACGGTCTCCTTCGGCCAGAGCTGCCGCAGCAGCTCTTTTACGGCGGCCATATCTTCGGGCAGTGACACCATCGGCACCAAAATCCGCATATCGAAGTCGCGGGACAACGCCATCACCGCGCGCAGCTGGGTTTTGAGCAGCTCCGGGTACGCACGCAGCAAGCGAATCCCCCTTCGCCCCAGTGCGGGATTGGATTCAGCAAAGAACGCCAAAAAAGGCAAGGGCTTGTCGGCACCCACATCCAGCAGCCGCACACACACCGAGCGGCCCTTCGCCGCCGCCAGTACCTGAGTCATTTCACCAACCAGTTCAGAGGTATCGGGTGGGGTTGTACGGCCCAAATAAGCCTGTTCCATTCGGTATAGGCCCACGCCTTCCGCACCGTTGGCGATCGCCAGTTGGGTATCACTGCTGCTCCCCACATTGGCGATCACCGAGACCGTTACGCCATCTCGGGTGACGGCCGGCCGGCGGGCATTTGCTCGTGCTACGCGATAGGCCTTCGCTTTTTCTTTGGTGAGGCGCTGGAAAGCGATCAGCTGCGTGCTCTTTGGCCGAACCGTGACGGTTCCTGCATCCGCATCCACGAGCGCCAAAATAGCGTCGGGCACGGTGCTGACCAGATCCGGGATGCCTGATATGCAGGGCAGGCCAAGCTGGCGAACAAACAGGGCCGCATGGGAACCGCTGCTGCCGTGTTCGAGTAGCACGCCGGCGATGGCGCGATGGGCGAGAAAAACGGTATCGGAGGGCAGCAGCCTGGAGGCGACCAGGATGCAACCCGGGGGGATTTCATCGAGAGGATGAGCCGTAATGCCCGCGAGGGCATTGCACAGGCGTATCGATAGGTCGCGCATATCGTCGCCTTTTTCCCGGGCGATCTGTGATTCCAACGCCAGAAACCGGCTTTCCCAGCGCAGGAAAACCGCCTTTACGGCGCTGCTGGCGCAGAGCAGGTTGTCGACGACCTCTCTCCTCAACTCCTGCTGCAGCGACGGGTCATTGAGCATCAGTCGGTGCGACCCAAACACCTCAGAGAGGCGCGAGTCGATCTCTTTTTCCACCCGTGTCGCCAGTACCACCAGATCCTCCGATATGCCTGCGGTGGCAAAATCAAGACGGGCCAGCTCCTGTTCGACCTGACTGTGGGCTATGTCCACCGGTGTATCGATCGGCCCAAGCAGATCATGATGGACGTGGATAATCCCCTGCGCCAATCCCGGCGATATCGGGGTGCCATGAAGGACGAACGACGAACCAATCTGTTGCATAAGTTACCTATTTTATTCCATAGAGGTTCATTGTGCGCTTTGGCTACAGGCCACAGCCTTAAACCCTCAAATATCACTCACCGGTTTGACGATGGACGCAGCGATTAGCTCACGTAATCGGCAGTGCAGAATGCCGCCGTGATGGAAGAATCTCAGCTCATCCTGGGTATCGATCCGGCAGCGGGTCTTGACTACCCAAGGTTTCCCGCGCTCGGGCTGAATCTGAACGCTGACATCACTCCCCGGAGTCACCTCCGCCAATCCTGCGATACTGATACACTCGTCACCGGTCAGCTGCAGCACGGCGAGACCGGTTTGCGGTTCCAGTTGCAGGGGCAAAACCCCCATGCCGATTAAATTAGAACGATGGATCCGTTCGAAGCTCTCGGCGATTACTGCGCGCACACCGAGCAGGCTCGGACCCTTCGCGGCCCAGTCACGAGAAGAGCCGGTACCGTATTCCGCCCCGGCAAACACCACCAGCGGGATCCCCAGTTGCTGAAAATGCTGGGCAGCGGCGAAGATACTGACTATTTCTGGAGAGGGTGCCAGCCGCGTCACACCTCCGCGCTGTTGCGGCGTCATCAAATTCTGCAGCCGCGGATTCGCGAAGGTACCACGCATCATCACCTCGTGGTTGCCGCGGCGACTGCCATAGGAATTGAACGCTGCCGGCTCGACACCATGGCTTTGTAGGTAGGCACCCGCAGGACTGTCCTCGGCGATACTGCCGGCCGGCGAGATATGGTCGGTAGTCACACTGTCACCGAGCAGCGCCAGGATCCGCGCCTCGACAATATCTTCAACAACTGAGGGCCCCGGTTGCAGGCTGTCAAAATAGCTAGGATAGCGCACGTAGGTGCTGATGCTGTCCCAGGGGTAGCGCTGGCTATCGCTGATCGCCAATTCCTGCCAGTGGCGGGTGCCGGTGAAGACGTCCGCGTAGCGTTGCCGAAACTGCACTTGGTTTACGTGAGCAGCAACGGTGGCGGCGATCTCCTCGGCGTCGGGCCATAGGTCGCTCAGGAACACCGGTTGGCCCTGAGGATCCAGACCCAGCGGATCGCGGGTCAGGTCCAGATCAATCCGACCCGCCAGGGCGTAAGCCACCACCAGCGGCGGTGAGCAGAGAAAACTGGCAGTTACCTGCGGGTGAATCCGCCCCTCAAAGTTACGGTTGCCAGACAGCACTGCACAGACATTGACCTTCTGCTGGCTGATGGTACCGGCTATGGCGGGATCCAGGGGACCGGAATTACCGATACAGGTAGTGCAACCATAACCCACTAGGTTGAAGCCTAGCTGATCCAGCTCCGCTTGCAGGCCGGCCGCCTGTAGGTAATCGGTCACCACCTTGGACCCCGGCGCCAGGGAGGTTTTGACCCAGGGGGCGACCTGCAGACCACGCCGACGAGCATTGCGCGCCAATAGACCGGCAGCCATCATTACCGTGGGATTGGATGTGTTGGTGCAGCTGGTAATCGCCGCAATTACCACCGCCCCCTCTTGCATTCTGAAGGGTTTGCCAAGTACAGCATGGGTACGAGGTGGATCGTCAGTTGGGCGTTCCTGCGCCTGACCCTCTGCTTTTCCTTGAGCCTTGGCAAACTGCTGAAAAGCCGCGGCCACATCTGACAGCGCCACCCGATCCTGGGGGCGTCGCGGTCCAGCGACGCTGGCTTTGATATCAGTAAGATCCAGCGTCAGCTCTACGCTGTAGGTGGCACGTGGAGACGTATCATCGTGCCAGAACCCCTGGGCACGGGCGTAGGCTTCTACCAGAGCAACCTGCTGCGGGTCGCGCCCGGTCAGGATGAGATAACGCAGGGTCTCGGCATCGATGGGGAAGAGGCCGCAGGTAGCGCCATATTCCGGTGCCATGTTAGCGATGGTGGCACGATCAGGCAGACTCAGACTGTTCAGACCTCTGCCAAAAAATTCGACAAAGCAGCCGACCACACCTTGCTGACGCAGCATCTCTGTTACCCGTAGTACCAAGTCGGTGGCGGTGCTGCCCGGCGGCAGCCGACCACTAAGCTCGACGCCGATCACCCGCGGCAATTGCAGGCTGATCGGTTGACCGAGCATCGCCGCCTCCGCCTCGATTCCTCCCACTCCCCAGCCAAGAATGCCAAGCCCGTTGATCATAGTGGTATGACTGTCCATCCCCACCAGAGTGTCGGGATAAGCCAGCTGCTCGCCAGCATCCAGCGCCTGCGTCCACACCACCCGCCCGAGGTACTCCAGGTTGACCTGATGACAGATCCCGGTGCCCGGAGGCACCACGCGGACGTTCTCGAATGCAGCCTGCCCCCAGCGCAGAAAAGTGTAACGCTCGTGGTTGCGTAGCATCTCCTGGCGTACGTTCTCATCGAAGGCACCCTCGTCGCCGGCACGATCCACGGTGACTGAGTGATCGATCACCAGATCCACTGGAATCTGCGGGCTGATCCGGCCCGGTTCGCCTCCAGCCTCGGCCATGACATCACGCATCGCAGCCAGGTCCACCAGCGCCGGGACCCCAGTAAAGTCCTGCATCAGGATGCGTGCCGGCATAAAGCTGATCTCCTTGATCGACTTACCTGTTTTAAGCCAGTCGCCCAGTGCCTCTATTGAGGCACGCGTGGCCAGCTCATCCTGCCCGTGGCGCAACAGGTTTTCCAACACAACCTTCAAAGCAAAAGGCAGCCGAGACAGATCGCCACATTGGTCATAGGCCGCGTAGGCCGCGGGCAGTGCATAGTAGAGGTAAGCTTCGATACCCACCTGCAGGGTGCGCTGAAACGGGGAGGATTGATCCGTAGAGTGAGTCATTGTTTACTCTCCGGTGAGGGTCTGGCTGTACAGACGACTCTAGTTATAGCCAACCTTGGATCGCCGGCGATTACGGCTGCGTGACCTTCACTTTCTCCGGTATCCTGGGGCCAACCGGTGCCATGCCCTGCAGATACTTGAACAGTTCGCTGTCAGTAGACAGCACCAGGGTAGTGTTTTGTCCGATTACCGTTTTGTAGGCTTGCAGGCTGCGGGTGAACTGGTAAAAGTCTACCGCTGCGGGGTTCTGATTGTAGGCTCGGGCGTAGATTTCTGTGGCCTTAGCATCGGCCAGGCCGCGTATTTCCTCCACTTGGCGGTAGGCTTCAGACTGGATCTTGTTCAGATCCCGCACCCGGTCACCACGGATACGCGCCGCCTCACCGTTACCCTCGGATAGAAAGCGTTCAGCGATCTGTCGCCGTTCACTGATCATCCGGTCGTAGATTTTAGGACGTACGCTTTCGTTGTAATTGATCCGTTTGAAGCGGATATCAAGCAGCTCGATGCCAAACACCCGCACCTTTTCAGCCGCCGCCACGAATATCTCGGCTTCCACCTGCTTACGCCCCTTCTGGATCGCCACCCAGGCGCTGGTATCCAGCGAGCGTCCCCCGCCGCTCAACAACGCATCACGCAGCGGCACCCGATCCTTGGTAGTACGTATGATCTCGATCAGCTCGTGCTTAGCCACCGCATTACGTGTCTCGCTGCCGAGAATATCGTCCAGCCGGGATTGAGCGCTACGCTCATCACGCAGGCGCAAGAAGTACTGCAGCGGATCGGTGATGCGCCAACGGGCGAACAGGTCGACAGAGATATAAAGCTTGTCCTTGGTCGGCATGTCCGAGGGTTTACCGTCCCATTCGAGTACCCGCTTATCGATGGCGTTGACCTCCTGGATAAACGGTAGCTTGAGCTTCAGCCCCGCCTCGGTGATAGGCTCTCCCACCGGCTTGCCGAACTGGGTGATGATCACCTGCTCAACTTCGCTGACGGTGTAGATAGAGCTGTACAGCAGGTACCCGGTGACCAGGGTCAGCAACAGGGTAAGGGTTGAGTTTATTCTGTTCATGGTCGACCTCCGCTACCGTATCCCAGATTGAGCAGCGGCAAAATACCGCCCGCCTGCTGGTCGACGATTACCTGAGTCTGAATGCTGGGCAACACCTCCTGCAGCGTCTCAATATAGATCCGTCGACGGGTCACCTCCGGCGCCTTACTGTACTCTGCCAGCAGCGCGCTAAAGCGCGACGCATCACCCTCGGCTTCGTTTATCCGCTTGAGACGGTAGCCGTCGGCCTCTCGAATTCGCTGATCTTTTTCACCCTGGGCCAGGGGAATCACCTTGTTGTAGTCGCGCCGCGCCTCATTGATCAGTTTCTCTTTTTCCTGCTGCGCCTGGTTAACCTCATTGAACGAGTCCTGCACCGGCAGCGGCGGGTTGATGTTTTTCAGTTGCACCTGGTCGATGCTAATCCCCATCACGTATTTGCTGGAGAGTAGCTGCATCTTGGCCAAGGCTTCGATTTCGATCTCCTGACGCCCCACGGTAATCACCTCGTCAACAGTGCGGTCGCCCACCACCTCGCGCATCACCGATTCAGAGACATAGCGCAGGGTTTCAGCGGGTTCGCGCACCTCAAATAGAAACTTAACCGGATCGGCAATGCGGTACTGCACCACCCACTCCACCAGCGCAGCGTTGAGGTCGCCGGTGACCATCTGGGTTTCACGCTTCTTATCACGGGGGCGGGGGCTTTGGTAGGGATCGTTGGCGCCGGGGGTAGTAAAGCCAAACTCCTGCTTCAACTGCCGCTTGACCGGTACGATGGTAGCAATATCCATCCCCAGCGGCAGTTTAAAATGCAACCCCGGTGGCACCTCGTAGAGATACTTACCGAAGCGCTGTACCACTGCCACTGAATCACTCGGCACAGTGTAGTAAGCAGTCCAGAAACCCAGTCCGCTAAACACCAACACCGCAAGACCGATGATCCTAGTACGACTACCACCTGGTAGGTGACAACCGCAGCGAACCCACCCAGCACGGAGCAGACGCCCCAGATCAAATGCCGATTGATTACTCCCATTCCAGGGATCTTTCTGATCATTGTTGCTTTGGCTTGACATCATATATTCCTCTGTTGGCGCCAAATCTCTCGCAGAGCAACAACGACAGGAATACCCTCTATTGCCCCCAGTCTTTTTACTTAAAGGGAGAGCTGAAGCCTGTTGATAACTCGAAAGGATTTAGGCCATTACAGGCTTAGGATATAAGCCCCCCTTGGGGGAGTCGGTGCGCTAACAAACATAAAGCGCCAATAGGAAGAAGTGTTTAACCGACTTGCCAAATCACCGACAAGCAACTGTACTTCACAGATACACTGTTATTTCTCCGGAATAACGGCTTTTGAGCAACTCTCAGGTATGAAAAATGTATCCTTCTCCACAACAAAACCATTTATTGGCCGCCCTGCCCGATAAAGTTCAACAGCGTCTGTTTCCTTACCTTAAACCGGTTACGCTGCCACTCGGTAAAGTCTTGTACGAGCCGGGAGAGATTCAACATCAGGTTTTCTTTCCGACTGACGCCATCGTCTCGCTGCTTAACGTAACGGAAAATGGCGCGTCTGCTGAAATTTCGGTGGTAGGTAATGATGGTTTGATTGGAGTGAGCTTGTTTATGGGCGGTGAAAGCACCCCCAGTCGGGCCTTGGTGCAAAGTGCTGGCTTTGCCCTGCAACTCTCAGCGCGGCGTCTTAAGGAGGAGTTTGACCGTCACGGCGACCTATTGTTATTGCTGCTTCGTTATACGCAGTCGCTGATCACCCAGATGGCCCAAACCGCCGTATGCAATCGACACCATACCATCGACCAGCAATTATGCCGCTGGCTACTGCTATCACTGGACCGCCTGCCGGGTAATCAATTAATCATGACTCAGGAACTGATTGCCAACATGCTTGGCGTTCGGCGCGAAGGGGTAACCGCCGCTGCGGGCAGATTGCAGAAACTCGGCGTAATAGAATATCACCGCGGACATATTGGCGTACTCGACCGTCCCCGCCTTGAAGCACTTTGCTGCGAGTGTTATGCCGTAGTCAAAAAAGAAACGGACCGATTGTTGCCCTGGCACCCGAACAAGTGACTAACGTCTTGGCTGTGCAATAGACAGGACACGAAGTGTAACTGCACGGGAAGATGGGCAGCCTGTACAAATATGCAAGCTACCCGTTGGGCATATTTTACCCAGTAGCCACCACTACCACTAGAGCAATCGGCGGCGCTGATCAATTACTTACCTACCTGTTTGTCCATCTCTGTCAGGCGTTGCCTGTTCCGATGGTTCCTGCCGAGGCGCTTGCTCTTCGGTAACCTTGCTTCCTTCTCTGGCCGGTTTTCCTTTATTGCTGAACTCCCTCGAGTCGTTAGCCTCAGGGGCAGCACCGGTATCTGGTTTTTGTTCGCGTGGCTTTTTCATATAAACCTCTGAATAATCCTGAAACTCGCGATATTGCGTGCTGCAGGGATAGTTACTATGACAGCAATACATAAAAGCATCGGTTCGCTATCACACACTAGAAGTAGATTTTGAGAACTATTTTCGCAAAGGAGAAGTTGGTGAATGACCGGCGAACTCGTAGAGGGTGTGCCATACTCAGTTCGTCCCTTAGTAACGTTGTGGTCACACCCAGTTTCAAGCAGAGGTTAAACAACTACCCAAACCCGAAATCTTAATTGAAAAAACATCGGTGACTGATGTTAGTTTGTACTTCTCAGTTCTCTCCTTTTTTAAACCCACTTATGCTGTTGCCTCCAGACATTCCATCCAATCACACCTACGTTTAGGATATAGCCTATCGTAGCCAGTTGCTGTTTTGTGCTGCTAAGCAAATGAGGGCTGATGTGCTGATTCTGTACGCATTGATATCTATTGATCTCATAGAAAACCCAACAATATGCGATTCTGAAGCTTTTGAAAGCCAACGTTATCTACGATAAGTCACTACCATCCATGACGCTTCAAGCGATTCAAAATCCCTTGTCCTCGCGGACGTGCCGGTTCGAGTCCGGCCGCTGGTACCATCTTCCTCAACCCTTTGAGGAACAAGAGAAAACCCTTGTATTACAAGGGTTCTGATAGAGAAGCGGAATCGAAAGATGGCCGCTTTTTTTGCGCCTAAATCTCGCCCCCGGTCCATAACCTGAAAATATCCTGTGCGGAATCTGTGCGCAGAGGAATCCAATACAATCCATCGTTCTACACAAAGATTCACAACCTCTGTATAGATAAAGTCCGGCTTTACGGTCAAAACGTAGGGTAATTACGCCCCAAATTCAGGCGTTCAAGGGCAGCTAACGACACAGAGCAGCCATTGTCTGATAGGAAAGAATTCAAATATCCAAGACCTCCTATGCGCCAAAAGCAGTCCATTCAATAGTTTGAATACCAATTCCTCAGAATTTTAACTCTATAAGAACAAAGTAAACCATCGAAAATGGCTAAAAGTCGTACCAACAACCCATGCATCTTAGAGATGAGACTTATCCGTTGATTACATATTGGGTATAGTGATATTGATTTTTCTTTGAGAATTTCTTTGTGATAAAAACCCATAAAACAATGTCTAGAAACACTGATTCACCAGTCATTGTTGGCATTGGCGCCTCTGCAGGAGGGCTAGAAGCACTTGATGTTTTTTTCCGTAAAGTTCCTCTCGCTAGCGGCCTATCTTTTGTCGTTATTCAACATTTGGACCCTGATCAAAAGGATCTCCTACCGGAAATCTTACAGCGTATAACGCCAATGGCGGTTACACAGGCGGTGGATCGACAAAAAGTAGAACCGGATTGTGTTTACATTATTCCCCCAAATTACGACATCTCAATCTCGAAGGGACTTTTGCATTTAAGTGCCCCAATAGCAGCTAGGGGGCAGCGTTTACCTATCGATTTTTTCTTCCTGTCCTTAGCGAAAGACCAACATGAGCGCGCTATTGCGGTCATTCTTTCCGGTATGGGCAGCGATGGAAAAAAAGGCGCTATATCTATTAAAGGAAATGGCGGAATAGTACTCGTACAATCAGCCGATTCAGCTAAATTTGACAGTATGCCACTCAGTATTATTGATTCTGGATTGGCAGATGTTATTGCTCCAGCCCATGAGCTTCCTGCTAACATCCTGGCGTACTGCAAGCATGGCAGCCTTGTTAAACCTGCACAGGTAAGCATACCTACTGATCTAGCCTCTGATCTGCCTAAGCAAAAGCCTATAGAGGGCATCATCGGTTTGTTACATGAGCATACAGGCCATGACTTTTCACTCTATAAAAAAAGTACGATCTTTCGTCGTATAGATAGGCGGATGGGTATACATCAGATTCTGTCTAAGGATGTATACCTTAACTATCTCCGGCATAACCCTAATGAGTTAGATTTACTGTTTAACGAATTATTAATCGGCGTAACTAATTTTTTTCGCGACCCCCTAATTTGGGATAGCCTGGTAGACGATGTACTACCTGAGTTACTTAAAAATAACCCCGATGGGCGAGCATTTCGTGCCTGGGTATCCGCTTGCTCAACCGGCGAAGAGGCTTATTCTTTGGCAATGGCGTTCAGCGACGCCTTGCGCAAGCTAAACCCTGAAGGAATGTTTTCATTACAGATTTTTGCCACTGATCTAGATGAACAGGCGATCAAGTTTGCCCGGGCAGGCCATTACCCCTCACAAATTGAAGCTGACGTACCTAAGGATCAATTAGCACGTTACTTTACGAAAGTGGATACTGGCTATCGTATTAATACATCGATTCGGGAAATGATTGTTTTCGCTAAACAAAACATTACCATGGATCCCCCATTTACTAAGCTGGATATCTTAAGTTGCCGCAATCTTCTTATTTATCTGGATTCTGCGTTGCAGAAGCGCTTAATTTCTCTGTTTCACTATTCGCTAAGTGATCAGGGCATATTGATATTAGGATCAGCCGAAACGGTTGGCACAGATTCATATCTGTTTAAGCCGATAGCTGAAAAGTCACATATCTATAAACGGATGAATAATCCGCGAAAGTTCCTTGATGTTGCTTTCCCGACCCAAGTACCCACAACCTTATATTCCAATCCAGAATTTTTAGTGCACGAGGCTCCTATGAGCAAACCTCTCGACAACCTCCAGACATTAGCCGACACACTGTTATTGCGTCATTTTTCGCCCCCTGCTGTATTAATTAATGAAGATGGCGACATCCTTTATATTAATGGACGTACGGGGAAATACCTTGAGCCTGCGGCAGGTCGAGCTAACTGGAATATTTACGCAATGATCCATGATGACTTACGCCCTGCTTTGGAAACAGCGATCAGAGCGGCAATCAGTCAGAAAGAACTCGTTAAAGTTCAAGGAACGATTTCACTGAGTAATCAAGCGAATCAGGGTGTTGAAATCAAGGCACAAACCATTGTTACACCAAAAGAACTTTCCGGTTTGCTCATGGTGATGTTTTCAGACTTTATCGCTCCGGATAGAGACCCAACAGACAAATTAACCACAAATGAAAAAGCTCTCGCACTTGAATTGCAACAAGCACTGCAAGCACTCAACACCTTGCGGGATGAGAATAGAATCTCGCAAGAGGAAGTAAGAGCCGCAAATGAAGAGCTTCAATCCACCAATGAAGAGTTACAATCAACGAACGAAGAGCTTACGACCTCAAAAGAGGAGATGCAGTCACTCAATGAAGAACTCCAAACACTCAACAGTGAACTACACTCAAAAGTAGAGGATTTATCATCCGTAAACAATGACATGGTCAACCTACTTAACAGCACAGAGATAGCAACACTGTTTCTAGATGGTGAACTTAATGTACGTCGCTTTACGAGCTTTTGTACGCCTCTGTTTAGGTTGATAGAAAGTGATATTGGGCGTCCACTGTCAGACATTGTGACTGAGTTAGAGTATCCCGACTTACAGCAGGACGTTACTCAAGTATTAAGAACATTGATCTTTTGTGAAAAGCAAATAAAAACGCATAAAAATCATTGGTATAAAGTAAGAATAATGCCTTATCGCACGCAAGAAAATGTCATTGACGGGGTGGTAATTACGCTCATTGATATTCAAGAATTGAAGCTGCTTGAGCTAGCAAAATAATAGCCTTTAGGTTGATTTAACGATGATGAAAGAAGTTGATCTGGATGAGAAGGAAACCAATCTTAGGCAGAAGGCAGAACAACGTCTTAACAAGGTAGGCGCTAAGCACAGTGATGCAGAAAAAAATAAGTTATTGCATGAACTCTCTGTCCACCAAATTGAGCTGGAAATGCAAAACCTCGCTCTCGAAGATGCGCGTATTGCTCAAACCGAAGCCCTCAACCGCTACACTGAGTTGTTCGAATTTGCTCCACTTGCATACCTGGTGCTAAATAATGATGCCGAGATTATCTCGATCAACCTAACTGGCTCGACGTTGCTCGATAACGATAGATCTGAATTGATCGGCTCCAAACTTACCCATTTTGTATGTCCCACTCAGAGAACAAAACTCGTTAAGACCTTAGCGGCTGTCATTAATTCCCAGCTCAAAGAAAGCGTTGATCTCAGCTTGAGTATAGGCTCTAAACATATCTGGGTGAATCTGGAGGTCAAACCCGATTCAGTCCCTGAGCATTGTCTAATAACCATGAACGACATCACCGCGAACAAGAAAGCAGAAACTGAAATGAGGCTTGCTGCAGCTGTTTATGGCTCACTGTCTGAAGCGGTTATGGTGATAAATACAGACTTTGAAATTATTAATGTAAATAAGTCATTCACCGTTCTAACTGGATATAGCCATGATGAGATCATTGGGCAATCTCCCGCATTAATACAATCGCAGACGACAAATGAAAGTCAAAGGCCTGAAACGCTGCAACATTTATGGAGCAACCTTTATCAAGGCAAGTGGGAAGGGGAGCTGAACCTTATCCGTAAAAACGGTGAAGAATATACGGCACAACTATCTGTTAGCTCTATATACGACTCAAAAAACTTAGTGACTCATCGTGTTGCAACCTTTTCAGATATTAGTGAAAGAAAACGTTTAGATAATCTTATTCTCAAACAAGCTAATTATGATCTTCTCACTGGTTTACCTAATCGGCAGCTGTTTCAAGATCGGTTAACCCAAGGCCTTCACTTAGCGTCACGAAACCAAAAGAAGCTTGTATTGTTGTCACTCGACATTGATAAATTTAAAGAAGTTAATGATTCATTTGGGCACAAGATTGGTGATGCTTTATTGATAGAAGCTGCTACTAGACTGAACGGGTGCATTAGAGAGACGGATACTGTAGCACGCCTAGGTGGTGACGAATTTTCAATAATTATGGGCGAACTAGATGATCTCAGCACTATCCTTCCCGTTTCTAACCGTATTTTACAAGTTATGGCAGAGCCATTTCAGTTAAACAGTTCTTCAGCGCATGTATCGGTGAGTATCGGCGTGGCGGTTTATCCTGATGACTCTAAAGTTGATGAAGAGTTAATTAATGATGCTGACAATGCAATGTATGCAGCGAAAAAGCAGGGGCGGAATCGGGTCCACTTTTTCACACAATTATTACAAGAAGAGATAAATAGAAAGGTTTATTTGAATAGTGAATTAAGGCAGGCACTAAGCAAACATCAACTATCTGTTTTCTACCAACCGATCGTTGATTTGAATACTGGGAAATTACACAAAGCAGAAGCACTACTTCGTTGGAACCACCCGGTGTTGGGCTGTGTTTCACCTGATGAGTTTATTCCTATCGCGGAAGATAGCGATCAGATCACTAAAATTGGCGATTGGGTCTTTCACCAGGTAGCGCAACAGGTATTAGCGTGGCGTTCAGATTATAATTCAGGCTTTCAGATTAGCCTTAATAAATCTCCCGCACAGTTTTCTAGATCATATAACCAAGAGGTCTGGCTTAATTATTTACAGCGGATTGGTCTCGACCCTAATGCTATAGTCATTGAAATAACCGAGGGCTTACTAATGGATGGCAGTGAGCAAATTAATCAGCAGCTTGTACAATTAAATGAGTCTGGGATCGATATTTCATTAGATGATTTTGGAACTGGATATTCATCACTCGCTTATCTTAAAAAATTTGATGTGGATTACTTAAAAATTGATAGGGTATTCGTTAAGGATCTCGAACCAGGCTCAGATGATATGGCTTTATGCGAAGCTATTATTGTTATGGCACATAAGCTGGGTATAAAAGTAATCGCAGAGGGTATCGAAACAGAGATGCAACGAGAGCTATTACATACGGCAGGTTGTGATTACGGGCAAGGCTTCCTCTTTTCTAAAGCAGTATCAGCCGATCAGTTTGAAGCCATTTTAGACAGTTACTCCTGAATTGTATCCAGATCTTTAAACAAACAGTGAATCACTATCGGTTTCATAGATACTTCCATGCCATAAAACGGCACGTCTGCTTCTGGCACTTTTCTGCCGTCCCTGCATACCGTATTAAAGCTCTGAATAACTTTATATGAAATCTCCGGATATCCATTTCCGGAGGTTTCATGAATACGAAATTCAAGTTCACTGATGCCCGTATCCGGGCTTTACCAACCAACCCATCAAACGCTAAGAGCACCGAACTGGAGTTCTCAGATACCGAGATCACTGGGTTAAAATGCCTCTCCAGTAAAAAAGCCGGGAGTAAGCGTTTTCTTCTGAGATATGTATTTCAATCCCGAAAGCGCAGTCTGTCCTTGGGACGCTTCCCTGATATTAATGTAGCGACAGCACGTAAAGCCGCACAACGCTACAGGGCAATGCTTGCTGAAGGTATAGACCCTAAAGCAGAGAATGAAGAGATCAGTAATCACCCTACTGTCTCAGAGTTTTTCTGGAATACCTACCTGCCCTACCAGAAAAAACACACACGTTCATGGAAGCATGAAATCACACGTTTCAGCCTTCATGCAGAACCCAGATTCGGCCATATGCTGTTTAAAGATCTGAAAGCATCTCACGTTCTGCAACTTCAACTGGATCTCAACTCTGCTAACTCCCACAGGAAGGCTTTAGCTCCTGCCACATGTAATCGTGTGATAGCTGTGTTGAAGTGTATGGGGCAACTGGCACTTCGCATGGATGTTATCGATAGCAATGAAGCCATGAAGGTGAAGCAACTCAGGGAGAACAATATCCGGATGCGTTTTCTGGATGCTAAAGAGTTAAAGGCAGTGATAGCTGAAGCTCGCTGTTATCCCAATAAGCAGATTGGTGGAATTATTGCGCTACTCGCAGTCACTGGCTGCAGAAGCGGTGAACTGAGATTAGCCAAACATGAGCATCTGGATAAGCACAATCAGATTCTCTTTTTACCTATGACAAAGAATGGCAGAAGCCGGGAAGTCTATCTCTCAGACTTAGCTATGGAGATCATTAATGAAACGCCCTTGGTTCCGGGAAACCCTTATCTTTTTGCTGGCAGAGTACCAGGAAATCCTATCTCCAGTTTTCGTATCGCCTTCCCGAAGATATTGAAAAACGCCGGAATAAAAGGCCATGAGGGGCTAACTCCTCATCATCTCAGACATTCCGTGGCTTCGTGTCTCGTGTCATCGGGTAAATCTCTGATCGATGTTCAGTACCAGTTAGGACATCTCTGTATCCAGTCCTCTGCCAGATACAGTAAGCAAACTGTTGAGAGGCAGAGAAATGTGAGCGATGCCTTCAGCGAGCTCGTGCGTTAACCATCAACCAACCATAACTAAAGGCCTTACCTGTTTCGGGTAAGGCCTTTTTTATTGCCCGGAGAAAACCATGCAAATCACAACGACTTGGCCTGATAAGAGCACGTTCAATTTAACTAAGGACATCTACTCTGAAACTATCAGGCACCTCATAGAGGGCTTTGATTCAGAAGATTTAGCTAAGAAGTACTGGCTAGAGATACCCACAGTCTTCATTCATCTAACAGCTGATGACAATCACGATACATTCAGAACCACGACTGATGAAGTTCAGGCGCAATTACAGTTTGCCTTGGACTATCCAGAGTTCGTCGTACCGATTGGTGAAGATTATCAACTGGCATTAGCGGTGTTCTCAGATGAAGGTTCTGGAATCTACCTGTTGATACATAACGACAGTCCTCTCTGTCAGGAGTTAGCTGATGTCTGATCTATCGATAGACGAACTGCTCTGCAAACTAAAACAGATTAAAGGCGCGAAAGAGCTTCTTTATAAAGCCACACTGCTCTATGTCCTCATCACGGATGCTGACGTACCCGCTAAGACAAAAGCCATCATCGTAGCCGCTCTGATCTATCTGGTTAATCCATTAGATGCAGTGCCTGATGTGACACCTCTGATTGGTCTATTAGATGACTTGGCAGTAATAACTGCAGCGCTAAAAGCCATCTCTGGCCAAGTCCAGTCACACCATGAGTCACAAGCAAGTTCACTAATAAATGAAAACTGAAGGTGATTATTATGTCCCCGCAAAAATCTATGCAATCTGCTGACAACGCTATAAAGCTTAAGCAGAGAAGAGAGACCAGCAACCCTGATGAGAATTACAAAATCCTGATTGAACGAGGTGTTGCTGACAAGCTAAGCCCTAAATCGACAGGAAAGATCTACTTCCAGTTTGCCCGCCAGATTGAAGAGAAAAAGAACTACTTACAAATTTCGGATACCGATGGAGGTGGTCTTCACACTCGTGAATTCGTATCTCTAGAGAAGATAATTACTACGTTGTCTGGGCAAGCTGGTCATCCGTTTAAATCCTCAGTACTGAAGGAAAAGAATGATCCTATTCTGATTCAATTTACATAGCTATCTATCAATCGCATTAACTGAAACCCATTGATTAAAATCAGAAAAATACCTAGATCTATATGGGTACTTATCCGTTATGATATTCGTACCTAGCAAGATGGAGAATTTGTCATGGAAGACATTAAAGATTGTGATTGTAACCACCCACTTAACAAGCACAGAAGACTTGCTCAATGCCTTTCCCTAATCAGCAGCATTCCCGACAGTAGTATCTTCAGATGCAGCAAGTGCAAGCGATTCTGGATGTATAGTCAGGCTGATGGCTGGGACTGTTTAGACATTGCGGATGTCTGGGGCTTAGAAGCTTCTGAATCAGAGTCTGATACTCAACTGAGTCAGGACAGGAGCCCTCTTTATGCCTAATTGGTTGGCAGACATTCTGTACATTGTCATCATGTCTAAACGCATTCAGCGAGTACTTATAGCCGGTATGGTGTGTTCTATTGGGGTAGCCATCGTTGGTAGCATATTAATATCCAACTTCGAGTTACAGGGGCAATTTAAAGCCTTGGAGGCAGTAATTTCAGAGAAGTTCATGCGTAAGTATGACAAGCTGGCGATACTGATCCTGCTGTCTTCTTGGGTCGTTGCAATCAAATATTACTTAAAGGATCGACACCGTTTCTGAAGTGAACTGCTGCAGAGTTAGATCTGTCTTTTTTAAGCGATGATTGCAATATAATGAATGAAGCTATTGTGATCAATTAGCTGCTCCCCTGATACTTACCACACAGCTTCGTCGTATATCAGAAATTGGTTAGTACCTTTTTCCTTAGCCTTGTACAGCGCTCCATCAGAAAATTTAATCAATTCTTCCTTATCCGTAGTATGTATCGGGGCAAGACTAACCCCAATACAGGCCCCAACCACGACTTCTTTCCCCTGAAGCACAACAGGGGTGGAAATATGATCAATTATCCGCTGAATCAGAACCTTTAGTTCATCAAGACTATGTGGATTAAAAACGATGATGGCAAATTCATCTCCCCCCAATCTAGCTGGTGTGTCGGTGGTTCTGATGTGAGTACAAATTTTGTGTGCCACTGACTTAAGAAGTTCATCACCAACTTGATGCCCATAACGGTCATTCACTACCTTAAATAAATCTAAATCAATACTCAGTAACGCCACTGTTTGCTGGCTACGCTTAGATAATCGAATACGGTCATCTAAAATCTCGTTAAACTTATACCTATTGTAAAGACCTGTTAACTGGTCTGTTGTTGCCATCTCTACCAGCTTTTCTTCTAAGGCCTTCTTCTCTGTAATATCTTCTATTACAAGTAGTATTCTGGGAGTTGAATAATTGGGAGATACAACCCTTCTGGCGTTCAAACGCATCACTTTCTTCCCGATATGGGAAAACTCATGCTGAATCTCGTACCCCTCTACGCACTGTTGGCTTGGTAATATTTCATTCAGGAGACCGATAAGGTCTGCGATGTTCCATTGTCCATTGCCTAATGCATATAAGTATTGATCAACAGTTTCTTCTTCAGTGACATAAAACGACTTATAAAAATTTTTACTCGCATACACAACCCGCAAATCACCATCGAGAACCAACAAAGGATCTGGAATAGTGTCTACAATCTCCTCCATGAGATAAGGGTCATTCAGGGTCTGAATCATTATTTCGTTTTCCACATGGCGAAGGCTGTCTTTAGCCTAGCCTATTTTCTGAAAGGGAGTGATTGATGGATAGCCTTACAGTTACTCAACTGCCACCAAGGAGGCTCTTTAAAGCCACCCTCTGTTGTTACCTAGCATTAGACTCATTGCTACAGCTTTTAGGATATACCCAAAATAAAAAATTGACCTACAATAGGAAGCTGTATATTATTTAACCAGCTTGATGCTTTATCTCCTATTTATGCACGTCATTTCGAAGTTTTCTCAATTCCTCGTCCTGTTTTCATAAGTACACCGTAAACATTCCTGCATTTATCTGCCTGAACTCAGGCGGCTCATTTATTTCCGAAAATAGGATAAAAATTATGTCTAATACAATTACTGGCACAGTTAAATGGTTCAACGATGAAAAAGGCTTCGGCTTCATCGAGCAACAATCTGGTCCTGATGTTTTTGCACACTTCAGCGCTATTACTGGTGAAGGTTTTAAAAGTCTTCAGGAAGGCCAACAAGTTGAATTCTCGGTAACACAAGGCCAAAAAGGCCCACAAGCAGAGAATATCCGCGCTATATAAACCGAAATAGTTTAACTCTATTTAGAGCATGGCTACACGCCATGCTCTTCCATAAACACAACTTCTGTTACCCCCTATTCCCTCTGAATTTATAAACTCTATTCTGTACTGCAGCCAAAGATCACTAACTGCGGAAGAATGCTTATTTATGAAAGCCAGACAAGCAAATTGTTAATTGCTTGGGCAATAATGGCTCTACTGAAGTTAAAGGAATAACTCACCATGTTAGAATATATTAATGATGCCTTGTGCGTATCTCGCTTCCCTAGGCAAGAAAATGACTTATGGGCATGTTACAAACCTTCCCTTGAATGTACTGACCGAAAACGACAAACGTGGAAACGTATAACCACTCTACTTTCTACCACTGAAATGCAGAGTTACCTTCACAAACATTACGAAGAAGAAAGTATCTCTGAAACGTTTGTTCGTATCTCGGCTAACTGAATCAAAACCGAACTTTTTACCGGATACTCCAGAGCTCAAGTAAAACTGACCATCACTTTGTATTCATTACAGTAATTTCTTCTGCCGAATTCTGCGATACATACTATTATGCTGATGCTGTCATTGCTGGCATATCCAGCAATTTGGTCTGTTATTAGATAAAGGCCTTGACCAATGAAACCTAATTTCGCTCTGGAGCACATTCAACCTTCAAGCAACTGAGGAAATGCGCTATAGGAACTTTACCCTAATAGCTATAATCAGCGACACATTTAAGAATGGGTATCATTCGTTTTCTTCGATATCCTTCTTGATTGTATACAACCTTTCTTTTTGCTCCTCACTATTCTGCATCTTCATCGAACCAACTTTGTGAGTAGAAGTAAAACGCTCAGTTTTATCGAGCACTTCAGATAGGTCAGACAGCCCTTCATTGATTGAACGATAGAGCATCAAGTCCAACCGTTCCAAATTTTCAAGTGCTTGGGTTGCTTGCCTGAGTATAAAGGGGAGTGATTCTAGAATGGTGTCATCTATGGATTGTCTCGCTAATTGGGATTGTAATTTAGTACGATCCTCTAGCCATAACACTAGCTCTTTTACCTCCTCAGTGAAGAGTTCTGCAGCAACATGGGGGGGAAGACGGTCAACTTGAGCATTGAATGAGGCCACTGTGATGTGGTTTTCCTTACCTGAAACTTTGTCTTTGATCTGACGAACACATTTAATCGTATCGCCTTTGGTAATGAATTCCATAACTGCTTCCTCATGACAAAGCATCTTATTGATCTCTATCCACTTAAGAGACAAACTAAAAATAGACCTAGAGAAGTGCAATTACCAATCGATAGGCTTACACCCATACTTTTTTTAGGTGGCCGCGAGCCAGAAAAGGGCACAGCAATAAAAACAGGTAGCAGCACTTTTACCCTAAGCCTCTAATCTTCAAAGGCATAACGATCCGGATACGAGTTCCAGTACAATCGGATACTAAACAAATCAGCAAATCTAGTAACACTCCCTCCCTTGATACTTATAATCCGGCTTTATCAAAAGAGAGACTATACTCCTCTAGACCGAACTTAAGGAGTTAAGGTAATGTCTAATCGCCCTAATCTACGAACCTATATACTCATACCTGTGCTGCTTTTACTTAGCATGCCATCCTTGGCAGATTGTTGTAGCGAACAATCCATCACGCGAGAAAATCCTGCTGCAATTGGGGGGCGGCTTTACGACAAGTGGTGGGCAGAACTAGATCTTGCCGCGCCATCAACAACACATCCAGCCTACCCAGCTACAGCTAAAAAGTCTGGAGCTACCACTTGGCGCTGTAAAGAGTGCCATGGTTGGGATTATGCTGGTATAGAAGGGGCGTATGGGACAGGAAGCCACTATACCGGCATTAAGGGAGTTACTGCTTATAAGGGAAAAGACCCAGCTCAGATTGGCGCATTATTAACCGATACAACCCATCAATATGACCGCTTTCTGAACAAACATGCTCTAAACCTAATTGCTACCTTCATCAGTGAAGGACAGATAGACATGTCGAACACCATCGGTCTTAATAGCAAAAAAGCCGACGGTGATGCAATCAACGGACAAGTGCTATACGGAGAATACTGCAGCCGATGCCATGGAGATGAAGGAGAAGACCTTAACTTCGGATCAAACCTGAAGCCTGAATATCTGGGCCCTCTGGCCCGAAGGAATCCGTGGGAGGTATTACATAAAATCCGTAACGGCCACCCTGGCTCGAAAATGGGCCCTGAACAGATGCACAGCGGCGATATCATGAGAAGACACCACCTCGGCGAGGTCCGAATGAACGAACCGATGCCAGCGATGATCGGAAAGTTGACCTTACAGCAACAGATGGATCTATTGAATTATCTACAGAAGCTTGCAAGTGAATAAGCTGACAGGGCATATCGTAAATCAACCAAACCCGGTATGTCCTGTCCATTAAAATAAAAAAACCTGTGCGGATTCTGTGCGCATAACGATATAGCACTCTCAAATAGAATCTAAGAAACTACAGTAAAGCTGTTTAAACTTTCCTTCACTATCCACTGAAATCTACTGAGATATACCACGTACTATTTGATTCAAAATCCCTTGCTCGCAAGAGCGTGCCGGTTCGAGTCCGGCCGCTGGTACCACGAATTCCAAAGAAAAGGCCCGCTCATTGAGCGGGCCTTTTCTTTTTCTAACCACTAGCAGCAAAGCGTTCTAGCTACTAGCTTCTATTTCCTTAACAACCTTCTTCCCCCGCCACCCAATAAACAGCCCCGAAGATACGATCAACGCTGAACCAATCAACATCGAAGTAGTGAATTCTTCACCAAAGAACAACAGTCCAAGCGAGCAGCCAAACAGTAAGCGGGTATATCTAAACGGCGTCACCGCAGACACTTCACCGGTGCGCATCGCTTTCATTAAACAGGAATAGGCTATCACACCCGCTAGCGTAGCTATCACAATCGACACCAGCTCGAACTGCGTTGGCAATCTATAAACTTCGCCCGCCCAGCTTGAATAGATAAGCCCAGAGATCAGGACGGAGAGAAAGCCATAAAAGCCTAACCTTGCGGTGCCTATAGTTGGCGGAGCCATACGGCTTGCTAGGTCTCTGCCAGCAAAACCGATCATGCCTATTACCGCTAATAATGAGAGCTGAGAGAAACCATCAGCACCCGGCTGTACGATTAAAATAACGCCCAATAACCCAATAAATATGGCTATCCACCTAACGGGGCTTACCTTTTCACCTAGAAAAAGCACAGCGCCCGTCACAACCACAAGCGGAGTGGCTTGCAGTATCACAGTGGCAGTAGATAACGGAATAAAGGCTATTGCGAGTACGTAAAACAGCCGCCCGATTACTTCAAAGACAATGCGAATACGCATAGGCAAAGAAACGACGTCTTTGATAAACAAAGGCTCGCGGTTGAATTTAAGCATGGTGGCAAATAGAAACATGCCACCTAAACCAAACAGAGCAAGCACCTGCCCCACCGGCAGAGTTTGCGCGGCATCCTTTACTAGCGCATCTTCAATCGCAAACGCAGCCATGGCAGCGATCATCCACAGACTGCCGACTAGATTATCTTTACTGCTTGTACCTGTTGAGTGCGCCACGTGATATCTGCTTTCCGATAGGTAGGTTGATTTTACGACCTCCGATCCTACCTACCTCCTCTTAATCCCCAAGGCACAGCCAATAGAATATGAATAGTGACAGATCAGTAGAAAGCGGTAGAAAGCGGTAGAAAGCGGTAGAAAGCGGTAGAAAGCGGTAGAAAGCGGGATGGAGCCCTCTTTTTATGAATTAGGAAGAAGCCAAACAAAAAAGGCCTGCTCATTGAGCAGGCCTTTCTTTTTCTAGCCACTAGCAGCGAAGCGTTCTAGCTACTAGCCACTGAGTGCAATCAAACACCGTTAATCAGTAGGTGTACGCCGATACTTGCCACATAACCTAGGGCAATAGCTGGCGTCCATTTAAGGTGAGATGCAAAGGTATATACGCCACGCGCTGTACCTAGTAGTGCAACACCTGCAGCTGAACCGATCGCAAGCATACTACCGCCCACACCCGCTGTTAGGGTTACAAGCTGCCATTGGCCTAGCGACATCGCTGGGTCCATGGTTAATACCGCGAACATCACCGGAATGTTATCTACAATCGCCGATAGCACACCTACCAAACCATTCGCCCATGTTGGGCCAAGGTCGTTGTACATAAGCTCAGAAACGATCGCCATGTAACCGAACTGGCTCAAACCAGCTACACATAAGATTACGCCGTAGAAAAACAGCAAAGTATCCCACTCGGCACGTGATACACGTTCCATCACGTCGAATTCTTTAACTTCTTCACGCTTCTCAGTCATATCTTCAAACAGTTCCACAGCACCCACTGTTTCACCGTTTTCATCAACAACAGGAGCAGCACTGAACATTAGGTACGCGCCGGAGTTACCGATATTGTCGAAGTAGTTAGCGGCATCGTAAGACTTACCGCCCATTGGGTTGTCACGATACTTATTTTGATAATGCTGACGTACGCCTGCACCTGATTCGTCTTCTAGGACAGCATCAGCCAAAGTTGGGCGCTGATCTTTGTAGAAGCCTTTCCAGTGGTTTTTAGTGCCGATCATTTCTTCAGCTTTGATACCCGTTAGCTCTTCTAGTGCAGTGTTCCAATGGGTAACGTTTTTCTCTTTATCGATCATAAATGCCGGATAAGGCTGATCATTTAGATGCTCACCGATGTCTTTACCGTATGCCTGTAGAACGCTCAATGGGTTCTGGTGCGCATCGCTACGACCACCAAAGATCGAGTCAGCCATCACCGTACGACCTTCAACCTTTTTCAGGTAGAAAGAGTACATACCTAGGTAACCTAGACCAAACATCATGCCAGCCGCAGGTGGAAGGTGTAGGAAGCTGTGGAAGCTTACTGCAGTTACGATAGTCGCTAGGAATAGCACCATCATCACTTTAGCACCACGTTTCATGAAGGACTTTTCCTGAGACGCTTCTGGGATCTCATTAGGAATAGCGAAGTTCATGATAATGGCAGGCACAAACCAGTTAACTAGCGATGGGATAAACAGCGGTAGGAACTCTAGGAACTCTACTTTACCCTTCTGCCAAACCATCAGTGTTGTGATATCGCCGAATGGGGAGAATGCACCACCAGCGTTTGCCGCAACGACTACGTTGATACATGCAATCGATACAAAACGGATATTCGAACCACCTACAGCCATTACAACCGCACCCATCAGAAGTGCAGTCGTTAAGTTATCCGCAATCGGAGAGATAACAAATGCTAGTGCGCCGGTAACCCAGAAAACCTTACGTAGAGAGTAACCACGGGATACCAGATAAGCACGCAGCGCTTGGAATACATTACGATCTTCAAGCGCGTTAATGTAGGTCATCGCTACTAGCAGGAATAGGAATAGCTCTGCGTATTCGATAATCGCATGTTTAATCGCATGGTGCGCCTGTTCTGTGGCACCAATTTCCTTAAATGCTAGCGCTACTAGAATCCAGATCAGACCCGCAGCCACCAGAACCGGCTTACTTTTAAGCAGATGAATATTGTTTTCCAGCGGAACCAGTGAGTAGGCCAAAATAAAGATGGCGATACTTAGATAGCCATAGAAAGAGGCGCTCAGTTCCGGAACGTTAGCGGTCGCTCCGCCGGTTTCCGCAAAAGCAGTAAGAGGGAGCAGTAAGAGACCAACAACAGCCAACACAAAGCGTAAGCTTGCGCTGTTGATCTGTGGAAAAAACATCGACAGGTTCATGGTCAGAATCCGATTTTAAAATTGTTGTGTCTGGATCAGGTTACGGGTTTCAAAATACCCGCCGAAATCACATAAGAATTGACAATTCTTATGTGATTTCTGCCTAGCAACTTGCAGGGCTTGACCCATCGTCACGAGAAAGAGCGTCAAAAAATGACCAAATTCGAGTAGACCAACGTTAAGTCCAACCAGCTACTAGCATGGCGTGTATTCATGCCTATGCTAAAAATGCTGCAATGCACACATTTTTGAGCGGGGCTAGGGTAACGCTTTAAGACAAAAGTAAATACTGGTCTTTAGAGCAATAAAGCACCATCTTTTGAGTAAAGGAGTCCGGTAAAAAGACAAGGGGTCTGAGATAGCTGTAGGAAACTTACTCACGAATGCGCGTTTTTACATAGCGTAGCGCCAAAAAGGGACACAAATTCAAAGTTTATAGGCGTTGCTGACCTAAGCCTTTTGGATAGGGACCACAAGGAGGAGATCTGTTTTATCGATCTTTTTAATAGGAAGAAAGAGACTATTGCGAGGGTTGTTCGCCACAATAGAGCTTGCGAACTTTATTCAGAAATCTGACACGCTGAGTATTGTTCGAGAACTCGGTCGCGACCACTTCGCCATTCACGACGCGGATACGTGAAAAACAATCCTTCAACTCTAAATGCTTTTTACCTTGGCCTGCCGCATAGACACCACGAAGAAAGAAGCCACTACTCGATTGCTGACCTTCAGTCACAATCTTGTCGTACACAGCTTTAAAAATTGAGGGATTAATCAAAGAACCCATAAACCTCTCCTTCTATCTTTCTTCAGCGTGTTTTAAAAAGTCGTAAATATCTTTGTGCTGCTTTGCCAACCAATCACTATTGGATGAGCTACTGTGGGATAGCTTATCCGCAAGGTGCAGAAGTGTTTTGTACGATTCACGATCTTTGATTGAGTGCATAACTTCCTCTCCTCCAGTAAGAAAAGACTTAGCTGTTTATGCTCTTTGTGACTTCAGCAGTGTCTGCTGATTGTATTGGTGCTTAAGGTGGGAGAAGTTCTACCTGCCTAAGAGCGAGCAGGTAGAACTGTTCAGCAATGTTAATGGTGAGGTCGTCCATTGCCTATCACTTATGAGCGGGACCTAGACTATCAGTAATGATAATGATTAGCAATAGCGTTTTGTTTTTTAGCAAATAATTTTTGTTCGACAGAAATACTTGTTGGCAGTGTTGTTACAGGTGTCCCGTTTTCACATAGATTAATGCGCCATCGTCTTTGGTATAGGGATGATGCTCACTCAAATGAGGACTACGCAACCAGGAACCTTTTGGGTAGATACCATGCTCATCGTAGAACGTGCCTTCAAGTACCAGTATCTCCTCACCGCCAAAATGACGATGGGGGTTAAACTGCGTATTCGGCGCCCACTTCACCAAGGCGACATGCTCGCCCTCAAATTCATGCAGAGGCATAACGGTTAAACCATCGACCAAGCCTTGGAGCCAAGGCTCCTTAGTCGTATCAATCGCCTTTTGTTCTTTATCAGCTTCGTTAAACTGCTGTAGCTTTACAAAGATGATCGCACCCTCTTTGCCGATCTTCGGGGTGTGGGAAGTGCCAATAGGGTTTCGAACGTAACTCCCTTGGGGATAATCTTGGTGTTCGTCAGAAAACACACCTTCAAGCACAAAGAACTCTTCCCCACCGCTATGAACATGCGGTGAGAATTCACTAAAAGGTGCATAACGGACAATCGAGGTCGCTCGGGCAGATTCATCACCAATACGGTCTAACATCATGCGCTCGACACCTGCCATGGGCGAATCAACCCAATGGTAATCTTCAGGAAGAATAACTACGCGTTGTTCAAAATCTTCATTGATTCGTGTGACCATCTGACTTACTACTCTTTTTATATATCTAGCACCAGTGAATCACCGAAGCTACGTGATACACAGGGGCAAATCTGTTTTTGAACTTGCTGTTCGTTCTGGGTGAGGCATTGATCTCTATGATCAGGCTCTCCATCAAGCACAGTGACCGCACAGCTTTTACACACGCCACTTTTACAGCTATTGGGAATATCAATTCCACTTCCAATAATAGCGTCTAGCAAAGTTTGTTCTGCAGATACTTCGACTACTTTGCCACTTCGCGCGAGTTCTAGTGATATAGAGCCATCATGCGCTTGTTTGCTTGCAACAAACTGTTCAAGTTGGATCTGTTGTGGATCAACCTCTAATAACTGAGCCTGCTGCTTCAAGCCTGTGAGTAACTTCTGAGGACCGCACGCGTAAACCACTGCATCAGGTGCTTTGGCAGATAAAATCTGATGTAGATCTATACGCTCGTTCGCATCTCCCCGATAAAAAAAACCATTACCAACAAACTCCCGCTGTAAACGATCAAAGAACGCCATCTCAAGTTGACTACGACCAGCATAGTGAAGTTCAAATTTCCTGCCTTGATCGCGGAGCTTTTGCGCCATGGCCTTAATGGGAGTAATGCCAATTCCCCCTGCGATGAGGATTGTTGGACGTGTATCTTCATGAAGCTTGAAATAATTTTGCGGTGGCTGGCACTTCAACGTCATACCCAGATTGAAGTATTGATGTACTGCAACGGACCCACCTTGCCCCTGCTCTTCATACAACACAGCAATTTCGTATATATCTCGTCGTGCTGGGTTAGAACAGATCGAGTAATGGCGCGTGGTTAAACTACCATCCTCTAGCTGTACAGGTATTTGCAAATGCGCACCGGCTTCAAATTGAGGCAGCTCCAAACCTTGTGGATGACGCAATTCATAAGCGCGTACTCTTGGGGTTAGCTGCCTTATACCTGAAATCGTTAACGTTATAGGACCATCCCCCAACGATTGTGGATATGTGGGCTGCGCTTTGTCTGACTGAGCTTTAAGGCGAACGTTCTCCTCGATCACAGGTGCGATAAGTTGCTCCATTTCAGCTCCTGTAAAACGGGGAGTGATATGTTGTGGGCAATTCCAGTCGAATGCTTCTATTTTGATGATAAAGGTACGCTCAATCTCGGCTCTATACCCCGCTACCTCAAGTTTGGCCTGTGTTTCCCAATCATCATCCTTTACCAGCTCGACTCTTCCCATAAGCTTTAAACGACGCTTATTGGGATAATCCATAAAGAAGATAGATACCCTATTGTTGGTACGAAAATTACCAGTACTGACGTATTGACGATTGCCACTAAAATCAGCGAAGCCTAGCGTTGATGCATCTAAAACCTGCATAAAGCCTTTAGGGCCACCTCGATGCTGCACATAGGGCCAACCGGTTTCACCGACACTGGCCATGTAAAAACTATCACGCTCGGCAATAAACTCGGCTTCGTATTCCGACAGCAGATAATTATAATCCTCACCCTCATCCATACGAGCGTAACCAGCACGACTATTCTGCTCTGATTGAACTTGGCGAACAGTCTCAGTGAATGCGATTTGTGCGTATTTATGTGCCATCGTCAAATACCCTTATTTTAGGATTTAGCAGAAAAGAACGGGCCTTTAAGGCCCGCAAAGGCAGACTACTTATGAAGCTTGCTGCAGCTCTACTTTGGGGAAATCTATTTCTACGCGACTCGCTTTACCCAAAATATTGGTTAAAACGTTCATTCCAACATGGGTAATAATTTCGACGATTTCTGCATCGTTGTAGCCGGCATTTCGTACTTCGAGCAGTTCGGCTGTAGTAACAGCACCATTATTCTCTGCTAAGGAGCGTGCGAACTTCACGGCAACAGCCGCTTTGGCATCCTGACTACTGCCGGAACGGTTTGCTTCAATTTCTGAACTAGACAGGCCAGCTTTACGACCAATTGCAGTATGTGCTGATACGCAATATTCACAGGCATTCTGTTCGGCAAGCCCTAGGGCAATACGTTCACGAGTACGAAGATCTAGGCTTCCTTCATTTGCAATCCCATGCAAACCTAAGAATGCACGTAGTGCCGCTGGAGAATTGGCAAATACCTTAAGAAAGTTTGGCACCATCCCAAGCTGCCCTTCAATCGCGGCATACAGTGCTTGTTGCTCTTCATTTGCTTGTTCGTTTGTTACTAAGTTAATACGGCTCATATCTAATTCCTCAAACTAATGACCGGCCTCTGTATTTGGCCGTTTGGTTAAGTTGTAGGACTAGTTTGACAAGCAACGATAAATTAAAGAATACTCAGCAAAAGCAAATGACTATTACGTAAAATGGAATAATATAACTCGGAGGGCATAAGAACAGTGGATCAGTTTCATTTGATGAATGTATTTGTTGCTGTTGCAGAGGAACAAGGATTCGCTGCCGCTAGTCGCCGATTGAATATCTCCCCTCCAGCTGTAACCCGTGCTGTCTCTGCTCTGGAAGAAAAACTCGGCATTAAATTGCTAACCAGAACCACTCGACATGTACGAACCACTGACGCGGGCCAGCGCTATCTCCAAGATGCACAGAGAATTCTTCAAGAGCTAGAAAGAGCAAATGAGTCTGCAATAGGAATCAATAGCGAACCCAAAGGCCACTTATCGGTTACAGCTCCCGTTCTTTTTGGACAAAAATATGTAATGCCTAGCATTGCAGAATACCTGAATAACTACCCAGAAACAGAGGTAGATGCCGTATTTCTAGACCGCGTGGTTAACTTGATGGAAGAAGGGTTTGATGTCGGTATACGTATTGGTCACCTTCCTGACTCAAACATGCATGCAAAACGTGTTGGCACTGTGCGTATGCACTGGCTTGCTTCGTCACAATATCTAGAAAAATCAGGTATTCCTCAATTCCCAGAAGACCTGAAGCAACATTCAATTATCATGACCAATAGCAGTAGTATGGTGCAAGATTGGAAATTTGATTTCGAAGGAAAGCAGCAGAATTTACGCTTAAAGCCACGATTAACGGTTTCCACCAATCAATCAGCGATCAATGCAGCAAAGCTACATTTAGGCATTATCCATACTTTGTCGTACCAAGTTGAAGATGAACTCAACCATGGCGAACTTAAAACTGTTCTGGAGAACTATGAACCACCAGCAATGCCTGTGCACATAGTTCATAGAGAGGGCCGCCATGCCAGTAGCAAGATCAGAAGCTTTATCGATATTCTTGCAAAGACCCTGAATAAGAATAAAACCATCAATTAAGCGTGCACAAACCTTAATCGATGCAGAATTTATAAATTGTTATTACATATGCCACAAAGCACTCTATGTGCAATTGAGCTCCCTACAAAGAGCCATGAATCTACTACCAAATATAGAGACCATTACATTCAAAACTGATTATATAATAAGAGGAGTTTACGTTAGGCAAAGCTGTATAACTGAACTAAAAATTGGATTTTGGCCCCGCCGATAATCTTTCGATCGTCGCAAGGAAGCTAGCCCTCCTTACAAGGAGCTCAGCTTTGACTACGCTATATGATGTAATTAGCAAAGGTACTTCCGATGATAAACACACGTTTCCCCGTATTGCTGTCTTATTCTCATATTGCTTAAACTCTCTGAGATTGAGTGAAGCTCTATGCTGTTTATAAGAAATAACATCTGGCTTGCGTTTTACGTCTTCCTTTTGGCAGGTTTTGCTGCGTTTATTTTCATTCTTACGAAGACTCACGAGTCTATCCGGGAAGATGTGAGATTAGAGCAAGAAAATCTGACTCGCATCACCTCTAACTCAGTTGAAGCCACTCTCAGGCAATATGAAACGCTGTTAGATATTCTTGGTCAGGAGCTGTTACACGAAGATAAGTATCTGGATCGAGAGAAATCGATTCAGGAGATAGATAAGTTATATATTGCTTCTCACACGACTCATAACTTCTTTCAGATAGATCTTGATGGCAATATCCTTGTTACAAACTCTCTCTCTCAAGATAAACGCGAATCTTCACTTAACCTGCTGAAAAACCCAAAAGCAAAAGAATCATTTAACCTCACCTTAGACAGTAATGCAGCCGTTATTGGACGGACCTATTTTAGTTACTGGGAAAACGCTCTAATCATCCCGATTCGTAAAACAATTAGAGATGCCAACGGCAAACCGCTATTCATCGTGTCTCTCACCATTAATATTGAGAAAGGTCTGCCGTTCTTTTCTAACACTAATGAGCATAGTGCTGATTACAGTGTGTTTATCTATCGAGATCGGGATCGTTATTTCCAAGTAGCACCTAAACGTCTCATCAACAATCCAGCCGTATATGAACATCAGTTTTCTGAAGGCAAAGTCCAAGAAAGCATCGATTATGTCGAAAAGGCCTACAATATCAGCTTTGAAACCATTAAAGAGAAGCAAATCGTTACGACCCATGTCACCGGTAAGTTCAACGATGACTCTCAATCGATGATGTCGAATTTCTATATCAAAGAGTTTCAGCTTTGGGTCGGTGTAGAACGAGACACCCAAGTTATTCGACAGAAGTTTTTCCAAGCTGCCACCAATCTATCTTTGGTCTTCTTTTTTGCTTACGCCGTTATTTACTGGCTCTTTAGAGTGATCAGTAATAATGAGAAGAAGAAAGAAGAACTGTTAACTTATAGAGCGACACACGACTTCTTAACCAATCTGCCTAACCGCTATTTTCTGGACAACTACTTTTCAAAGTTAGAAGAGCAAAACAGTTACCACCTACTGTTTGTCGATATGGATAATTTTAAATCAGCCAATGATAACTTCGGCCACGATTATGGCGATCAGGTTCTGATTGAAATCACGAGAAGACTCAAACTAAACACTCAGGATAGAGAATGCCTTGTTGCGAGATACAGCGGTGACGAGTTTGTAGTCGTAGCCTTCAATCTCTCAAGCTTTGAAGCAGAGCGCTTAGCCGAAGATATTTTAGAAGAAATATCTAAGCCCTATCTAATGAGTGGCAATCGTTTAATTTTAAGTGCCAGTATTGGTATATCTCACTGCCCAACCGATGCTAGTTCATTTGAAGAGGTTAAAAGGCTCTCGGACTTTGCCTTGTATGAAGCTAAACATAATAAAAATTGCTACACAGTTTTCCATGAGGAACTAAAGAAGCGCTATCTAGATGACCTCTCACTGGAAACCAAACTTAGGGACGCGATTAAGAATGAGGAAATTTACGTCGTTTTTCAGCCTCAAGTTTCTTCAGAAGGATTATTAAGCGGCCTAGAGTCTCTGGTGCGCTGGCATAGTAAGGAATTTGGCCCTATTCCACCCAACCGCTTCATACCCATCGCAGAAAATTCTGGCCTTATGCCAGAACTTGGACGCTATATCATTCGTAAATCTTTAGATGAGGCTGGAAAATTAACCTCAAGCGATTGCTCAATATCAATTAACGTTTCTATCAAGCAGTTTTTCTCCGATGGCTTTTTTGAGTACTTTTCAGAGCAAGCTGATCAATCCCAAATCAATAAAAGCAGGCTTAAAATTGAGATTACAGAAAGTCTGTTTATCCAAGATTTAGATTACGTGTTAGGCATGATCAACCAGTTTAAAGCAGAGGGGATATCCGTATCTTTAGATGACTTTGGTACGGGTTATTCCTCTTTAAGTTTGTTGAAAGATCTACCTATCGACGAGCTTAAAATAGATAAGAGTTTTATCGATGATATTGTCGAGGACAAAGATGCTCGATTACTGCTTCAAGGGATTATCGATATTGCTCATAAAATGGGAATAACCATTGTTGCTGAGGGCGTTGAAACCCAAGAACAAAAGCAGATCCTTGATGATCTAGGTTGTGAGGTATTTCAGGGCTATTACTTCTACAAACCCATGCCTATTAACGACGTAATTAATGAATTTAATTAACATTCCTGCAGGAAAACTCCATTCTTCCCGCTTTTTTTAACCCGATACATACGCTCATCAGCCACGCGTACCAGCGTGTCAAGATCCTGACCATCTTGTGGACAATTAGCACCACCGACCGAACAGCTAACCTCTAGATCTTCAGCAATATCGCTATAGCTCTCATTCATAACATCCAGCAATCTTTCGGCCAAACCTAGAGCACAAGTAGCAGAATCATTACATTGAATGATCATGGCAAACTCATCCCCACCAATACGTGCAACAAAGTCCCCTTCTCGCAACGCAAAACTGAGACGAGAAGCAACCTCCACCAACACTTTATCGCCGATTTCGTGACCATAGGTGTCATTGATCGTTTTAAAATCATCGACATCTACAAACAGCACTGTTAAACACTGTTCGCGAGCAGCTGCATTCTGCATAATCTCATGCCCAGTGGTCATAAAGGCTTTGCGGTTCGGGACACGGGTTAATTCGCAATGATGCGCTTCATAAGCCATCGCACGCCTTTGCTGCTGTGCTTCTTCAACTTCAGCGGCTGAATTAACCAGCGCTTTTTCGACCTCACGTTTTTCAGCAATCAATTGGACGAAGCGATTCATAACATCGTGATAATGATAGGCAGCAAGCACCACAAAAGGCATCGCTAACAAACCTATGAGAAGCGCATTAATTAGGTTAGTAATCTGCTTGTTCATATCGCGAGTAACTGCTTCATGAAAACGGTTATTTTCTTGCTGAAGTACCGCTAAAGCAGCCAATGCAGGAGCATCATCAATACGCACCTGCCTATCTATCTGTTGAGTCGGCGCTCCCCTTTGCACTGCCATCTGAGCGACATGAAGATTATCTTTATACATCTGAAGCGTCTGTTGGATAACTAACAGTGCTTGGCTCTCTTTACCATTGAGATCCAACGAAGAATAATGGGAAATAACTTGAGAAAATTTTTCTATATCGCCACGTAAGTGTTCAAGCAAACCTTGCTCTTGGCGTAAAACATAGTTTTTGAAGTTGTGGATAAAACCACCGTACCCAATGGAACGATGCAGCTCTGACAGAGCAGTTGTACGGTTTTCTGAAGTATAACTATACGCTGTCCAGGCATCCCTTACCCCCGAGGATAGGAACAAGAGAAGCCCTCCCATCAGTAAGATAACGATGGACAGAGAAACAGCTAAAATCGTAATGCGACGACTAAATCGCTTACGTAATAAACGTCCTTCCATGACGTATAGCACCTATATGGCCGACCAAAAAAACCGTCTTAAATGTAGGTGTATATGATAGTCCGTTCGTTTATAGGGTCAAGCTGTAGCCTATTAGACTTACTGCGAAGCACAATTCTAATAAGCTACTCTGAATTTTGCTGGATTAACAGCTGGTTACCGCTACTGGCATCTAGGTTAAGTAAGCTTTACTCCTCGCCTTGAGGTTGTTCTTGCGTACTGTTATTCACTTCCAGACTATCTACACGTTGATAGCCTCTTGGTAGCTTATTACCTCGACGACCTCGTTCACCTCTATAGTGCTCGATATCAGCAGGCTTAAGTTTCAAGTGTTGGCGACCCGCATGAACAAGCAGAGTATCTTCCGGAGCAAGAACAGCCAACGCCGTTACCAATTCCTCTCTAGCTGACGCCCTAGCTGACGGGATATTGATAATCTTGTTCCCTTTACCACGCGCCAATTGTGGAAGTTCAGATACTGGGAAGACCAATAAGCGTCCTTCATTTGTCACTGCAGCCAGAAGAGAATCTTCGACTGAACTCATAGTGATTGGCTGTAAGATCTGAGCGTTTTTAGGCAGCGTTAATGCCGCTTTACCGTTTTTAGTCTTACTAGTAAGATCAGAGATCTTAGCGATAAAACCATAACCCGCATCTGAAGCCATCAGGACTTGGTCGTTATCCTTACCCGCAATTGCAGCATCGACAGTAGACCCTTTTGGTAGCGTGATACGCCCTGTTACCGGTTCACCTTGTCCACGTGCTGACGGTAGATTATGGGTCTCGATAGTGAAACTTCGACCCGAGGTATCTAATAAAAGGGTCGGTTGGTTAGTTCGGCCCTTACAACTTAACTTAAAGGCATCACCGGATTTGTAATTGAGGCCCTCGGCATCAATATCATGACCTTTCGCAGCACGAATCCAGCCCTGCTTAGAGATCACGACGGTTACAGGGTCAGAAGACAGAAGGTCTTTCTCACTGAACGCCTGCGCTTCTTCACGCTCTACTATTGGCGAGCGACGATCATCGCCATACTCTTCAGCAGCGTCTTGAATCTCTTTCTTAATCAGCTTACGCATCTTAGCGTCAGAACCTAGAATACCTTCCAGCTTCTTACGCTCTTCTTCCAACTCGTTCTGCTCGGACTGGATTTTGAACTCTTCCAGTTTAGCCAAGTGACGTAGTTTAAGATCAAGAATCGCATCTGCTTGGATCTCAGTCAGACCAAAGCGTTTAACCAGCTCTGCTTTGGGATCTTCCTCATGACGGATAATCGCAATAACCTCATCAATATTGAGATACGCGACCATCAAACCTTCAAGAATGTGCAGGCGATCCAAAACCTTAGACAAGCGGTGGTTTAAGCGCTTACGTACAATCTCTGTACGCCAGCTCAGCCATTCGACCAAAATCTGGCGAAGGTCTTTAACTTGCGGCTTACCGTCCACACCGATCATGTTCATATTCACACGGTAAGTGCGTTCTAGATCAGTCGATGCAAATAGATGGGCCATCAGTTGCTCGATATCAACACGATTCGAGCGAGGGATAATTACTAGGCGAGTTGGGTTTTCGTGATCGGATTCATCACGTAGATCACTTACCATAGGCAGCTTTTTCTGCTGCATCTGAGCGGCGATCTGTTCTAAAATTTTAGCGCCAGAAACCTGATGCGGCAGAGCCGTGATAACGATCTCACCCTGTTCTTTCGTGTATACAGCACGCATACGCACCGAGCCACGACCTGTTTCGTAAACCTTCTTCAGTTCTCGACGGGAAGTGATGATCTCCGCATCGGTTGGCATATCTGGGCCGGGAACGATCTCGGTAATCTCGTCCAGATCTGCACGCGGGTTATCTAGCAAGTGAACACAGGCTTTAGCCACTTCACGCAGGTTGTGCGGCAGAATGTCAGTCGCCATACCTACGGCAATACCTGTCGTGCCATTCAACAACACATTTGGTAAACGCGCTGGCAGAATCGCTGGCTCACGCATAGTGCCATCGAAGTTAGGTACCCAATCAACCGTACCTTGGCTGATTTCAGACAGTAAAACTTCGGCATAACGCGCTAAACGGGATTCGGTATAACGCATGGCAGCGAAGGATTTAGGGTCATCAGGAGAACCCCAGTTACCCTGACCATCAACCAACGGATAGCGATAACTGAAAGGCTGAGCCATCAATACCATCGCTTCATAACAAGCTGAGTCACCATGCGGGTGGAATTTACCTAACACATCACCCACAGTACGTGCTGACTTCTTGTATTTTGCTGACGCTTTTAGACCAAGTTCAGACATCGCATAAATGATCCGACGCTGAACCGGCTTCATGCCGTCACCTACATGAGGCAGGGCACGATCCAAAATTACGTACATGGAGTAATCCAGATACGCTTTCTCGGTAAAATCTTTTAACGCGAGGCGTTCAGTGCCATCTTCGAAGGTTGTTTGTACCGTCATAATTCACATTACACTCGTAATAAGCTCAACTCGCTGCTGTAACACAAACCTAGCAACCAGCTGTAAAAACTATCCTGTTTCTCTGCCTACAGTGACTAATCACAGAGAAAATTCATGCTACTTTCAACGTCTAAACGTCTGCCAAGTTACCTTTGCTCTGCAACCAGTCTTTTCGGTCACCTGAGCGTTTCTTAGCTAACAACATATCCATCACTTCGTTCGTGCCATCACCCGGTTCTACCGTAAGCTGAACAAGACGGCGAGTATCCGGTGACATGGTTGTCTCACGTAGCTGAAGTGGGTTCATCTCACCCAAACCCTTGAAGCGCTGTACACCAATTTTGGCATTCTTACGATCAGCCTTGATACGCTCGATAATGCCATCTTTCTCGGCGTCATCCAGTGCGTAAAACACCTCTTTCGCGACATCGATTCGATACAGTGGCGGCATAGCCACATACACGTGACCCGCAGTAACTAGCGGTTTAAAGTGACGTACGAACAATGCACACAGAAGCGTTGCGATATGTAGACCGTCGGAGTCCGCATCGGCCAGAATACAGATCTTGCCGTAACGCAGACCATCGAAGTTTTCTGAAGCAGGCTCCACACCAATCGCTACCGAGATATCATGAATCTCTTGTGAACCTAAAACTTCGCTTGGATCAACTTCCCATGTATTCAGAATCTTACCGCGCAAAGGCATGATCGCCTGAAACTCACGCTCACGTGCTTGTTTAGCAGAACCACCCGCAGAGTCACCCTCTACCAAGAACAATTCGGATTGCATGGCATCACCACCGGAGCAGTCTGCTAATTTACCCGGCAATGCTGGTCCTTGCGTAACCTTTTTGCGCACAACCTTTTTATTGGAACGCATACGGCGTTGAGCGTTCGAGATAACGACTTCTGCAAGCTGCTCACCCTCCTCGACATGGCGGTTTAGCCATAGAGAGAATGCATCTTTAATCGTACCGGAGATGAAGGCCGCGATTTCACGGGAAGACAAACGTTCTTTGGTTTGACCGGCGAACTGCGGATCCTGCATTTTTGCAGAAAGGACGTAACAACATTTATCCCAAACATCATCCGCAGTCAGCTTAACTCCGCGAGGTAGCAAGTTACGGAATTCACAGAACTCACGCATCGCTTCAAGCAAACCTGTACGCAAACCGTTTACATGGGTACCGCCTTGGGCCGTAGGGATAAGGTTCACATAACTTTCGCAGGTCATCTCGCCACCTTCCGGTAGCCATTGCACGGCCCATTCGACTGCGTCTAGTTCGCCCTGTAAAGAACCAGAGAATGGTTCAGCTGGCAGCACTTCAAAGACCTGAGTTGTGCCTTTTAGGTAATCAACCAAGCCATCTTCGTAATACCACTCTTCCTTCTCACGCTTAGCACCGGTCAGATCGGTAAAGGTCACCTTTAAGCCAGGGCACAGAACCGCCTTAGCACGTAGATTATGCTTTAGACGTGAAACACTGAATTTATGGGTATCGAAGTATTGAGGATCAGGCAGGAAACGTACCGTGGTACCAGTGTTGCGCTTACCGCAAGTATCAATCACTTCTAGGTCAGATACTTTTTCGCCGTCGGCAAAGCCAATACGATAAACCTGGCTGTCGCGACGTACTTGTACTTCTAACAACTTAGATAAGGCATTTACAACCGATACACCAACACCGTGTAAACCACCGGAATAGTTGTAGTTATCGTTGTTAAACTTACCACCCGCATGCAGTTTACACAGGATCAATTCAACCCCGCTGACACCCTGCTCCGGGTGGATATCCACAGGCATGCCTCGACCATCATCGGTCACGCTTAAGGACTGATCTTTATTCAGTACCACATCAATCTGTTTAGCATGACCGGCAAGCGCCTCATCCACCGAGTTATCGATGACCTCTTGCGCCAAATGGTTTGGACGATCCGTTTCCGTGTACATCCCCGGACGACGTCTAACCGGGTCTAGGCCACTAAGAACTTCTATGGAACCAGCGTTGTATTGCTTGGACATCAAATACTTTCCTGTCGCAAAACTTTATCTATGAATCAACGTTTAACGATATTTAAATCGGTTGTGCTTCGGGCAGATCAATACGCCCTTCTGCAAACGCCATAATGGCTGGAATCAGGTTTTCAAACTGCTCGAAACCATGACTGCCGCCGGGCTGAACAAACTGCGGCGATGCTGAAAACTTCTCGACCGCTTCTCGGTAATCCAGCGTTTCATCTGCTGTTTGGGTTAAAAGCAGATAAGCATCTGGCCGCTCGATCTCTTGGCAATTTAACGCCAACAACTGCGCCAAATGTTCTTGGGTAAGTTCGTACTCTTCACCGGAATAAAGATTCACATTAGGCCCAAGATACTGAGGCAACAGTTCAAACGGTCTGACCGATGGATTAATTAAAACCGTACGTACATGATCATAATGTTCGGTTAGCCATGTACTGTAATAACCACCCAGCGAACTTCCTAACAAGATGATGGATCGCTGTTGGTTTTGCTCTACAAGAGCGCGTAACTGCTCCATAGCTTCAGCAGGCCAGTGGGATAGCTCTGGCACCATCACCTGATCGCCTAAACCTTTACCCTGCAGAAATTCGACAAACAACCTCGCCTTCATCGATTGCGGTGAGCTGTTAAAGCCATGAACGTATATATAAAGCGGTGTATTCATTTTCTTCCTCTGGCAAAGAACTTACCGGAGGGGAAAGCAAGGCGCAATAGCCAGTAAAGCTATGCGGGTAATCTAATCACTTGTTGGTTAATTTTCCCACAAGAATAGAGCTGATAACGGCCACAAGCAGGCCCGGCTAGCTTAGGATCATCTTCCACTTCGGAACGGTCTGTCTGACCTTTAAACTGCGCAGCAGTCGCAGGCACAGAGAATAGTTGAATCTCTCCTCTCTGAAGCGCCCAGCTTTGATGCACATGACCAAAGATAACGCCTTTCACTTGTGGATAAGGTTCAACAATTTGCCAAAACTGATCAGCATTACCTAAACAGATCTCATCCTGCCATCGGCTTTTTACAGACACAGGATGATGATGCAGAACTAATAGCACGTGTTGATCAGGCGCTGCCTGACTTAATTCAGCTTTTAAAAAGCTCAATTCTGTCTCAGAAAGCGAACCACTGCCTTTGCCATCGGGATTTGAACTGCTATCTAGAAAAATCAGTTTCCAACCACCGAACGCTTTTACCCGCGACGCTAATTCTGTATCTGCAAAACGCGCCATCTCCTCTGCCAGATCATGGTTACCGGGAATCCAATAACTTGGGTAAGGAAGCTGATCGACATAAGAAACCAAACGGTCATAGGCCGTAGGTGCGTGATGTGTCAGATCACCAGTGAGTAACAATGCATCAGCAGATTGAGATTCGATCTCCGCTAGCACTTGTTGAAAGCGTTGCTCAACATTCACACCTTTCAACAACATATCTGGTTCTTGTTGCAGGTGCATATCACTGACTTGAAGCAGAGTAATGGTTTCAGCCACTGAATACCGGTTCCATGCTGTGGCCGTGGTTTAAGCATTCGCTCAACCACTCGCCCAGATATTCATTTAGCTGAATTTTCTCATCCGGCAGGTGCATATTTTTATTTGGATAGGGATAAACACCGGAGAGCTGCTTACGACGCTGCATACAGATTACCTCAGCCATACCAGCATCGTGGTATAGGCGCACCACTAGACTCGGTGCTTCTAGCCATGGCGAACTCGATTCAAAGCGATGGCTAATCAACAAGGTGCTCGTATACTTGAATCGCTCATCAACCTGCAGACGCAGATAGGCAGTATGCTCAGGCCAACTCACCTGAAACTCGCGTTCATCACAGTCATCCAGATCCGGTAATAGCTTCATAATACGAGCATAGTTAGCCTCGCAATGCGCCATCTGCCGAGTTAGATCTGGAATATATTTCCGCTTCATCTGCCTATCCGATTTATCGTTTACTACTTACTGCCAACGCTGATCGAGCGCTGACTTATTTAACTGTAGCCACTGCAGCGCAATTATCGCAGGGGCATTATTAATTATACCTTGTTGTACTAATTCAAAGGCATCTTCCACGGGAATAACATGCACTTTGATATCTTCGCCCTCTTCAGGCAAACCATGGATGCCATCGACACCACTGGAATCCACCTGAGCACAAAGTAGATCGATATACTCTCGCGTTGCTCCAGTACTCGGTGAGAAACGGGTAATGTGCTTGATCTCACCTAACTGCGCCCCCGCTTCTTCGACTGCTTCACGGCGAGCGACATCTTCAGTGGTTTCACCTTTCTCGACGATACCAGCCACCAGCTCCAGCAACCAAGGCCCATCTGGGCTATCAAATGCACCCACACGGAACTGCTCGATCAAAACAACCGATTGTTTAACCGCATCATAGAGCAGCGCACATACAGCATCATCACGGTAAAACAGCTCACGCTGGATCTCTATCTCACTGCCAGCAAAAGTTTTATGCCGCAGATAGAGTTTGTGCATTTGAAAGAAACCATCGTACAGGGTTTCTTGTTTATCGATGTTGAAATCTTTTTGACCAAAACTTGGTTGCCATTTCTCAGACATGTGCTGTTCCTGTCATTGACTAGCGAATAACTCACTATATCAATTAACCAGCTCATCAAGCCAATTGATCAATCCATTTCGAAATGAAAAATTAGAGAGGTTAGCCCTTAGGAACAGGGCTACAGAAGTTTGAGCTTACGCAAAGCACTTCAAACTATCGGCTACCGATGTAGTAATACAGCGCCGACGGGATACAAACATCGCGCTCTCAGCAGACTTTTTAGCTTCTTTTTTAGCCATAGCCGCAAGCTCTGCCACCTCATGAAAGCTGTTACAACAGCAAGGATCAGGGTGAACAACACCGACAGCCAAGCCCAAAAATGAGAAAAAAGTGCGGTTATCTTGACGATCACTCGCCCAGATCCCACCCGCTTTGAGATCCGCATCGCAGTAGAACCCTTTTACCGCTTTATCGAACTCGCGAATGATCCGCTCACAACTCAACTGCCAATCAGGTGAGCGATAGATCACAACAAAGTCATCGCCCCCCACATGGCCGATGAAATTTGAATCATAAGAGGCGTGCTGCACCAGTAATTCGCCCAACAAACGAATTACTTGATCCCCTTTGGAATAGCCATAACAATCGTTAAAGGGTTTAAAGTTGTTCAGATCAAAATAAGCGACATGAAAATCTGCCGATTGATTAAGCAACGCATCCACTTCGTTATTGATCGGGACATTACCCGGCAAGAGCGTCAGCGGGTTGGCATACTGAGCATTTTGCACTTTAAGCTCTGTTAAGCGCTTCAATAGATCTCGTACATTACCCATTCCTACATAAAGGTCGTTCTGAGTAATGATCAGATCCTGCTGGATCACATTCTGTTCATTCTCTGTAATAAGCCGAGACACTTCATCCAAGCTCATCCCAGCATCCACAATAAGCACGTCATGAGACAAAATTCGCTCGACCGGTTTTTTACCGTAGAGCGCACGACCGTACTGGGTAGAGAACAACTCAAACAGACTGGATCTTCTTACCACCCCTTGGGGTATGCCTTCATGCACAACCGGTAGAGAGCTTAGCTCGGGATGCGTTCTAAATAGATCACTCACCGACAGAACGGTATCTTGAATAGAAACAGTTGGGGCATTGCGCAATAGAGAGTGAGCCGTCTCACAGTTCTCAACTCGAGGAGCGTTTGCAGATTCGTACACATCAGCGGCGGGAGGCTCAACCGTTTGCGGTTCAGGGCTTGGATAACCAAGGTAAAAGCCCTGACCAATATTGATGCCTAGTTCCTTGATCGTTTTAACTTCTTCTTGACGCTCAATTCCCTCAGCAATGACTTTACAGCCCATGGTATTACTGATGTTGTAGATTGAGCGTACGAACTCACGTTTTACCGGATCACTGTCGATATCAGAGATAAAGTGGCGATCAATTTTGACGTATTCAGGCTTCAGCTCTGACCACAATTTCAAGCCGGAGTAACCTGTCCCCAAATCATCTACCGCAACTTGGAAACCCATATTTCGGTAATGCTCAACGGCAGCATGAGTCAGGCCTTGCTGATCAAATGGGTGCTGTTCAGAAAGCTCTATGACGATATCTTGGATTGAGATACCTAACTCTTGTAACAGCTCAGCCGTAAAGCCTTCGGTGTGTTCTGGCGTCCCAAGCAAAGACGCACTGATATTAAGAAAGAGCTGCCCACCAGGGTTCAACTCTGCAAATGCTTCGAGGGATTTGCGTCGAGATAACAACTCAAGTGTATGTAACAAATTGTTTTCAATTGCCGTCTGGAACAACGCGCCAGGCGAAGCCATAACCGTACCCGCAGGTCCTCTAATTAAGGCTTCATGACCAATAACAACATTGTTTTTTAAATCAACAATCGGCTGAAAATGCGGATAAAGTGATTCTGATTCTAAAATATCGAAAAGATACTTACGACGTGACTCAGCATCGACCTCATTTGTTGCAAGCAACATACTTACTCACCTGTGATGCACTATTCTTAGACGCACAGGCTAGCTAGAAAGGATGACACTTAAGTGACAAACACGAAAATATCTACCATTTATATGGGTATTCAGATATACGATCGCCCAAATATTAGACAACTCTAATCAAAATCACCCAACGTAAACTGACGCAGCATCTGAATTTCTTCAGCCCAGATCGTCTCATCAATCGTTTCCAGCACTAATGGAATCCCCCGGAAACGATCATCACGCATAATGAATTTAAAGACCTCTAAACCAATCTCTCCCTGACCTAGACTGTGATGACGATCCAAGCGCGAGCCTAAACCACCTTTAGAATCATTCAGGTGCATCCCTTTAAGGTATTCAAAACCGACAATATTGGAGAAGTCTTCGAATACCTCGGCACAACTCTCTTGAGTACGGATATCATAGCCAGCCGCAAACATGTGGCAGGTATCGATACACACACCAACACGGCTCTTATCTTCTACTTGATCAATAATGGCGGCTAACTGCTCAAAGCTAAAACCAAGGTTGCTTCCTTGGCCTGCGGTATTCTCAATAACCGCCACAACGGATTCAGTTTGCGCAATTGCCCAGTTAAGCGACTCAGCAATCTTAGTAATACACTCCTCTTCACTGATCTTGCGCAGATGACTCCCCGGATGAAAATTAAGATAAACCAAGCCCAACTGCTCACATCGCTGCATCTCATCTAAGAAGGCATCACGAGACTTCAGTAATGCTTCCTCTTCTGGATGGCCTAAGTTAATCAGATAAGAATCATGAGGAAGAATCTGCTCCGGCTTAAAATTTAGCGCAGCGCAGTTTTTCTTAAATGACGCGATCGTCTTTGAATCTAAAGGCTTTGCCACCCAACGCCGCTGATTTTTAGTAAATAGAGCAAATGCATTCGCTTCAATTTCTTTAGCATTAAGCGGGGCGTTTTGCACACCACCACTGGCGCTCACATGCGCGCCGACATAGTAAGGCAGTAGATCAGACATCAATTATTCACTTCAGTGTAGATAGGAAAGCAGCCATTCAGCTGCTTCCAATTAAGAATCAAAAAATAGAGGCGGCAACGATACTACTCAGGCAGTAGATGATCCACCAGCATTTGCACCGATCGTTTACCGCGGAACTCATTTACATCCAAACGATATACTGCTCTGACTTGGGTGATATCCTGATCCGGCCAAAGTTCCATATCAGCGTTAAACTGAATCGCATCGACAGCCAAACCAGAAACCGACTCCATCAACACCATTTTCAGATGTCTTTGACCAACCACTCGTTGCTGGATCAAGGTAAATTGGCCATCAAACAGCGGTTCAGGGAACTGATGCCCCCAAGGACCGGCATTACGTAACAGCTCTGCTAACTCGATGGTCATATCAGCGGCTGTAAGCTCGCCATCGGTTAACACCTCTTGCTGGAGATCTGACTCACTTAATTGGCGTCTAACTTCTTCATCAAAAGCGTTTTGAAACAGCTCTAGATCTGTAGCTTTGATAGTTAAGCCAGCAGCCATGGCATGACCACCAAACTTACGCAAAAGCGATGGATACCTTGCAGCAATCGCATCTAAACCGTCTCGCACATGGAAGCCCGGAATCGATCGTGCAGAACCTTTTAACTCGCCTTCATCACCTTGAGCAAAGGCAATCACTGGACGGTGCATTCGATCTTTAATCCTAGAAGCCAGAATACCGATCACGCCCTGATGCCACTCGGGCTCATAAAGGGATAGACCGTACGGAAGCTGCGCTGAGTCCAATTGCAGCTTATCAAGCAGATCCAGCGCTTGCTGCTGCATCTCTTGCTCTATACCTTTACGTTCTTGATTGAGGTCGTTCAGTGTAGCGGCTAGCTCTTTAGCTTTCTGCTCAGATTCGGTCAGCAAACACTCGATACCGATCGACATATCTTCCAAACGGCCAGCTGCATTCAAGCGTGGCGCGATAGCAAAGCCAAGATCGGATGAAGCCACTTTGTGCTGCTGACGGCCTGATAACTCTATTAACGCTTTCAGCCCCGGCCTACAACGCCCTGCTTTGATACGTTGTATACCTTGATGAACTAGCACACGGTTGTTTTGCTCTAAAGGAACAACATCCGCAACCGTTCCTAAAGCCACAAGGTCTAAGAGTGAACCTAAATTAGGGCTAGGTAACCCATTTAAGTTAAACCAATCTTTTTGCTGTAACGTTCGACGCAGTGCAATCATCACATAAAAGATCACACCAACACCGCAGGTAGATTTAGCGGTGAAATGGCAATCAGGCTGATTTGGGTTAACGATGGCACAAGCAGCTGGAAGCTCCCTCCCTGCCAAATGGTGATCCGTAACGATGACATCTAAACCCGCAGCATTCGCCGCTGCAACGCCTTCGATACTCGAAATACCATTATCGACAGTTATCAATAGATCTGGGGATTGCTTCAGGGCTTCCGCTACAATCTCTGGGCTTAGCCCATAGCCATATTCAAAACGGTTAGGCACCAGATAGCCAACCTCTGCAACGCCCATCATTCTCAGAGCTAAAACAGCGACAGAGGTACTGGTCGCACCATCACAGTCAAAATCACCAATAATTAAGATCTTTTCGCGATGCTCTAATGCCCTGACTAAACGATTAACTGCATTCTCTATGCCTGCTAAACCACTATCCGGCAAAAGTTCACTTAAACTGCGCCCAAGCCCTTGTAGATCATGCACGCCGCGTGAAGCGTAGATACGGGCCAAAACTGGATTTACCTGCTGAAACACAGGTACAGATGTATCGACCTGCGGCCTAGGTGAAATGTTTAACTGTTTCATTCGTTCTCTAATTCAATGGGGCTAACAGGTGCTGGGAACAACACATCAGTTTTCTCAGTGTAGTGGTATGCCAACAGGCCAATCCACTCCCTTACAGCAGTATTTAGGCCATTCATATTTGTATTCAGATCAGGCGTAAAACGCATTGTACCGGCGCGGTAATCTACTGGAAAAGCAATAATATCGATACCAAGCTTACGATAAATACCCACTGAACGCGGCATATGGAATGCTGATGTTACTAACAGCCATTTTCCTTCTACCTGACCCTCAGCATTCGCAATCAAATCCTTAGTGTAGATCGCATTTTGAAAGGTATTACGCGAATCCCTTTCAATAGTGACACGCGAGCCCATCCCTTGATGGTTCAACCATTGTTCAGCTACATCACCACCCCGAAACTCGGGTGCTAGAATTGACCCAGAGCCGCCGGTAAAAACAACTTTAGCGTCAGGGTAACGTAGCATTAAACCAGGTAACGCCATCAAACGGTCTGCAGCCTGATTAAATTCCGGCCATTGCGTATGGGAAGACATCTCAGCATTTTCACCACCACCGAGTACAATAATCCCGGCTATAGGCTCTTTAATTTCGGACAAGACAGGCTGTGGAAAGCGCTGCTCCAAGGGCTCTAGCAAATAATTAGCCATTGGATAAACACTAATTGTCAGCATAGCTAAAACAGAGGTCCAGACCAAAAACACGCCTAATGCTCGGCGCCATAACAACAAGCCAAACAGCAGCATTAATAGTAAAAAGTGATCCGGTTGCGCCACAAACCATAAGATCTTAGAGAGTAGAAAAAACTGATCAGCCATATCCATAGGCCCCTGAATTATTATTTTTCTATCAGACACAAAAAACCCGACGCGAACGTCGGGTTTTGAGAATATCACATCTGATCAATAGTTACTCAGTGTGTACGTGACTCGCAACATACTGCTGAACAGTGTTCAGGTCGTTGTCTAGCACTTCTAGCTTCTCTTCACGTTCGAATAGATCAGCCATATGTGCCGGTAACTGCGGTGCATCCAAACCAGCTTTAACCACTGGTTCAGGGAATTTAACCGGATGCGCTGTTGATAATGTAATCATTGGCACTGATTGATCACGGTTACATTCACGGCCAGCCTTAACACCGATCGCGGTATGCGGATCTAGAAGATATTCAGTCTCTTCGAATACCTGCTTGATCACATCACAGGTTGTCTCATCATCTACGGCATAGCTATCGAATAGTTCACGAACTTTTTCCCAACGTGCAGGATCTAGTTCTACAGACTCTTTCGAGAAGCGCGCCATTAGATCGCCAATCTCTTCACCGTTACGACCGTATACATCAAATAGCATACGCTCGAAGTTAGAAGACACCATAATATCCATAGACGGGGATAGCGTGTGAACCAACTCACCTTTAGACATGTCGTTACCGGAGATAACACGGTGTAGAATGTCATTTTTGTTCGTTGCAACAACAAGCTGCTTAACCGGCAAGCCCATCTGTTTCGCCAAGTAACCTGCGAAGATATCGCCGAAGTTACCTGTTGGCACAGAGAAGCTCACTTCACGGTGAGGACCACCAACAGCCAAAGACGCAGAGAAGTAGTAAACGATCTGAGCCATGATACGCGCCCAGTTGATCGAGTTTACTGCACCCAGCTTCATGCCTTTCAGGAAGTCCTGATTCGCAAAGCTGTCTTTAACCATCTGCTGGCAATCATCAAAGTTACCTTCCAGCGCGATATTAAAGACATTGTCTTTAATGATCGTCGTCATCTGACGACGCTGAACTTCTGATACGCGGTTATGCGGATGCAGAATAAAGATATCTAGATGTTTGCTGTGGCAACAGCCTTCGATCGCAGCAGAACCTGTATCACCGGAAGTTGCTCCCATGATCACTAAGTGCTCACCACGCTTCTCCAGTGCATAGTCCATCAAACGGCCTAGCAACTGTAGTGCAAAGTCTTTAAACGCTAATGTCGGGCCGTGGAATAGCTCCAGAACCCACTCGTTAGTACCTAGTTCTTTCAACGGTGCTACAGCGATGTGATTGAAACCAGCATAGGTTTCATCAATCATCTTTTTAAGATCAGCATCGTCGATACAATCATCAACGAATGGCTTAATCACATTGTAAGCAAGCTCGTTGTACGGCAAACCAGCCCAAGAAGCGATCTCTTCTTTGCTAAATGTTGGCAGGGTTTCTGGCACGTATAGACCACCATCACTTGCCAAACCAGCCAGCAAAACCTCTTCAAAGTTCATTGCCGGAGCCTGTCCCCGGGTAGAGATATATTTCACGGGGTTTACTCCTTAACTATCAAAATGCTCAGCACGGATACGTGTAACCGAACCGTTGATTTCATCTAATGCTTCGATCTGAGCAATTGCATCATTCACTTTTTGCTCAAGAACAGACTGGGTCAGGATAATTACTGGCACCTGATCTTCAGCTGTTTCTTTCTGGATGATCGCTTCGATATTAATATCTTGCGCACCTAGGATGCTAGAGATTTTAGCTAGCACACCTGGTTTTTCCTGTGCGTTCATGCGCAGGTAGTAAGCAGATTCTGTTTGCTCGATTGGTAAAATCGGCGCATCAGATAGCTCAGTAGGCTGGAAAGCCAAGTGAGGTACACGGTTGTCACGATCTGCTGTTAATGTACGAACAACGTCAACGATATCAGCAACAACTGCTGACGCTGTTGGTTCAGCACCCGCACCTGCACCGTAATACATAGTTTGACCTACCGCATCACCGTCAACTAGAACAGCGTTCATTACGCCGTTTACATTAGCGATTAGCGCTGATTCAGGGATCAGCGTTGGGTGAACACGTAGCTCAACACCATTACCACTGCGACGCGTAATACCTAAATGCTTGATACGGTAGCCAAGCTCTTCAGCATACTGTACGTCTTCACGTGTAATCTTGCTGATGCCTTCAGTGAACGCTTTTTCAAACTGTAGCGGTACACCAAACGCCAAAGACGCAAGAATTGTCAGTTTGTGAGCGGCATCGATACCTTCAACATCGAACGTTGGGTCCGCTTCTGCGTAACCAAGCTCTTGTGCTTCTTTCAACACATCTTCAAATGCACGACCTTTGTCACGCATTTCAGTCATGATGAAGTTACCAGTGCCGTTGATGATACCTGCCAACCAGTTGATCTTGTTTGCAGAAAGGCCTTCACGGATCGCTTTGATGATCGGAATACCGCCAGCAACAGACGCTTCGAACGCAACCATAACGTTCTTCTTCTGAGCCGCTTCAAAGATCTCATTACCGTGAACCGCAATCAGGGCTTTGTTTGCAGTTACAACGTGCTTACCGTGCTCAATTGCTGTCAAAACCAGCTCTTTCGCAACGTCGTAGCCACCGATCAGTTCAACGACAACATCGATTTCTGGATTTTTAGCTACAGCAAAAATATCGTTGGTAATCTGAGTGCCTTTGGTATCGCAATCTGGGTTTGTGTCGCGAGCACCAACCTCTTCAACAATAATCTTGCGGCCTGCTCGACGAGCAATCTCTTCCGCATTGCGCTTCAGCACATTAAATGTGCCACCACCGACTGTACCTAGTCCGCAGATACCAACTTTAACCGGTTTCAAACCTGCACCTCGCATGCTGTTGAACTAAAAAAAACCGCGATAGCCTCTTTTTATCAGGCAATTACCGCAATCTACAAAAAATAAGGCGGGTATTATAGCCAAAACAAGGCAATAGCTCTATCTCTGAGCCCATTATGACCCAACAAATAAAAAAGGAGGCCATATAGCCTCCTTCTCAGTAACCGCAGTGGGTTATTTTTCAAGATCCAACAGGTTAACCAACTGCTGCGCTGGTGCATAACCCGGGTACAAACGACCATCTTCAAAAATAATTGCAGGCGTACCTGTCACACCGACAGACTGCCCCAACTGCAGCTGATCTAATACAGGGTTATCACAAGTTTTCGCTGCTGGACGAACACCTGATTTAGCTTGATCCATCGCTTGACGACGCCCCTCAGCACCTTCCGCACACCAAATTGAAACCATGCTTTTAAAAGTGCCTGTACCTGTACCATTGCGTGGGTAAGCCAAATAATTTACTTGAACGCCTTGCGCATTCAGAGCCGGAATCTCTGCATGGAGTTTACGGCAATATGGGCAATCTACATCAGTAAAGATATTTACAGTCGCTTTTACTTCACCCTTAGGTTTATAAACAACTAACTGCTCTTCATCCAGATCAGCCATCTGAACTTTACGCTGCGCGCTTTTCTTACGTTCGGTCAGATCAACAAACCCTTCTTTGTCAGTGAAGCGATAGAGTTTACCAATAAGAAAGTATTCACCCTTGTCATCGGCATATAGCACTTCACCACTATTTAACTCGACTTCACGCAATCCAGTTAAAGGCGCATCGCCAATCTCTTTCACAACGATCCGAGCATCTACTTTTTTAAGGTTCTGCTCGATAAGCCCTTCAGCTTCTGCTGCCATTACTGATGTCGCCATACACGCCCAAAGGCAAGCAAACGTTTTAAATAAGTTTTTCATAAAATTTCCAAATCTAATAAAGCTCAGACTTATCCCAATACCAAGAAGAGACTCTCGATCTCACGAAAAGTTCCACAGTCTAGCAGATTAACCTCGCGGGTGATGCTGCTGATGCAAGGATTGCAGTCGCTGTTGCGCCACATGGGTATAAATCTGCGTAGTCGACAGATCGCTGTGGCCCAGCAACATCTGAACTACACGCAGATCAGCACCATGATTGATCAAATGAGTTGCAAAAGCGTGTCTCAACACGTGTGGTGATAATGGCTTATCAATACCTGCAGTTAGAGCATGACGTTTGACTCGATGCCAAAAAGTTTGCCGCGTCATCTGCTGACCACGCCTACTAGGAAACACGACATCGTCAACTTCTTCACCCATTAAAAGAGGGCGAACTTGTGAATCGTAGCGCTTTACCCAACTAATAGCCTCATCACCCAAGGGCACAAGACGCTCTTTACCGCCTTTACCCATGACTCGAATCACGCCTTGATTGAGATTCATCTCATGCACTTTCAGAGCAACCAGCTCAGAGACACGCAATCCAGTCGCATATAAAACTTCAAGCATAGCTCGATCCCTAAATTGCACAGGATCATTTAGCTCTGGCGCCTCTAGCAAAGCCTCTACATCGGCCTCAGTTAAGGTTTTTGGCAAGCTACGACCTTTTTTAGGGCTCTGAATAAGTAGAACTGGGTCCTCCTCTATCTCACCTTCTCGAAGCAAATAGCGATACAAACCACGCAGGCAAGATAACATTCTGGAAGTTGAGCTAGGCCTTAACCGCTCTTTTACACGCCACCCGAGATAAGCCTGTATATCAGCCTTTGTACAAGTAAGTAAACGAACGGCATTGGGACGTAGCCAAATGGCAAACTGAGTTAGATCACGTCGGTAAGACGCTAAGGTATTATCACTTAATCCCTTCTCCATCCAAATCGCATCTAGATAGGTATCAATTAACTGCGCATCATTGGGATGCACAGTCTCGGCCTCACGCTTTTCGACCACTTAAACTCCAAACGTCAGACAAACGTACTAATGATATAACTGCGCACTTTGAATTTTATCGTACGCCATAGGATAGGTTGCTGTACCACGCCCACTAACCACACGATGCTCAACAGTAATCACCTTATCGGTTACAGCGACCAATCGCCCCTCTACTTTCCGGCCAAAGTAAGTGTAGAGAATCACTGATTTCCCGATATGAGCTTCTAATTCCGTCACATCGATATCTTTGAAAGACTTTTCATATTCGATTTTAGGCTTCGGCTTCGGAAAAGGCTTTATTGCAGAACCCGGTTTCAGTTCTTCTGCAACCGCATCTACTGGCTCAGTCGTTTGAACCTCGTCACCCAATACAAATTCTGGCGTTTCCTGAGGCTTCATAAGCTCTTCAAGTAAACGCTCCCCTTCTAGGTCTGGTTCGGCCCAATCCAATCCATCCAAAGAAACATGCTTTTTGCTGAATTCAACATAGGGATTTAACTCACGCACAAGATCACTAGGGGTTTGAATCAACGCTAAGGACTGAACACCAAAACCTTTAGGCACATCCACACGTAGATAAATAGAACCACTAGGAGCATTTAAACCATCTAATGCCGAAAGAAGATCATCAGGAATTTTCCAACCTTCATACTTCAAACGCTTTGAAAGAAGGGATTTATAACGTTCCCTATATTGTTTAACTGGCTCTTTATTTAGGCCAGCACAAAACTTATTACGCTTTTTGTTATAACCCCGATCAAAATATCGAGCTTCAAAATGCTTTAGTTGTGGCTGAGCAAACACGATAGACTGTATATTCAGTGCATCGCTCGCAACTTTGAGCACCAACGACATACTCATATTCGCGACCTGCCTTGTTCTACTTTGCAGGTCAAAATTAAGCTCTTTATCTACTGAATCGAAATGATACTGAAAGGAAGCATCCGTGTTCAGAACACCATAGCCCATTTTACGGACCTCAGGCAGACCTATAAATTCCAAACCGCCACAAGCTAAAGCATCATAACCAGATCCAGCATTACGCTGAGAATCTAATGCAATTCGCCCCCAATCCTGTATATATCCGCTGTTCAGGTTTATGTCGATACCTTTGATATCAACATTAAAGGCATCCGGTAGCTCACCCTTCGAGAGTTTTTCTTCCAATTCAAGAACAAAGCCCCATGAAGGCGCCTTCAGTACTGCTGACTGAACACCAATTTTACCTTCAGAGCCGGTTGGTACAAATGAAATACCTTTAAGCCCTACCTGAGCTTCAACAAGGTCGATATGAATATCTTGATAACTCATTGCTGCAAAAGGCGCGATATCCTTTGCAAAGTTTTCTGCTGCAGCAGAGACTTTCCACCAGACAAAACCATACACACCAGCAAACAAGGCAATCGGCGCACAAATTACTGCCAGCACAGCTGCAATTTTTTTAATTACATTAACTTGCATAAAACCTAGCTCCGAAAGCTCTCCCTCTATGCACGGAACTCTAATGATAGTTGTTATTATGAGTGGGAATTGGCAAATCTGTCCAACCCTTTATCTATCCAATTGATACTTCTCAATTATTAAGCACAAAACAAAAACAAAAAAAGCGGCATAAAGCCGCTTTTTTTAAGAGAGAAAAGTGAATTAACCCAACTTCTCTTTGATACGTGCAGACTTACCGCTACGCTCACGTAGGTAGTAAAGTTTAGCTTGGCGAACATCACCACGACGCTTAACTTCGATGCTATCTACAGTAGTGCTGAACGTCTGGAATGTACGCTCAACGCCAACACCGTGAGAGATCTTACGAACTGTGAATGCAGAGTTTACACCACGGTTACGCTTACCTAGAACAACGCCTTCAAATGCCTGTAGACGTGTACGGTTGCCTTCTACTACTTTTACCTGAACTACAACAGTATCACCTGGTGCGAATTCTGGTACTTCTTTGTTCATTTGTTCAGCTTCAAGCTGCTGAATAATTAGGTTTTTGCCGCTCATCGCTTGCTCCTAAACATTCAACCTTCGGACCCTTGGGTCTCCCGGATAAAATCGGTTAACAATGACTTTTGTTCAGCGTCCAACTCAAGATTTTCCAACAAATCAGGCCGGCGTTGCCAGGTTCTTCCTAATTGCTGTTTCAGACGCCAACGTCTGATCTCTTTATGGTTGCCGCTCAACAACACTTCAGGCACTTGCATATCGTCGAACTGTTCTGGTCGAGTGTAGTGAGGACAGTCAAGCAAACCATCATGAAATGAATCTTCGGTAGCCGAATCCTGATGCCCTAAGACGCCAGGTACTAAACGAGAAACAGCATCAATCATAGTCATGGCCGGCAATTCACCGCCACTGAGGACAAAATCCCCTAACGACCATTCTTCATCAATTTCCGTTTCTATCAGGCGCTCATCAATACCTTCATAACGCCCTGCTACCAGAATCAACCTCTCACGAGAAGCTAGTTCCTGTACTCCCTTATGATCCATACGCCGGCCCTGCGGTGAAAGATAAATAACTTTAGCTTCTCCACCCGCAGCTGCTTTTGCAGCATGAATAGCATCCCTTAGAGGTTGAACTTTCATCAACATCCCTGGGCCGCCACCATAAGGTCGGTCATCCACAGTTTTATGCTTATCATGTGCAAAGTCTCTAGGACTCCAGCACTGCATCTGTATCAAACCATTTTTCACCGCTTTACCTGTTACGCCGTAGCAACGAATTGCATCAAACATTTCAGGAAAGAGTGTCACCACCCCGAACCACATGGTTCAGAACTCTGGGTCCCAATCGACCCACATAGCACCTGTTTCCAAGTCAATCTTTTTAATCACCTGATCAGGAAGGTAAGGCAACAGACGCTCTTTTTGATCAATGCTATCTGCTGTGCCTTTTACCACCAGCACATCATTTGCACCGGTTTCCATCAGGCGAACCACCTTGCCTAACAATTGGTCAGACTCGGTATAAACTAATAGGTTTTGCAACTGGCTCCAGTAGTACTCGCCCTCGTCCAAATCTGGAAGCTGGCTTGAATCTACCGCAATATCGTAACCACAATACTTAGCGGCGATATCACGATCATCTACTCCTGCCAATTTAGCTATCAGACCTTTGCCATGACGCTTGCTGGCTTCAACCTCTACAGGTTTTAAAACGCCATCAACCTTTAATAGCCAAGGTTTGTAATTGAAAATGTTCTCCATAGGGTCCGTATGCGAGTAAATCTTTACCCAACCTTTAACCCCATAGACTGCAGTAATTTTTCCGACAATGAGTTGTTCATTATTTGGATTACTGCTCATTTTCAATCCTGATCAAAAACCTAAAAATTACTTAGCTGCTTTAGCTTCTTTTACTAGCTTAGCTACGCGCTCAGAAAGCTGGGCGCCTTTGCTCTGCCAGTATTCAACACGATCAAGATCGATACGAAGACCTTCTTCTTGACCACGTGCAGTTGGGTTAAAGAAACCAACACGCTCAATAAAACGGCTGTCACGCGCATTACGCGAGTCCGCTACTGAGATGTGATAGAAAGGACGCTTCTTAGCGCCACCACGAGACAAACGAATTATTACCATGCGTTAGACCCTTTTATTGAGTGGGTTTTGATATCGCCCACTGTTTGATGAACCAATCTGGTTTTAACGCAGATCGGACCGGAAAAATCAGGGCGGCAATTCTACGCGAATTTGCCGCCCTAATAAAGCCATTTCGTTTAATAAATGCGCAATTATTACATGCGCGGGAAGCCGCCAGGACCACCCATGCCGCCCATACCACCTGGGCCACCACCCATTCCTGGTGGCAGCATGCCTTTCATACCACGCATCATTTTCGACATACCGCCTTTGCCGCTGAACTTTTTCATCATTTTCGACATCTGCTTATGCTGTTTAAGCAAGCGGTTAACATCTTGCACCTGTGTACCAGAACCCATCGCGATACGCTTTTTGCGGGAGCCAGAAATGATATCAGGCTTACGACGTTCCATCGGCGTCATTGAGTTAATGATCGCTTCCATCTGGTGCATACCTTTCTCGGCATTAGCAGCATCAGCCGCTTGCGCCAACTGCCCCATACCCGGCAGTTTATCCAGCATGCCCATCATGCCGCCCATATTCTTCATCTGAGAGATCTGTTCGCGGAAGTCTTCTAGGTCAAAGCCTTTACCTTTTTTGATCTTCTTAGCGAACTTCTCAGCTTTCTGCTTATCGATCTTCTGCTCTGCTTCTTCGATAAGAGAAAGGACGTCACCCATACCTAAGATACGGGAAGCGATACGATCTGGGTGGAATGGCTCTAAAGCATCAACTTTTTCACCTACACCCAAGAATTTGATTGGCTTACCTGTGATCTGACGAACAGAAAGCGCAGCACCACCACGGGCATCACCATCCGTTTTTGTCAGAACAACACCGGTCAGTGGTAATACTTCATTAAACGCTTTGGCAGTATTCGCCGCATCCTGACCTGTCATTGCATCAACAACAAACAGGGTTTCGATAGGATTAACCGCTTCATGCAAGCGCTTAATTTCACCCATCATATCTTCATCAACGTGCAAACGACCTGCAGTATCTAGAAGAACGACATCATGATGCTGGATTCGCGCATGGGCAATTGCAGCATTCGCGATATCAACTGGATCTTGCTCAGCCGTTGATGGGAAGAAATCAACCTGCACTTCACCCGCTAGTGTTTCTAGCTGTTTTATAGCGGCTGGACGATAGACGTCAGCAGAAACAACCAAAACCTTTTTCTTTTCACGCTCACGCAGGTGGCGACCAAGTTTAGCAACAGAGGTAGTTTTACCTGCACCCTGAAGACCGGCCATCATTACAACAGCAGGAGGCTTAGCTGCTAGGTTTAGCTGCTCATTAGCCTCACCCATAACCTTGACCATCTCTTCATTGACGATCTTCACGAAGACCTGACCCGGCGTCAGACTCTTGGTTACTTCGGTACCTACCGCGCGCTCTTTAACGCTGTTTACGAACTCTTTAACAACAGGCAACGCCACGTCTGCTTCAAGCAGCGCCATACGCACTTCACGCAATGTGCCCTTAATATTGTCTTCTGTCAGTTTCGCCTGACCCGTGACTGAACGTAGCGTATGCGTAAGTCGTTCTGTTAAATTCTCAAACATGTCCTGCCCCACACTTCCTCTTCACAGACAGCCTTAAAAGGCCCATTAAATAGAGGAAATCGATAAACTTGGATTAATAATCGCAGTATTATACCGCACTCCAACCATCCTTAGCAGCCCCTCTTCTTTTATCCTTCATCTATCTGTGACAAACTAAGGCTCGATTTACACTCCACCCTGTAAACACTGTTCTCCAGGAACACTGGACAGAAGAGACGAAGATGTTATCCATTTCTACATTAATTGCCGTTCTGCTTTACTCAACCGCAGGTTTTTTACAATGGCAAATAATGCGCGGAGACCGCAAACAATCTCGCTCTATCAACAAATCCTTGGGACTAGCAGGGCTGGTAGCGCACACAGCTGCGATTTTTTTAGTTCTACACCAACCGGGCGGTATTAACCTCAGCCTATTTAGTGTTGGCTCACTGATTTCTTGGCTGGTAGCGGGTTTAGTATTACTCAGCAGCTTACGTCAGAGCATAGACAACCTATTTATCGCCGTATTCCCAATGGCCGCCATGACGGTATTAGCCACTTGGATTGCCGGTGTCGGCGAGGGCAAAGCCTACGATGCTGGGTTGATCCTCCATATACTGCTATCTATCTTGGCTTATAGCATCTTCACCATTGCAACAATTCAAGCCATTTTGCTTTCACGCCAAGTTTCGGCGCTTAAGCATCATCACACACGCGGTTTAGTGTCCTCATTGCCACCATTACAAACAATGGAACGCCTATTGTTTGAGATGCTGTGGACAGGACTTACGCTACTAACCGCTGCTCTTGTCACTGGTTTTATCTTCTTTGAAGACCTATTTGCTCAGCATCTAGTGCATAAAACCGTGCTTTCCCTGATTGCCTGGGGGCTCTATGCCATCTTGCTATTTGGCCGAAATAGTTTTGGCTGGAGAATAAATGCAGCCATCCGCTGGACAATCACAAGTTTTGTGATTCTGGCGATTGGTTTCTTTGGTAGCAAAGCCGTAATGGAATGGTTTATCTGATATTCAGATAAAAGCACGTATTAATCGAGAGTATGGCTTGACACTCTATTAGCCACATTTAAAAATATCCCTCCATTACTAATATAGGCATACCGTCTTGGAAGACGCATCGATAAGTTTTCTCTTGGGAGTCCTTGGCTTCCTGATCCTTTGTTCCGCTTTTTTCTCTAGTTCCGAAACAGGCATGATGTCGCTCAACCGATATCGCCTAAAACACTTAGTTAAGAAAAAGCACAGCGCCGCTATTCGCGTCAGCAAACTCCTTGCACGACCAGACCGTCTGATTGGCGTCATTCTGATCGGCAACAACTTTGTAAACATCCTTGCTTCGGCTATTGCCACTGTCATCTGTGTTCGCTTATGGGGCGACGCCGGCATTATGGTTGCCACCTTTGGCTTGACTGTATTGATCCTTATCTTTGCAGAAGTATCTCCAAAGACGATGGCTGCAATTCACCCGGAAAAGATCGCTTTTCCTGCCTCTTTAGTTCTGGCACCACTGTTAAAACTGATTTATCCACTTGTATGGATCATCAACGGCATTACTAACAACTTCCTTAAGCTATTTGGTGTAAATGTAACCGGCGATAACAGTCATCACCTAAGTACTGAAGAGCTGCGCACGCTGGTACACGAAGCAGGCGCACTGCTTCCGCAAAACAACCAGAACATGCTTCTTGGTGTCTTAGAACTATCAGAAGTAACTGTTAATGATGTCATGGTGCCACGTAACGAGGTACTGGGAATCGACCTAGATGATGACCTTGATACGATTATCGCGCAATTAAGCCGCACCGAGCATACTCGCCTACCTGTCTATCAAGGTGAGCTAAACAAGGTTGTTGGCCTACTGCACATGCGCAATCTAGCGCAGGTTTTCCACAGCGGCACAGTAACTAAGGCAGCGATCCTTCAAGTAATCAGAGAGCCTTATTTTATTCCGGAAAGCACCCCTTTGCAGACGCAGTTACTGCATTTCCAATCTCAAAACCGCCGTATTGGCATGGTGGTCGATGAGTATGGCGATGTGCAAGGCATTGTAACGCTAGAAGACATCCTAGAAGAGATCGTGGGTGAGTTGTCATCGAACAACAAAGAAGCCGATCAAGATATCTTTTTGCAGGAAGACGGTAGCTACTTTGTCGATGGCACCGCTTATATCCGTGATGTAAACAAAGCGCTGGATTGGGAACTACCAACTGATGGCCCGAAAACTATGAACGGCCTAATTACAGAAACATTGGAATCAATTCCTGATGCTAACGTTTGCCTTCAGTTGGAACACTACCGCATCGAAACACTGCAAGTCAGCGACAATGTAATTAAAACCGCTCGCATCATCGCCCTGCCTAAACCGGTAGAAGAATAGAGTTCAGAAGATCGACTCCCTTGGTAACTGCTTTACTAAAGGGAGTCATTTAACCAAGCTTCTAACTAAGTTTGGCTTGAACGCTGTCCACTTTATCCTGCATCGTTTGCTCTCTATCAGTACGCGTACCTAAGCGCATTGATGTCGTTATTCTCGGCGCGCCCATCTCATGTACAATTTCATGACATTGTTTCACCGCCAACATCACTTCATCCCAGCCACCTTCCACATTAGTGCCATACGCATGCATCTGGTGACTTAGACCTGCCTCATCAAAAACCTTCTGACAAGCCGCCACATATTCAGATACTGAGACACCGACACCTAAAGGGACGATACAGATATCAATCATAACCTTCATGTCGAATTACTCCGGCAACTGACCTTGCTCACGCAGCTTAATCTTTTCCCAAACAGCGCGCTTTTCATCATTTGAGTACACACCCCATTCAGCAATCTCGATACCACTGCGCTGACAGGCAATACATAAGTCATTCTCATCCAGCGCACAAACTCCTACACAAGGATTTGGCACAGGTTTATTCTCTTGCTCGGTCATACTTCTACTTCTGAACTGTTAATTCTTTCTTAAATCGACGCATATTTTCGACGTAGTGAAGCGCATTCTGCCTAATACCTTCCACTTGCTCATCACTCAACGTACGCTTAATTACAGCTGGAGAGCCCACCACGAGGGAGTTATCCGGTATTTCCATCCCTTCCGGCACCAATGTTTTAGCACCGATCAAGCAACCTTTACCAATTTTGGCTCCGTTCAAGACAACGGCACCGATACCGATAAGCGAGCCATCACCCACTTCACAGCCATGAAGCATCGCCATATGCCCAACAGTTACATCCCTACCGATGTTCATTGGGAAGCCGCTATCGGTATGTAACACCGAACCATCTTGTATATTACTCCCTTCACCGATAACGATAGGGTCATTATCGCCACGGATAACGACGTTAAACCAGATAGAAGCACAATCATGTAGCTCTACATTACCAATAACAGTCGCGTTATCCGCCACAAAGTGCTCTTCACCCACTAAGGATACAGCTTGCTCACCCAACGAATACAACATAGTCCCCCTCAAGACCCACTAGTGAAATGACGAACTTTATGTTCGGGCCGTGGTTTCATTGGAATATTAGCTCCACAACCTTCATTTAATAACTCTGCCAACATATAGGCAGTTAAGCCCCAAATTATGTGACCATTAAACTCCCATGCTGGAACATAGATACTCTGATTTTTGAAACGTATCTCATCCGTTGAATAACGGTTATCCGCAAGAAAGAAACTCAACGGCACTGTAAAAATTTCATCTAGCTCAGCTGGGTTAGCAGTAAATTCAATATCTGAAGGGATCACGCCCACCCATGGCGTTACCTGCAATCCATGCTTTGATCTCACCTGTCCTAACTGCCCAATGACATCAACATGCCTAGGAGCAAGGCCAATCTCTTCTTCAGCTTCACGTAAGGCTGTAAATAGAAGATCCGTATCCGTGTCATCATATTTACCGCCCGGAAATGCTATCTCCCCACTATGAGATGACAGGGTTGCCGAGCGTTTAGTCAGCACAACATGCGGATCGTCATGATCGGTCAAAGCGATCAAAACGCTGGCTTTAGGCGATGTATCAGGCAAGCTGCGAGGTTCAAACCCCACTAAACGCTCGCGAATAATTGTGAGCATAAGCGTATCTTTTAAAACTGAAGGCCTGCATAGATTGAATACTATATAGCTTAATAGTAACAGAGCTTTTGAATGAACAGCCAAGAGAAACTTGGCCCTCGCTTTTTAACTACATGATGATAATCTAGGTTATTCGTGAATTTCACGCCTTAAGACAGCTAACAAACCTAGGTTAATTCGATGAACTTTTGTCCAAACTGCGCTGGCTCACTTACTTTCAGTGTTCCTGAAGGGGATCATCTGCCTAGGCATATCTGTAACAACTGCAATACCATCCATTACTCAAACCCAAAGATTATTACCGGTTGCGTGCCGATCTACCAAGATAAAGTCTTGCTTTGCAAACGTGCGATTGAACCACGCAAAGGCTTTTGGACATTGCCTGCTGGATTTATGGAGAACGATGAATCCACCTTAGAAGGCGCCAAGAGAGAGACTCGAGAAGAGGCAAATGCGGAGGTTAAGATCAGCCACCTCTACACAATAACCTCAATCGTACATGTAAATCAGGTACAAATGCTCTATCTGGCCTATATGGACAAACCTGAGTATTCGATCAGTCCAGAATCATTGAAAGTTGAGCTATTTAGTGAAGATGAGATCCCTTGGGATGAACTCGCCTTCCCAACCATCAAGAAGGCGTTAACTTATTACTTTGCTGATCGCAAAAACAACCACTTCCCATTGCGGGAAAATGTTGTAAACCGCTCCATGCAACAGCCAAAAGAAGCGGTTTAACTCATCACAAGTTCATAACTAGCTAAAGTAACGCTCAGTCACAGAATCAGCCGGGATCGGCTTCTCGTAATAGTAACCTTGTCCTTCCATACAACCTGCCTGAGCCAAGAACTCGGCCTGCTCGGCTGTTTCAATACCTTCAGCGACAGTAATCAATCCAAAGTGACTCGCCACATCGATAATTGCAGCACTAATTGCAGCATCATCAGGGTTACCTGGCAGATCATCAATAAAAGCGCGATCGATCTTCAGTTGATCCAGATTGAAACGTTTCAAGTAAGCCATGCTGGAGTAACCCGTACCAAAATCATCCAGTGACAGCTGAACACCTAATCCTTTGAGATCATGCAACAACTGTAAGGTCTTATCCTGATCATGCATCAACGTACTTTCAGTAATTTCCAATACCAGTGAAGCTGGGGCTATCGCAGAAATTTGTAGAGCAGCTCTAACCTCTTCAACCAATTCAGGCCTAAATTGACGGACAGAAACGTTCACCGACATGGTAAACGGCTGATCAGATTGTTTACCCCACTCAGCCGCTTGCTGACAAGCTTGCTGAAGCACCCAGCCACCAATAGGCAGGATCAAACCTGTTTCCTCAGCGAGCGGGATAAAGTTATTTGGTGGAACCAAACCTAAATTAGGATGCTGCCAACGAATAAGCGCTTCACAACCAGCTAAAGAGCCATCAGATAGATTTACTTGCGGCTGGTAATAAAGTTCAAACTCCTGATGTTCAATCGCTTTACGTAGAGCGATCTCAACCTGTAGACGCTCAGAAGCCCGTCGATTCATTTCAGCTGTGTAGAACTGATAATTATTGCGACCCTGATTTTTAGCAAAGTGTACTGCAGCGTCCGCATTACGCAGTAACTGATCGAAGTCATCTCCGTCATCCGGGAATACTGAAATACCTATACTTGGTGTAATCATCAAATGACTGTCGCTTTGCAAAGGCTCTGATATTTTGTGAATAATGCGTTCACATAAATTCGCTGCCTGCTCTAGATTCTTCAAATTAGGTAAAAGGACACTGAATTCATCTCCGCCCAAGCGACTCACTGTATCGCCTTCACGCACCTCATGCTGAATGCGTTCCGCGACCATTTGAAGTATCTCATCACCAAAACGATGCCCAAGACTATCATTGATATTTTTAAAGTTATCTAGATCAATATACAAAAGCGCAAAACGCTGTTTTGTCGCTCGACAACTCAAAGAAATCGTTTGATCAACCCGATAACCTAACAAACGCCTGTTTGGTAAATTAGTCAAAGAATCATAATCAGATAAGTAACGCAGCTTATCCTCTGCTTCTTTACGCTCCGTCAGATCAGTAATAGCTGCGATATAGTTCTGAACTTCACCTTGCTCATTGTGAGATGCACGAATAGAGAGCCACTGCGGGAATATCTCGCCATTCTTGCGACGATTCCAAATATCACCGCCCCAAGCGCCTTTGGCGTCAATCTCCTCCCACATCTCCTTATAGAAGTCGGCACTATGTTGACCAGACTGCATTAAGCGCGGATTTCGCCCTATCACTTCATCGGCTGAATATCCCGTTATATCAACAAAAGCGTCATTAACCGCTAAGAGGCGACAATCAGCATCCGTCACCATAATCCCCTCACTGGCGTTATCAAAAACGCGAGAGGCCAAAAGGAGTGCATTTTGTTTATTTTCAATTTCGTTCTGGTATTTACCAAATTGTCGGTTCAACCAACCAGAGAAAACAAACGTCAGCGACAATGTGGCGCACGTAGCTAAAAACAGGAAAGTATAGATTTGCGCGCGATCCTGGCGCATGGTCTTTTCAACCAGCTCCTTCTGCTTTTCCATCAACTTTTTGATGTCATCCGGATAGAAACCACCGACTAAAACCCAACCTAAATCAGGGACAGTTTCTACCAATGATATTTTCGGGTGAGGCCCCTCGCCGTTAGGGTAATACCATTCATATTCGATAAAACCGCCGCCGTTTTCTGCCGTCTCATAGATAAGTTCTAAAACTTTACGCTCTTTTGTACTCACTTTATCAGAGGGGTTATCCCCAGTTAGCGAACTTACGCCAGCAGTCGATAACAAATTCCCCTCAGTATCAAACACCGCGAGATAGCCATTTTCACCGAAACGAATGGTCTCCAAACGCTTTAAAGCTTCCTCTTTAAGATCATTCTCTATTTGATAGAGGTAATCACCCGCCCCAATAATCCATCGATAGGGCTCGAATGATTTTACAAAAGCGATCTTCTCCGTCATCTGAGTCTGATCGTGAGGAGGGTACCAACGATAACGAGAGAACCCCTCTTTCTCTTGATTCTCTACGGCGTCCAATAAACCACGCATAATGTAATGCCCGGTATCATCCTGATTATCATACAGGGAGCGCCCTTCAACACCCGGTGAAGTCGGCAGTAAGATACAGATTCCTTGATCATCATCGATAAAGATATAACCACGACCATTAAAGAAACGCAGGTCACGCAAAGTTTCACGGATTAACGCTTTAACTTCTGTTTCAGGTCGTAAAGGGGATTCGCGGTCATAGATGGTTTGTGCGATCGTATGTGCTTTAAGAACTTCTTCACGAGATTTTTCTTTAAGAACAGCCTCTGCTTGGGCCACCATATACTGGATATAGTCTTTTGCACTATCGATTTCAGTAATTAGGTGCTCTCGCCCTTTATCCATAAACTCCTTCTCTAAAGAAGCTAGGCGATACTCACTATCTCGTTGGTTTTTATATAAAAAATGTGTGGCAACAGCTGCTAATAGCATGACTGCTATGGCAACTGATCCCCAAAGGAGGTAACGCGGCAGTGCACCTACATTAGGGGCTGTCATTGAGGAAAACCTCTATACATCCGACAGAGGATAGAAGCCGCATCCCCTTCCCCATCACTATAGAACATAAACACTGCAGACATCCGATATCTGAACCAATACAAACAAAAAGATCCGACCCACTACTTTAACAGGTTCAATCAAGAAACAGACCATTCATCCGGTCAAAAAATTGATCTGCATCAAACTACCATAATTTATAGCCTGCAACAAAGAACAGAAGCTTAAAATTAGACCAGTACAGATGTGGGCTAACGCAGATTTAGCTTGGTGTTTATTTCATCCATATAGCGCCGATAATCAGGGCTATCAGTACGGCTATAGTTAAGATTTCGGAACAACCCTGTAAGGGCTACAAAATAATCCCTAACCTCAACTTTATCCTTAAACTCATTACTTGATGTAAGTGCCGTTCTTAATAGTGAAAACAAGGCTTGCTGACGCTCTATTGGTACCGATATATCAACATCATCAAAGGCATCTTGCTGCAAGTAGACCTGATCTAAACAGATAGATTTGTGATAAAGAATGTAATCCTGCAAGGTAACACCCTCTTCACCCGTCACCTGCATCATTTGCTGAACCGACTCACCTTGATCGAGCAATTGCTGCATATCCTTAACCTGAGAAATCCAATCAGCACCTAAATTCTCGGCATACCAATCTGCAAGCTGATCTAGATAACGCGACCATGAAATCAATGGATCTACCGCTGGATAAGCACGTTTATAAGCGCGCTCTGCACTCAAGCCCAAAAAGGTTTTCACCGTTCGCAACGTTGACTGAGTAACTGGCTCTTCAAAGTTACCCCCGGCAGGAGAAACAGTACCAATCAGAGTAAGGCTCCCCATATCTCCGGCATTATTTTCAATCAACCCAGCACGTTCATAGAGTGCTCGCACTGCAGAATCCAAGTAAGCAGGAAATGCCTCCTCACCTGGAATTTCCTCTAAACGGCCCGAGGTTTCCCGCATCGCTTGAGCCCAACGAGACGTAGAGTCGGCAATCAGCAGCACGTTGTAACCCATCTGACGATAGTATTCAGAGATGGTGATCCCGGTGTAGATCGATGCTTCACGCGCTGCCACCGGCATGGATGAGGTATTGCAGATAATCACAGTACGATCCATTAAGGTCCCACCTTTCGGATCTGGCATATTTGGAAACTCAGTGATCGTTTCCACCACCTCCCCGGCGCGTTCACCACAGGCCACAATCACTACGATATCGACATCAGAAAAACGAGATATCAAACCTTGCAACACTGTTTTACCTGCACCGAACGGTCCCGGAATACATGCGGTTCCACCACGAGCAACAGGAAAAAAAGTATCGATAAGCCGAATAGAAGTAAGCAGCGGTTCTTGTGGATAATGCCGTTTACTTTTCCCCGACCTAAGTAAAGGCTCACTCACCGGCACACGCACTGGCCACTTCTGCTGCATAGTGACCTCAATCTCATCTCCGTGCTCAAGACGGAGACGTGCCACTGGCGTTGTGACCGTGAAACTCCCCTCCTGAATCCAGCTGATCTCTGCCTCACCGTAGAGGTTAAACGGCGCCATTATCCGATGTTTAAATCGCCCTTCTTGAACATTGCCAATCAGATCACCGGCTTTAACACGATCGCCAACTTTAATACTGGGCTGGAAAGCCCAGTGCTGTTGTTGATCAATCCCTTCAACTTCTAACCCTCGAGGAAGAAAGAAGCCATTCTGCGATGCAATGATCTCTAGAGGGTTCTGCAAACCATCGTAAACCTGCCCCAACAAACCAGGCCCAAGAGCTACCGAAAGCATATCGCCACTTTGCCTAACAGGGTCCCCAACAGCTACACCGCGGGTATTTTCAAATACCTGAACATCTGCCTCTCCATGACGCACCCGAAGCACTTCCGCCTGCAAATACTCCTGCCGTCCATCCATAGCGGTCCGAACAGGGCAGATATATACCACCTCATTTTTCAGAATCGGATAAAACACACCCTCGTCACTTTTACCCAGTTCGATGGTGACAATGTCATCTCGTACTGCAACTACCTGAGCTGTAATCTTTTGATCCACTAGACCTCCCCCTGAGCTAACTGTTGCTCTAGGCCTGTAATTTCCAATAACTGTAAATTTGCCCGCTTAAATTCGGTCAAGGCAGCTTCTGCCTCATAATTCAGATGGCGTTCGGCAATGACCCAACGCAACACAAAACATGCTAGCGCCTCGAAGTTAAACCTATGTTGTTTCTCACAAAACGCTAGGTCCTGCCACAACCACTGATTTAAGGTTTGCTCCACCAGTAATGCATCCTCTTTCGCTAAAACACGCTGCAAAGGCTGTAGCTCTGGACACACTTCCTCTAAGCCAAATCCGGGTTCAAACCAATGTTTTCGAATACGTGGCAACCATCGACCTACGCCATAAAACAACGCTGAGTTTTCCATACCCGCTAAACGACTACGAAGTGCAGCCATCAACGTTCGCAGCTCCAAATGGAAAAGAATACGCTGACGCAGGGCTTCGCTATTCACCTGATTAAGTTGATCGGTCCACTGCTGCACAACCTCTCTATCCGTCGATCCTCGTAACACCTTCTCATCGGGATAATAAAGATGCTCAATCAAAGCTAGCTGCTGTCTATCAGCATCGGTCAGCATGGTTAAACGCTGATCCAATGCTATACGCGATAGCGGCATCTGCTGACACTGTTCTAGATCAGGCAGCCATGGTAACGCAGTAATTAAGGTGTAATAGTCCGACACTAGCGAATCACTCCCTCAATGATCGCTCTAAATCGGGGCTGAAGATGTTTTAACAACAATTTGGATATAGCTTCACTACTCAGATCAACTTCCACCTCTTCTCCTTGCAAACGAACACGGATTCCTTTGCCTTGGTGAAGGTCAAAACTGACCCCACCCCGCATCTGCTCAGCCGCAAGAGACTGAACAAACTGACTTAATATTCCCTCTCTATACTCCTTGGGGTTTCTGCGTAATTCATCCAAGCCGATGTAATCATCAGGCAGGAGCAGCTCGATTTCAGAGGCATCTGCGATGCCGTGATCATGACTTGCTTTAGCCACGAGAGATAGAATCAAGCTACGCATAAACTCAGCATTATCCATCTGCTGTGCAACCAAACGTTCCACTTGATCAGTAAAAGAATGAGATAAGGTTTCTCTGACCTCCAAATGCATATCGCGAGCAGCGATCCTTAATGCGTCTTCGCCAGACTGCTGCAGCTTTTCAGCTTCTTTGCGTGCCTTGCTAACAATCTGCTCTGCTTCTTGCTTGGCTTGCGATAACAGCCAATCCGCACGATGTTCAGCTTCTTCAACCAAGGCCTCAGCCTCATGCTGTCCCTTTTCCACACCCTGCTGGCGTAACTTTTCGATCAACTCTTCAACACCTGAAGATGCATGAGTTTTATGTTCATTACTCATCAACACTCCCCCATTACAAAGGCACGCCTGCACTAATAACCAGCGCAAAAATAAATGCGAAGACTGCAAAACCTTCTACAATTGCAGCGGGCGCTAACGACATACCAAATATCTCAGGACGTATTTTGGAGACATTAATCGCAGAAGCACAACAACGCCCCTGCCAAGCTGCGCTGAATAAAAGAGCTAAACCACACAACAGACCAATGGCAGCTAAGCCCGGTGCATTATCGATTGTAATTTCTCGGTTCAGCGCAAACATAACCACAATGCCATAGATGGACTGCGACGACGGCATTGCAGCCACACCGATATAACGTCCATGGCCTGTTTCAGTTTCTAACAGCGCTCCGCAGGCTGCTTGACCCGCTTGCGCACAACCAATCATGCTGCCGATTGCACCTAACGCCATTGGGCCGTATAAACCAGCCCAACCTAAAGCAATAATCAGGTTATCCAAGGTGAAACCTCCCGTTTAGCAAACGGCTGAAAGGCATAGCCCTCATCCGCAAGACTCCAGTTATAAAATTCGATTAAATTCAGACGCAAACCGTGAATCACACCACTGATCACAGTCAGAACGAAATTGAGAAGATGGCCTACCAGTAAGATAAGCACTTTGAATAACAACCCAATCGCAGGCAGCGCAGCCGCTACATCTACAGCAAGTTGATTAAAGGTCATCGCCAACGAAGCACTGGCCAAACCCAAGGCAAAAAGACGCAGATAGCTCAGAACATCGCCAAAGATTTTAGTAATCCCTGCAAGGGCCAACACACCATCAAAGAACCGACCCACGCTCCATTCTGACTTTTCACTTGAGAAAAGAAGGACCAGTGATAGACAAGCCACCAATAACAACCAATGAAAAACCTCAAAACCAACGATCCAGCCCCAAAGGGCCACAGTGACCGAACCTGCCCAGCCTAGGGCTGCATACCTTCGGGTACTACCGCGCCTGACCCAGGCCATCATCAAGTTAGCCAAAATAAGATGTACCGCCCCCACTGATATTGAGAGCAACATCATGCTGTCAAAATCATTCAGGTCCATCAGTTTAAAACCTTGCAACCACGCAAAGGGTGCTTGGGCACCGAAGTAACTCCCAACCAGCACACCCCAAGCAAAGCCTGCTACAGAAAGAGCTGTTCCCATCGCACGTAAACGCAGCCCCGTTTCTGAGCGTCCCATATCTCGCCAGTAAAACAGCAATATCGCAGCCAATAACAGCGAGTAGCCTGCATCAGACATAATCAACGCAAAAAAACTAACAAAGGAGAAAAACACTACCCGCGAAGGGTCCCAACTGCGATAGCCAGGCATCTGGAAGAAATTCACCACCTCTTCCCCCCCAGCGACAGAGGTTGGATTCTGTAACAGTGTCGGTGGCAACTCATCAGGTTTAGGTACTTCGAGCTGTAACACCATACTTTTCTGATCAGCAAAGTGCTGTAACGACTCTATGCTGTCCTCAGCGACCCAGCCCTGAATAGCAAAGATCTCATCCCGATCTAAAGTCTGATCGGATACTTCGGCTAGCTGAGCATCATCCTCCGTACCCGCAATAGAGCGCTGCAAAAGATAGATCCACCGTGTGAGAGCCTCGCGTTCGGCTTCAACGGTTTCCAGCTCGACCTCGATATCTTCCAACTCACGTTGTAACTGCTCGAGAGGGATAGCGCCTGTATGAGTCCGGGTCACAGGCATAGCATTTAACGGCGGCTCTGTTTCTGAAATAACCGTGATATAGCTATAGCGATTATCTCGATGAACCCTTTGCCAAGGCAGCTCCGTTTTCTCTACCTCTTTCATCTTGTAGTTAGGTACAAGATAAAACCACAAACGACGACCGTATAACTCACCTTCCTCAGGCAGGATAAAACTCCCCCAAGGTTTGAGATCTTTGATACGTTTACGTAAAAAATCATGCCGCTCAACCAACTTCAGCCGCAAGCTACGGTTTTGATCAACTTTGTCTACGACCTCTAGCAGATCAAAATGACGTTCACTGACTACCTGCTTACGCTTTTGCTTAGAGTTCAGCAGATAATGCAACACGCCATGGAGCTGTTCAGGGCTCACTTGATGCTCTAGCTTCACTTGAGATTTTTGCGGCGCTACCAAAGGAATAACATGCATGACTCCCAAGGCTTGCAAAGCATCGAGAATAGACGCCTTTTCCTCTGTTAACCCAACCAAGGTTGCTTTCTGTAGAGACAGAATACTCACAGTTTCAGCCTCCGACGTTTATTCTTCGCAATTTTTGCGCGCACAACGCCCGCACGCTCAGCATCTGATAATGCGATACGGATCTTTCGAATATTTTTTTCAGTCTGCGGAATTAAAACCTTATCGAATAGATTTAAGCGCTGGGTCGTTTTCTGCAATCCAGCTTCCAATATCTGCAGGCGTTGTTGATAGATTCTGATCTCCACTTCCAACTTTAAGGCCTGTTCCTGCAGTAATAAAACGGTGTCGACCCAATGGGGCAACACCAAACGCGAGTATTCAGATAATTCAACATTAAATTCTGCAAGTTCAGGCAGTTCTAACCCGACTAAATTGCTGTATTTCACCTCAACCTTTTGAACCTGTAACAACTGGCTAAGCTTAATCTCCGCACCCGCTAGCATTGGTAGTTTTTCAGATACACAAAGGTGAAGATCTTGTAGCTTTAGTTGGTTAGTTTGCAGAAACTGCTGGGCTTCTTGCCTCGCAGCCAGAAGCTGTTTCCGCTTTAAATCTAAGGCGGGCACGAACTGACGGAACGCTTTTAAGCGTCCGCCCTCACGATTTAATGTGGTCTTATTGAGTGCTAGCTTCGCCACAAATCATCCTTAAACCTGAGCTAGATTTTGCGCTGGAAAATACTTATCCACCAACGCCTGTTTCATCAACAGCTCTTGCGGCTGAAAACATTCAGCCAGCGTCAGCCAACACTGATCTAAAGCTTGTTCTAACGGCATAGTGACATGTATATCCATAAACCGATCTCGGAAAAGCTCACCAAATTTAAGTAAGCGCTCGTCATACTCACTTAGCTCAAAAGACATTGCTTGTTTCTGCGCAGCATCTTGAGACTCTGCATACAAACGCACCATAGTGTTCATAATCTGGCTATGATCTTCTCGGGTGACTTTGCCGATCACATGCTGCTTTAAGCGTGATAGAGAACCAAACGGATCGATCACTCCATCATGCAGATAGAACTGACCTTCTGTGATATAGCCAGTGTTATCAGGCACAGGGTGAGTAACATCGTCACCCGGCATTGTTGTAACCGAAAGAATAGTGACCGAACCTGCGCCTTTGTAATCGCAGGCTTTTTCATAACGTCGTGCTAATTGCGAGTAGAGGTCCCCAATGTAACCTCGGTTTGAGGGTACATGCTCCATCGAGATGCCCACCTCTTTAAGCGCGTCGGCGTATGCGGTCATATCAGTGAGTAACACCAGTACGCGTTTACCCTCTTCAACGGCAAAGCGTTCGGCCACAGCTAACGCCATATCCGGAACCAACAAACCTTCTACGGTGGGGTCGGATCCCTGATGAACAAACATAACTGTACGCGCTAGCACGCCTGCTTCTTCAAATGCCTGACGGAAGAAGTGGTAATCATCGAACACTAGACCTATACCACCAAAAACCACCACATCCGCGTCTGCATGGGTGCCGATCTGCGCTAGCAGCTGGTTATAAGGCTCGCCTGCCACAGAGAAAACAGGGATTTTTTGACTCTCAACTAGACAGTTAAACACATCTATCATCGGCACGTCGGTGCGAATCATATGCGATGCTAAAACACGTCTAGCCGGATTGACCGTGGGCCCATCGATCTCAATTTTGGGCTCTTCTGTGAGCATTGGGCCGTTGTCGATGGCTCGACCCGTTCCTGAGAAGGAGCGCCCTAGAATATTAGGAGAGAAAGTAACTTCCATGGAACGACCAAGGAAGCGAACCACCGAATGAGTTGAGAGGCCTTTAGTGCCAGTAAAGACCTGAAGCGAGACCTCTTCACGATCGAGCAAAATGACTTGGGCCAAATTGGCTTCAGCACCGTCATGTCTGTCATTTTCGATTAAAGCTAGATCACCAAAACAGATAGACGAAGCGCCATCTGTTAACGGTACATGCACTTTAACTATGTCACCAACAATTTCCAGAATACGAGAGTAACGTACCAATAACTGCGTCACTTCTACCTCCCTGTCATTCGGTTACAACTTTAAAATTCTTCTAAGCGCCAAACATCGTAGGCTGGCTCTTCGTAAGGGTGAGCCGATTTCATTGCATCAACGGCCTGACGTATCAGCTCATCGCTACAAACCAGTTCAACTTTCCACTCATCAACCGTCTCCACATTACCTTGCTGCCCTATATGCGGATCACTACCTTCCAAAGGGCGAAACTGCCCCTGACCCAGCACCTGCCAACAGCAACAATCATAGTTGCCAATTTTTCCTGCACCTGTTGCGAAGATAGCTGCTTTAACTTGTTCCAAATTTTCATCGGGAACAAAGAAACTTAGTTTATACACCGAAGTTTTACCGTTTGATTTAACTGTTCAACCATGTTGGGTATCTGCTCAGATATACAATCCGATATAGGCGCCATAGTCTCAGTTTGACCTAACTGAACCAGAAACAAACTGATCTGCGGCAAAGATTGTTCGAGTTTAAGCAACAACTGCCAACTCTCTGAGATACCCAAAGTATGACTACTAACTGGCGCATTTTGCATATGCAAAAACCCAGACCCATCCTCAATATACCTGTACTCACCGGCTTTTTGCTCCATTTCACAGGCATCAATCACAATGACCTGATCAAACTGAGGCAATAGCGTCACTAAAGAGTGGGCAGGGGTGGTTAATTTCTCGCAGACCACAGATTTAGGAAGCCGGTCTTTCAGGGCATCCACTAACACCCAACCAATTTGATCATCCCCATGGGAAGAGCCCAACCCCAATACACCTAACTTCAAGGCTTACGCTCCGTTGTTAACTTTAGAAAGTGAGTTGCGCAGGAGATACAAGGGTCATAATTACGAATCACTTTTTCGCTATGTAAGCGCAAAAGATCATCGGGTTGATCCAAGCCAAACTCACTCAGGGAATAAAACAAGTCTTGTTCGATACGCGCTTGGTTTTGGCTTGTTGGCGGGACAATTTTCGCCTCTACGATTAAGCCAGCCTTATCCACTATATATCGATGCCATAGCAAACCTCGAGGCGCCTCACTCCAACCGTATCCAATGCCCGCTTGCGGGCTTACCTCAACTGCACCTCTTTCAGGTGACTCATACTTCCCCAACAGTCTGATCGCTTCATCCAAAGCAAAGCAGATCTCCACACCACGAGCCAACATGCTGTGGAACATATTTTGACTTGGAAAAGGGTTACCCAATTTAAGGAGTAGCTTTTGTAGAAAATCAGGTAGCTGTTGATGATTCAGATTAATCCTTGCCAGAGGGCCTACCAGATAGTCCTGGCCATTGAGATGACTCCACAGCGCCGTCGAGTGTGGCGACTGACTCTCTACAAAGTAGGTTTCATATTCGTCCTCAGTGATATCCAATCCTGAACTACTAACAAGACAGCCTTCACCGAGCGGATAGCCATTCGCTGTTAGCGAGACTGAATTAAAAGCCTGCCGATGATCCGGTATTTCAACCTCAGCTAACCACTCAACCATCGCAACTGCTTGAGGCAATATTTCCTGCAGGCTCTGCTTGATTTCTAGGGCTTCAGCTACCGTAGGGGCTTTATGAAAACCGCCCACTTTAATGCCGACAGGGTGCACAGAACGCCCACCCAAGAAGCGCATAATGCGATTACCCGCATCCTGAATTGCAAAGCCTCTTCGAACCTCATCCGGGAATTCCCCTGCGAGTTCCAAAGCAGAGTTATGGCCAAAATAATCTGGCAACGCTAGTAAATGGATATGCAGACCATGACTTTGCAGCCACTCACCTAAATAGAGCAAACGCCGCATATCCATGATCCACGGAGTTAGCTGCACCTGAAACAGAGATTCCAACGCATTCACTGCACTGACTTGATACGCCACAGGACATATTCCACAGATGCGCGCCACAATGTCTGGAACTTCAGAAAAGTGCCGCCCTTCTAGAAACTTCTCAAAAAAACGTGGCGGCTCATAAATCTTAAACTGCAGATGCTGCAACTTACCTTGCTCAATCTTGAGATGGAGCGCCCCCTCCCCCTCGACACGAGCAAGTGAGGGCACATCAATCTGAATCTTACGCTCAGTCATTCAGCTCTCCATTACCACCTTTAGGAAAAGGACTGAGGTCAGGATGAATCAATCGAAAACGCCGACTAACTTCTGCATCGACAAGGCCTAGACCCGATAAACGACGTGCCAACGCCGTATGATGAGACAGTTCTGCTTCGCCATAGCAGCCATAGCATGCCCGACCAAATTTGGGACACAAAGCTCCGCAACCCAATCTTGTCACTGGTCCCATACAGGGCTCACCAGCAGTGACTAAAGTGCAGACCTGACCGGAGCGTTTACACTCGATACAGAGTTTTTCGCTTTCATCTTGGGGCATGACGCCCTCAAGCATCAAGCTGATCGCCGTTGATATTTGGCGACTATTGATCGGACAGCCCCAAAGTTCAAAATCAACTTTAACGTGATCTTTGATTGGCTCTGACCTATCCAGACTATCGATAAATTCAGGCTGTGGATAAATTGCGGCCGGCCAAGTTTCCGGTGCATTGGATAAGTTCTTTAGAGCTTGTATGCCACCAGATGTTGCGCAGGCTCCCATGGTCATAAGATAGCGACTGTTCTTACGAATCTGTTGGATTCGCTGGGTATCATGCTGAGTCACAATACTGCCTTCGATAAAGGCAATATCGACCTCTGCGTTTTCATCCAAAACACCCGCTTCCGCAAAGTGCTTAATCTCAACGCGAGTAGCTAAAGTCACCAGCGCCTCACCCATATTAAGAAGAGCGAGCTGGCAACCATCACAGGAACTAAACTTATGCACAGCAATACTCGGTTTAGAGTTCATCACACGCCCTCCATACCTAAACGATCACGTACAGCAGGGTAAGGAAATACAGGGCCATCCTTGCAAATAAAATCAGCGCCAAACTGACAATGACCACAATGCCCAATGGCGCACTGCATATTTCGCTCTAAGCTGAGAAATATCTGAGCTGGATCTATCCCTAAACCAATAAGCTTTTCAGCTGCTGCATGCATCATCCCCTCAGGACCACAAATCATCGCCAATGCATTACTTGGGTCAACCGTCACTTGATCGATTAGCTCGGTGATACGGCCCTTATGGAAGGGCCACGCTGGTCCTGACTCATCCGCAGCAAGAAACACTTCAACATTCTCAAGCTGACGCCATCTATCGTAGCGCTCACTCCAAATAAGATCATTACTGTGCTTAACGCCTTGAACAATACTCAGGCGTCGATAGTGATCTCGTCGTTTCAACGCATAATTAATTGCTGCTACGACTGGCGCACAACCCAATCCACCAGTCACTATCAAAAGATCCTTATTTTTTGCGTCCTGCAAAGGCCATCCATGACCGAACGGACCTCTTAGACCAATTTGATCTCCCTGTTTTAATTTCGCTAAGCCTTCGGTAACGCGCCCTACAATCCTAATGGTGTGATCAATGACTCCCTCATCCTTAGGATCAGAAACAATCGAGATAGGCACCTCACCCACACCGAAAAGGTAGAGCATATTGAACTGCCCCGGTTGAAACTTATAGGACTCTCTCTCTGTAAGATCAGCCAACTGCAAACGAAGCGTAAAAATCGTTTTAGATTCACAAATCACCTCAGTAACCGTTGCAATCAAAGGTTTCTGACAGAAAACACTCATTCTTTGTCTCCTGTTATCAGGTTTGCTTCTGCAACAAAATCAATCTCTGCTGGGCACCAGGTCATACAGCGCCCGCAGCCAGTACAACCGGATCGACCATATTGGGTCTGCCAAGTGTCTAGTTTATGTATCATCCATTGCTGATATCGCTGCTTAACGGTTTGTCGAACTTGAAATCCTGCTAGCTGCCCATGAGATTCTCCAAAACAGCTATCCCACTCTCTGACGTGCTCGCTCTCAGCACCATTAAGCTGTGGTTCTTCATGCTGTCGATGGCAGAAACAGGTTGGGCAAACCATAGTGCAGTTACCGCAGGCAAGGCAGCGCTCGGCAATATCATTCCATTGCGGATGATCTCTTCGGCTTTGCAGATCATCTTTAGCAATAAGGTTGAGTGATCGGGTTTGTTGATTAGCAGCCGTTTGAATCTGTTCCTTGGCCATATCGGTCATCGCTTCAGTCACTTCCTGCAGCGGCAACTGATCGATCATAGCCGAACCTTTATCCGAGCCCGATTGAATAAGAAAGCCATCGTCTAATTCAGTTAACAAAATATCGTAAGCTTGCCTAACCTCAGGGCCATCACCGGTAGAGGCACAGAAACAGGTTTCTGCAGATACATTGCAATTAACAGCAATTAAAAACAACCCTTGCCGCTTTGCTTGGTAACCGGGATCAACAAAATCACCTTCTAGAAAATGCTGATCCTGCAGTTTCAACGCGGCAAGGTCACAGGCCTTTACCCCTATGATTGCAACTTTATCTTGCGCTTGTTCAGGCACTAAAAATTGCAATCGACCATCACCACCACGCTTTGCTTGCCAGATGACTTCTCGAGCAGGATACAGAAGCGGCTTCAGAGCCGAGGGTCCATTCGCCCAATTAAACTGACGTAAAGAATCACCATGCTTGAGCCGATACTGTCCAGGGACCTGCTGATCTGTCCACCCTTGCGGAAGATCTTCAACAGAATCAAGATCATCGTAAACAATCGCGCCATCACGAACTTGAGGACCGTGCAACCGAAAGCCTTGCTTAAGCAAAAGCTCAAACAGCTCAGTTAAATCCGTCCTCATGAGAAAAGCAGATTTAGAAATCGCCATTCATTCCCCCTCCCTTACCCTTTTAATATTAGCCTAAACTACTAGACAAGCTTCTAGATTTGGGGTGGTTTTAGCCTTCAATTAAGCAATCATAAATGACACTATGAAAAGGTGTGCTAACCCAGACATTAATCGCATCTATTTAGAGTTTAGATATGAAAGTTCTTGTCGTTGAAGATAGCCAGCTGGTAAGCCGAGTACTACAAAGACTGTTTCAAACCGCAGATCTGCCTGTGGAAGTCATCTTCTGTGAAAGCCTTCTTCAAGCTCAGGAAAAGGTAGATCTCTACGAAGATATTTTTGCGGCACTTGTTGATCTAAACCTTCCCGACGCGCCCAATGGCGAAATTGTCGATCTCATTCTCGCGCAAAACATACCGACAATCGTTCTGACAGGTAGTTACGACGACGATAAACGTGAATCTCTGCTGCAACAAGGCGTGGTGGATTACATCATCAAAGAGAGCCGCTTCTCCTACGAATATGCTGTTCAATTAATTCACCGTTTACTTAAAAACCGAATGATAAAAGTCTTATTAGTCGAAGATTCTTCATCCTATCGGCTGATGGTGCGCAAACAACTCGAAAAACACCTTTACCAAGTTATTGAGGCCCGCGACGGCCAAGAGGGACTAGCGAAACTTCAGCAAGACCCGGAAATTAAGCTCATCCTCACCGATTACGAGATGCCCAATATGAATGGCATTGAGTTAGTACAAAATATTCGCCGGGATTACGAAACATCCGAGCTAAAAATCATCGGTTTATCTGCAGCTGACAGCCCTGCTTTATCTGCAAAGTTTATTAAAAGTGGCGCAAATGACTTTCTAACCAAGCCATTTAACTATGAAGAGCTGCATTGCCGAGTGATGCATAACATCGAACAGATGGAGCTCATAGCCCAGATCAAAGATGCTGCTAATCGTGATTTCCTAACTGGCCTACACAACCGACGCTATCTATTTGAACAATCTGAAAAATTATTAGCACAATCCAACAATAAAACCTGCTTAGCCATGATGGACTTGGACTTTTTCAAGCGAATTAATGACAACTACGGCCATGACGCAGGGGACGCAGTGCTAACCCAACTCGCAACCCTGCTGGATCGATCCTTCAACCGCTTCCTACATGCACGTATTGGCGGTGAAGAGTTTTGCATTTTGTTAAATGGCTTAAATTTAGATCAGGCAGAAATTCTGATGCAGCATTTCTGCACCTTAGTGCATGACACTGAATTTGTATTTGGTGATCAGGTTCTACCCGTTACGGTGAGTATCGGTTTAATCGAACAAGATGATGACAACTTCGACCAGATGATTAGCCGAGCAGATGAGATGCTGTACAAAGCTAAAGAAAACGGCCGTAACACCGTTGTGTGCGAATAAAAAAGCCGCTGATAAACAGCGGCTTTTTAAGTCGTTCTAAAATCACTTCAGACCAAGAATATCCTGCATATCGTACAGGCCATTCTCTTTACCTTCCAACCACTTACAAGCACGTACAGCGCCTTTAGCAAAAGTTAGACGGTTACTCGCCTTATGCGTAATCTCGATACGCTCACCTTCTGTACCAAATAGCACAGTGTGATCGCCTACTACATCGCCAGCACGGATCGTTTCAAAACCGATCTCACCACGAGGACGCGCGCCTACCTGACCTTCACGGCCATATACAGCACACTCTTTAAGATCACGATCCAACGCATCAGCAACCACTTCACCCATACGTAGTGCCGTACCTGAAGGTGAATCCACTTTGTGACGGTGGTGGGCTTCGATCACTTCGATATCGTAATCATCGTTACCTAACGCTTTAGCTGCGATCTCAAGCAACTTAAAGCATAAGTTCACACCAACACTCATGTTAGGTGCAAATACGATGGCAACGCTCTCAGCTGCTTTCTCTAGCACTTCTTTTTGCTCGTCAGTCAGACCTGTCGTACCGATAACAACTTGCTTGCCGTGCGTAGTACAGAAACGAACATTCTCAAGAGTGACTTCTGGCGCAGTAAAGTCGATTAGCACGTCAAAATCAGCAACCGCTTCATGCAAAGAACCAACAATCTTAACGCCTAGCTTACCAACACCTGCAACTTCACCGGCATCAGCGCCGATCAAAGAACTATCAGGCTCAACAATGGCAGCACCCAGTTCGATGCCCTCAGCCATCTGTAGCGCTTCGATATTTGCTTTACCCATACGACCGGCTGCGCCAGTAACTGCTACTTTAATCATGTAAGTTTCCGCTCTTATTTGTTTTTGTCGTGAAGGATATTCTGGTCCATATCCAATGCCGGTTTGTCGCACTGAGGATGACCAACAGCACGGGCAGGTACGCCGACAACTGTTGTATGCCTTGGCACATCATCTAACACAACACTTCCGCCACCTACTTTGGCACCTGAGCCCACTTCGATGTTACCGAAGATCTTGGCACCCGCTGCTATCATAACGCCTTCACGAATTTTCGGATGACGATCACCGCAATCTTTACCTGTACCACCTAGGGTTACAGATTGCAGGATAGAAACATCATTCTCGATCACACTGGTTTCACCCACAACAATACCCGTTGCGTGATCAAACATTACGCCATGACCGATTTGAGCCGCAGGATGAATATCAACCTGCAACACACAACTAACTCTGCTCTGGATATAAAGCGCCATGCTCTTACGGCCTTTATTCCACATATAGTGAGCCACACGATACGCCTGAATTGCATGAAACCCCTTAAGGTACAGCAATACTGTCGCATATTTATCGATTGCAGGATCTCGGGTACGTACCGCAGCTATATCAGCACATACTGCCTGTAAGATCTCTGGTGCCTCACGAAATACTTCTTCGATCACTAGACGAAAAGTCACTGCTGGCACTGCATCATCATGCAGCTTACGGCTCAACAGATAAGCTAAAGCAGAACACAAGCTTTGATGCCCTAAGATATTAGCGTGATAAAACCCCGCCAACACAGGCTCAACAGCTACTTCTTGTTCAGCTTCTGCTGTAATTTCATCCCAAAGCCAAGTTGGGCATTCTGGATTCTGGCTCATGCCATCCCCATTCTTATAAAAATTTAAGGGGCAATAAATGCCCCTTAAAATTAGGTCATATCTTCAAAAAACTTTTTCACAGAATCAAAGAAGCCGTGCTTCTTAGGACTGTGTTTATGCGTACCTTGTTCCATCTCGTCTTGGAACTCACGCAATAGTTCTTTCTGGCGGCTGCTCAACTTAACCGGCGTTTCCACAACTACTTTAACCAGAAGGTCACCCGTAGACCCACCGCGTACAGGCGCTACACCCTTACCACGTAGACGGAACATTTTTCCTGTCTGCGTTTCGGATGGTACTTTCAACTTAACACGACCATCAAGGGTTGGAACTTCTAGCTCACCGCCCAATGCTGCATCAACAAAACTGATCGGCACTTCGCAGTATAGGTGTTTACCGTCACGCTCAAAGATCGGGTGATCTTTAACATGAACTTGTACATATAGATCGCCTGCTGGTCCTCCGTGAGTACCCGCTTCGCCTTCACCCGCTAGGCGGATACGATCGCCTGTATCAACACCTGCTGGAATCTTAACGTTAAGCGTCTTAGTTTTCTCTTTACGGCCATGACCATGACAGTCAGTACATGGATCAGAGATAACCTTACCTTCACCATGACAGGTTGGACATGTTTGCTGAACAGAGAAGAAGCCTTGCTGCATGCGCACTTGGCCTTGACCGCCACAAGTACCACAAATCTTCGCAGATGTACCTGGCTTAGCACCAGAACCATCACAAGTTTCACACTCAACAAGTGTAGGAACGGTGATACTTTTCTCTACACCACGAACCGCTTCTTCCAGCGTCATTTCCATGTTGTAGCGTAAGTCAGCGCCACGTTGTACCGAGCTACGGCCACCGCGACCACCGCCGCCACCGAAAATATCGCCAAATACATCGCCAAAGATATCTGAGAAGTTACCGTCGAAGCCGCCACCATGACCACCACGCATATTCGGATCAACACCAGCATGACCGTATTGATCGTACGCAGCTTTCTTCTGTGCGTCAGATAACACTTCGTAAGCTTCGTTTACTTCTTTGAACTTATCTTCTGCTTCCTTATCGTCCGGGTTACGGTCCGGATGATATTTCATCGCCATACGGCGGAAAGCTTTCTTGATATCGCGATCAGATGAATCCTTAGATACACCCAATACTTCGTAATAATCTCGTTTTGACATGGTCACTACACTATACAGTCACAACACTGTTTTCGGCTTTAAGCCGGATATGACAACGCGGGCATAGAGCCCGCGGTGCCGAGTAATTCGACTTTGCAGCATCGTTAAACACTGCAAAGTTCTACGCTTAGTTAGCTCGATTCAGCTAAAAGGCGACTTATTTTTTGTCGTCTTTAACTTCTTCGAACTCAGCGTCTACTGCATCATCGTTACCGCCAGCTTGTTGCTGTTCAGCACCGCCTGCGCCTTGCTCAGCTTCAGCTTGCTGTGCAGCTTCTGCATACATCTTCTGAGCAACACCAGAGATCGCTTCAGTAAGTGCAGTAGTTTTAGCTTCGATAGCGTCTTTGTCGTCGCCTTTAAGCGCTTCTTCAAGCTCAGCAGTTGCTGCTTCAACAGCTGCTTTCTCTTCGTCAGTCGCTTTGTCGCCAGCTTCTTCCATTGTCTTCTTAGCAGAGTGAACCATCGCGTCACCCTGGTTACGAGCAGTAGTCAGCTCTTCAAACTTTTTGTCTTCTTCAGCGTGAGCTTCTGCATCGTTTACCATCTGCTCGATCTCGTCATCACTTAGACCAGAAGATGCTTTGATTACGATAGACTGCTGTTTGCCAGTCGCTTTATCCTGCGCAGATACGTTTAGGATACCGTTGGCATCAAGGTCGAAAGTTACTTCGATCTGAGGCACACCGCGTGGTGCTGGTGGGATCTCAGCCAAATCGAAACGACCTAGAGATTTGTTCTGTGCCGCTTGCTTACGCTCACCCTGTACAACGTGAATTGTTACAGCGTTCTGGTTGTCATCTGCAGTAGAGAAAATCTGAGACTTCTTAGTTGGGATAGTCGTGTTCTTCTCGATTACTGGAGTAGCTACGCCACCCATAGTTTCGATACCAAGCGTTAGAGGCGTTACGTCTAGTAGTAGAACGTCTTTAACGTCACCTGCTAGTACCGCACCTTGAATCGCAGCACCCATTGCTACAGCTTCGTCAGGGTTAACGTCTTTACGCGCTTCTTTACCGAAGAATTCAGCAACTTTTTCCTGAACCATTGGCATACGAGTCTGACCACCAACCAAGATAACTTCGTCGATTTCAGATGCGCTTAGATCAGAATCTTGTAGAGCGATCTTACATGGCTCTAGAGAGCGCTGAACTAGCTCTTCTACTAGAGACTCAAGCTTCGCACGAGTGATCTTAACGTTAAGGTGTTTTGGACCTGTAGCATCAGCAGTGATGTAAGGTAGGTTAACGTCAGTCTGCTGTGCAGAAGATAGTTCTACTTTAGCTTTCTCAGCACCTTCTTTTAGACGCTGAAGCGCTAGTGGATCGTTGTGTAGATCGATACCAGTGTCTTTCTTGAACTCATCAGCCAAGAACTCGATCAAACGTAGGTCAAAGTCTTCACCACCTAGGAACGTATCACCGTTAGTAGAAAGTACTTCGAACTGGTGCTCGCCATCTACTTCAGCGATCTCGATGATAGAGATATCGAAAGTACCACCACCTAGGTCATATACAGCGATAGTTTTGTCGCCTTTAGACTTGTCCATACCGTATGCAAGAGCAGCTGCAGTTGGCTCGTTGATGATACGCTTAACTTCTAGACCAGCGATTTTACCCGCATCTTTAGTCGCCTGACGCTGAGCATCGTTGAAGTAAGCAGGTACAGTTACAACGGCTTCAGTTACTGTCTCGCCTAGGTAGTCTTCAGCAGTCTTCTTCATTTTCTTCAGAATTTCTGCAGAGATCTGAGGTGCAGCCAGTTGCTCACCTTTAACCTCAACCCAAGCATCACCGTTGTCAGCTTCAACGATCTTGTATGGCACCATTTTGATGTCTTTCTGTACAACATCATCTTTAAAACGACGACCGATTAGACGCTTGATAGCAAATAGTGTGTTGTCTGGGTTAGTAACCGCCTGACGCTTTGCAGGCTGACCAACTAAGATTTCACCTTCATCAGCGTAAGCGATGATAGAAGGTGTAGTACGATCACCCTCAGCATTTTCAATTACTTTAGATGTATCGCCGTCTAGGATAGAAACACAAGAGTTTGTAGTTCCTAAGTCAATACCGATGATTTTACCCATTTGTATCTGCTCCAATTCTTTCTAAACTGCCCGTTCTGACGGACAGTGATTAATTCTATAAGTGACTTACTAGTCAGTATGAAATCTATATAAGTACGTTTCGCAGGGTTTCAAGGCTGAAACCAAAATTAAATTTGCCTAACGTACCTTAAGCTTTAGCCACAACAACCATCGCAGGGCGCACTAAACGGCCGTGCAATGTGTAACCTTTCTGCATTACTGCAATAACTGTATTTGGCTTCGCATCTGGTGACTCAACCATAGACATCGCTTGGTGCAGTGCCGGATCAAATGCTTCGCCCATAGGGTTAACTTGCTCCATCTGGAATTTAGCCAAACCAGATAGGAACATGTTCATAGTCATCTCAACGCCTTCTTTCATCGGCTTAACCGCTGCGTCATCACCGAAGGCTTCGATAGCGCGCTCTAGGCTATCAACGATTGGCAACATTTCGTTGGCAAACTTCTCTACGCCAAACTTATGCGCCTTTTCTACATCCTGTTCAGCACGACGACGAACATTCTGAGCATCAGCCTGAACACGTAGCATCTGATCTTTTAGCGTCTCAACCTCAGCTACTGCTGCAGCCAAGTCAGCCGCCAATTTATCCGCATCTTGAGCAGTCTCTTCTGCAGCAACCTGTTCCGCTTCGCCTTGCTCAGCGTTTTCTTCTTGTGCTTCTTCCGCTGCTACAACCTCTTCTGGCTGCTCAACTTTCTGCTCTTCTACTGGGTTCAGTTCTTCGTTTGCCATTGTGCTCTCCAGCCAGCCCATTCAATAAACTCGAGGGCGTCTGTTGGGTGTTAATATCAATTGCTCTTGAATATGGGGACAAAGAGATCGCTTTCAACAGATAAATTCGATTTTTTTACGCTAATTTCAGATAAAGATTGCATCCGATCAAAATATGACTTATACAGAAACCACTGTATAAAAACACATGTATTTTATTATGCTGAATCAATTATCTATTTGTGACTTTGCCATTGTTGATCACCTAGATCTGGAACTAAGCCAAGGCATGACCGTAGTCAGCGGTGAAACAGGTGCGGGTAAATCGATTATGCTCGACGCCCTAGGCCTAGCCTTAGGTAACCGCGCAGAGAGCGGTGCCGTACGTCAAGGCGCTGAGAAAGCCGACATCACAGCAAGCTTCAACATAGATAGCATCCCTGAAGCCTCTCAATGGCTGTCAGAGAATGATTTAGACAATGACGGTGAATGCATACTGCGCAGAGTGATCACTAAAGAGGGGCGTTCACGCTGCTATATCAATGGCCGCCCATCGCCTGCCAGCTTAGTGAAAAGCCTAGGAGAGCTGCTGATTGCTATTCATGGTCAACATGAACACCAGCGCCTACTGAAAAAAGATCATCACCGCACACTACTCGATAACTTTGCCGGACAGACCAAACTGGTCAGTCAAGTTCACAATAGCTACCAGCAATGGCATAAGCTTGATAGCGAGTTAAAACGCCTCTCTGAGCAAAGCGCCGAACAAACAGCACGCGTACAGCTATTAAGCTATCAGATTGAAGAGTTAGACCAACTCGCCTTAGCCGATGGCGAACTAAAGCAACTGGAAGAAGAGCAAAAAACCTTAGCTAATGCCGAGAGTATTCTAAGCACCGGCCACCAACTAATAAATCTAGCCAGCGATAGCGATGACGCCAACTGCGTACAACAATTGAATCACTGCCTGCAGCTTCTATCTGAAATTCAATCAGAATCGCCCTCAGTTCGACAAGCCAACGAGATGCTGAACTCGGCATTAATCCAAGTTGAAGAAGCCAGCAACGAGATCCGCCACTATATGGATCGCGTCAATGTTGACCCAAGCAGACAACAAGATGTCGAAGAACGCTTATCAACGATCTACGAGATTGCACGCAAGCACCGCATCAACCCAGATAAACTTTGCGAGTTCCATCAATCACTTAGCCAAGAACTATCCAGCCTAAGTCGCTCTGACGAAGAGTTAGAGCAACTCGCCCTTGATGTTGAGAGAGCCAAAACTGAATACCTCGCTTACGCTAACAAGTTAAGCACCAAACGCTCAGCCGCCGCTAAAAAGCTAGGCAAACTAGTCGATCAACAACTGCATAATTTAGGCATGCCATCTGCGCAGATGTCTGTTGCATTAACCGCTTTAGAAAAACCAAGTCTGAACGGTTTGGAAGAAGTAGAGTTCCTGATTATTACCAATGCAGGCCAACCACCAAAACCATTAGGCAAAATCGCATCAGGTGGTGAGCTATCACGTATCAGTCTTGCTATCCAAGTGATCACAGCACAAACCTCCACCACCTCGACACTAATCTTTGATGAAGTCGATGTAGGTATTGGTGGCGCGATTGCCGAAGTTGTGGGCCGTCTTTTAAGGCAGTTGGGAGAGAAGGCACAAATCCTGTGCGTAACCCACCAACCGCAAGTCGCTAGCCAAGGCCATCAGCACCTATTTGTAAGCAAACAAACAGACAAAAAGACCACTCACACGCAAATCAATCAACTTTGCGCGGACAGTCGTGTTCAAGAGGTTGCACGTATGCTGGGTGGGATTGATATTACAGAGCGCTCTATCGAGCATGCTAAAGAGATGCTTGCTCAAGCAATCTAGATCTCAAGCCCCATACACATAGTTTTTGGAAGGGTATTCCATACACTAAAAAACCCGCTAGTAGCGGGCTTTTTAGTTGTCACCAGAGCAAGTATTGCTTATTTTTCGTCTGCGTCTTTGTGTACGCCGTATAGGTAAATAGTACGGTCAGTAACAGTGAAGCCCATAGACTCAGCGATCTCGTTTAGAAGCTCATTCAAACGAGGATCGTTAAATTCTTTTACGATGCCACTTTTTACGCAAACAATGTGGTCGTGCTCTTCGTCACGCGCCAATTCAAATACAGAGTGACCACCTTCAAAGTGGTGACGCGTTACTAGACCAGCAGCTTCAAACTGGGTTAGTACACGGTAAACCGTTGCCAAACCAACATCTTCACCTTTTTCCATCAGCAACTTATAAATATCTTCCGCGCTAAAGTGATCACCTTCACCCGCTTGTTCCAAGATCTGATAAATTTTTACACGAGGTAAAGTTACCTTCAGACCTGCTTTTCTTAGTTCCTGATTTTCAAGTGACATAGTTATTTATTCTCTAAGCTGTTGGTGATTACATAATCATGCGGAAGCTGAATTGCTTGTTCAATAGCGCACGAAACTTTATTATCCGCATTTACGCACAATAGTGGAAGCAAAATTCTGATGCAAAAACTACTAATTGCTACAACTTTTACTGTAGCACTGACTCTGACCGGTTGTTCTGGTTTCCCTGGTGTTTATAAAATCGACATCCCGCAGGGTAATGTTGTAACTCAAGAGATGGTAGACCAGCTTCGCCCTGGCATGAGCCAAAGCCAAGTTCGCTTTATCATGGGTTCACCGTTAATCACTGACACCTTCCACGAAGGCCGTTGGGATTACCTATACACGAAGAAAAGTGGTGACGATGGCAGCTACATCAAAGAGCGCATCTCTTTATACTTCACTGATGGCAAGCTAAAGGGCTTAAACGGAGACTTCCGTCCAGGTGGTAAGCGCAGCTAAATCTTAGCTACGCAGGCGTGCAGCTTATTCAGCTTCTTTCTTTGCTTTCACCTTAGCTGCGCGCTTAGCCCTTGCTTCCTTCGGATCAGCAATTAAAGGGCGATAAATCTCAACACGCTGTCCTTCCCGCAAAATTGTCTCTTTAGGGTTCTTGATTGCTTTAGCAAAGATACCCATAGGATCATTCTCAGGATCGATCTGTGGATAAAGCTCCACAATGCCAGACTGAATAACCGCATCATAAGCAGTGCAATCGTCAGCCACAGTTAAAGCTATGATTTTTTGCTCTGTAGGAAGGGCATAAGCGACTTCAACATTCATAGTGACACTTTCTCTTAAACGTATACTTGATCTGCGCGGGTTACAAAGGCATCAACCATAGTCGTTGCAACTTGGTTAAAAACCTTACTCATCGCCATAGAAGCAATTTTACCCGAGAACTCAAACTGTAAGCTTAAGCTTACTTTACACGCTTCATCACTAAGCGGTTTGAAATCCCACACACCACTCAAGCGGGAAAAGGGCCCCTCTTCCAATTCAAGTGTCATGCTTACAGGGCGGTTCAGCTGATTTCGGGTAGTGAAGCTATATTTCAAGCCACCTTTAGAAAGGAATAAAGTCGCAACCAACTCATCGTCGGTGCGACTTATAATCTCGGTGCTAGCGCACCAGGGCAAAAACTCAGGATATCGTGCTACATCATTTATGAGATCAAACATCTCTTCTGCAGTGTGCAATACCAATGCACTGCGATCTACCTGAGTCATGCCTTTTTTTCATTCCTTTACTTCAACTTCTCAACTAGGTTGAGAATAAAGATTACAGCTACCGCTACTGGCGATACATATCGCAGCGCAATATACCATGCATTGAACAGTAAAGGAGAGGAGATTGCCAATTCATCTTCGGCCATTTTACGAGTTACAAACCAACCCGCGAAGATTGCGATGAACAATCCACCCAATGGCAACATGACATTAGCCGTCATAAAGTCTAGGAAATCAAAGACATTGAAGCCCATCATCTTGAAGTCAGAGATGAAGTTGAATGAACCTAGCGCAGCGATACCTAAGCCCCAAACAACTAGGCCTAGCGCGATACACGCAGGAACACGGCTCCAGCCAAACTTCTCAACCAACCAAGCAGCTGCTGGTTCGATTAGAGAGATAGCTGAAGTCCAAGCAGCAATACCTACAAGCAAGAAGAATACGAAACCAAAGATCTGACCGCCAGGCATCTGACCAAAAGCAACAGGTAGCGTTACAAACATCAGACCAGGACCCGCACCAGGATCCATGCCGTTAGCAAATACGATCGGGAAGATAACCAGACCAGCAATCAAAGCAACGATCGTATCCATTGCAGCGATTGTGATTACAGAACCACCGATAGATGTCTTCTTAGGCATATATGAGCCGTACGCCATAATCGCACCCATACCCAGAGATAGGGTAAAGAAAGAGTGACCTAACGCGATCAATACAGCATTCCAACTCAGCTCCGAGAAGTCGAAGTGGAATAGGAAATCAAAACCTTGAGAGAAGCCTTCTGTCTGCATGGAGTAACCAAGCATGATCAATAGAAGGATAAATAGCGCAGGCATCAATAGCTTAACAGCATTCTCAAGACCTTTCTTAACGCCACCAACGATAACCACCATTACCATTGCAACAAAGATCGTATGCCAGATCAGCAATGTCTGAGGATCAGCTAGCAAGTCATTGAAGACTTTACCCGCATCATCACTACCAATAGCGATGAAATCGCCAGTACCCATACCAGCAATGTAATAAAGCACCCAACCCGCAACTACAGAGTAGAACGAGAAGATCATAAAGCCGGCTAGTACACCCATCCAACCAACAAATGACCATTTCCCTGAATGATTGGCTTCTATCGCCACATCTTTCATAGCATTGATAGGACTTTGCCTACCACGTCGACCGATGAAGACCTCTGCCATCATGATTGGGACACCAACCATCAAGATACAGACAAGGTATACCAGTACGAACGCACCGCCACCATTTTCGCCCGCAATATATGGGAACTTCCAAATATTACCTAAGCCAACTGCCGAACCAGTGGCCGCCAAAATAAAGATCCAACGAGATGCCCAAGCACCGTGGATAGACTTCTTTTCCTGCATGAACTGCTACTCTTCTGGGGGGTTAGTCGCGAAAAAACGCAAATTCTTTCACTTTTTCCTTATTAAGTACATCGTTGACTGCTCAAAAAGTGCACACCCCGCTAGCTCCCTATAACTTTAGGGATTTCCCCTGTTTTAGATAACAAAAACAGAGCTTTTTATTGTGCAGTTTGCACATTCAGAACTTTGTAGAAGTATATGAACAAATAGAAATAGTTTTCCCTGATTGCAAGGCGCTTTCCCTTAGCAAGCCTGATCTATATAATCGCCCGCCATGGCCAAGAAAAAGAAAGCCCCATCGGGCAACACAATTTGTCAAAACAAAAAAGCACGTCACGAATACCTGATTTCGGATAAATTCGAAGCAGGTCTAGTTCTGACTGGCTGGGAAGTAAAAAGCCTTCGCGAAGGACGCGCGCAACTGGTGGAATCCTACGTGGTTATCCACAAAGGCGAAGCTTGGTTAGTCGGTGCACACTTCACTCCACTTAAAACAGCCTGCACCCACGTAGTCGCAGATCCAACCCGTGATCGTAAACTACTACTTAACCATCGTGAGCTGGTAAAAATCATCAACGCGACAGAAGCTAAAGGCTTCACCTGTGTAGCACTCTCCCTTTACTGGAAAGGCAATCGTATCAAGTGCGAAATTGCGCTAGCCAAAGGTAAGAAGCAACACGATAAACGTGCCGCAGACAAAGACAAAGACTGGGCTCGTCAAAAACAACGCCTTATGGCAGCTAAATAGCTGCCATAGCACAACCTCTATACCCCCTTCTTTACCGACCCCTTTTCCATCGCAGCAACCATTCCAACCCCTTTTTAGTTTCTCCAACAAAGCTCTAAAGGAACTTGCACAAAAAAATTGGGTCGAAGCTTCACAATCTACTCGTCTATACCTAACACAATAGGTATAATCGCGAGCTATCTGGGGATGACTTGGCTTCGACGCTGATTACAAAACCTTAGGTGCATGTCGAGAATGTAGTGGATCTCGTAAATCCCTCACTACACAGTTATAGTTGCTAACGACGATAACTACGCTCTAGCTGCATAAGTCAGCTTGTGCCGCTCCTTCAGGTGTCTGTAACTAAAGGATTTTGCGGTATCATTCGAGACAGAATCGCCCGGATGCTTCGCCTTAAGCTGAACGGTTAAAACTTAAAAAGGCTCGCCCATAACACCCTGGCTCTCGGGTCGTGACGGGTTAACTCAATAGAGAAGCCTAAACATGTAGATCTTGAGGCGGAGGATTGACGGACGCGGGTTCGACCCCCGCCATCTCCACCAAACACAAATCCTGTGACTTCCTAACAGGTCCCGCAGGCCTTGAAATACCAAGGCTTGCGGTCTACTCTCTATTCCAGTGACTTCCAACAAGTTTATTGAAAGCCCTCACCTAATTGGGGCTTTATCGGGGGCCTTTACCTATCACCAAAACCAAGGCCCCCAATTACAGCTAAAGGAGTATGCTGTGCCACTGACGGATAGAACCATCAAATCTGCTAAACCCAGAGAGAAGGACTACAAACTCTCAGATGAGAAAGGAATGTATTTACTCATCAAGAAAAGTGGTTCTAAACTCTTCTACCTGAAATACCGATTTAATGGCAAAGAGAAAAAATTAGCATTTGGCCCCTACCCTGACGTCACTCTCCAAAAAGCGA